>JBJTDB010000158.1:0-1441 GCA_046092145.1 Planctomycetia bacterium | reverse complement strand
GTGAAGCTCCCCTTCTCGTGGCCGAAGAGCTGGGAATCAACCAGTTCGGAAGGGATCGCGCCGCAATTCACGCGGATGAACGGCCCGTCGGCGCGGGCGGACCGGCCGTGGATGGCCCGCGAGACCACCTCCTTGCCCGTTCCCGTTTCGCCGAGGATCAGCACCGGCACGTCTGACTGGGCCACGAGATGCACGCGGGCCATCACATGCCGCAGGCCGGTGCGGCTGCCAACCACCTCCTCGTTGACGTCCTGGCGGCCGAGTCGGGTCAGGAGCCGTTCCCGGTCCGCCTCGGCGGCTTCCCGCAAGGATCGCAACTCGTGCAGCCGCATGTCGTTTTCAAGAGCCACGGCGAAGGGCTCGAGCAGGCCCTTCACCGTCCGGTGGTCGATCGGTGAAAATTGAGTTCCAGGAGAGGCGATGACCACGAGGATTCCGCCGGCTCCGTCGCTGGATCGCAATGGGCCGGCGACGACGTCGGCGTTGATCCCTTCGGGCAGGATCGACGAAAGCCATCCTTCCGCGATGGAATCGCCAAGCCCGATCAGCTCATCGCTCCGGAGCCAGGGTGCGAGTCGGCGCCAGGTCCTCGGAGGCACTGTGGCGGACCGCAGCTGCATCGCCGCCGAACCGGGCGGGGCGCCGACGGCGAGCGGTTCGACGGTCTTGTCGGTGGCCCCGACGCGCAGCACTGCGAGCGACCGCAGCTTCAGGTGGCTTGCGATGCATTCCGCGATCGCCGCCGAGGAGCCCTCGATTTCGATGTGACGGCAGGCCTCCCGCCAAACGTCAGACAGAAGATCGTGCGGTTGAGCCATCGGCCTGATGCTCCGACAGATAAATTGAAACAGGTCGTCTCATGTAATGGTTTTCCATCATATGTAACGGAAGAATATCCATCAAATAGCACGGGATATCTTTTTTGGTTTAATTTTCTTGATTTCAGGCAATCTGCCGGTGACATGGCCGTCTGGTTTTTGGGTTTTTGGCCGTTGGCACGCCCGTTGCAGCCATTCCGCCTCGCGTCGTCCGATTCGCATCCATAGGCTCACGCGAGACCATCCCGATGCCTCTGCTCCCCCGCCGTGCGTTCACCGCGTTGCTCCTCGCCGCACTTCTCCTGGTCGGTCTGGGCGGTACCGCCGTCGCCGCCGATGGCCCGATCACTCTTCTGAACGTTTCCTACGATCCGACACGCGAACTCTACCGCGAGATCAACGATGCCTTCGCGAAACGGTATGGGGCCGAGCATGGCCGGAAGGTGACGATCAAACAGTCGCATGCCGCTTCGGGCAGCCAAGCGCGGGCCGTGATCGATGGTCTCGACGCCGACGTCGTGACGCTGGCCGTCTGGCCCGATGTCGAAGCCGTGGCCAAGTCTGGGCTCGTGCGGGAGGGCTGGGAACAACGCTACGACAATCATTCGGTCCCCTATCACTCG
>JBJTDB010000157.1:0-20350 GCA_046092145.1 Planctomycetia bacterium | reverse complement strand
ATCTGACACGTGAGCATCGGTGAAGCCACCTACGATCGCGTCAACGACTACTCGGCCGTGAAGATCAGCCTCGCGCGGCCGCACGACATCCGCAGTTGGTCGTTCGGGGAAGTCAAGAAGCCCGAGACGATCAATTACCGCACGTACCGTCCCGAAAAGGACGGCCTGATGTGCGAGAAGATCTTCGGCCCGGAAAAGGACTGGGAGTGCTCCTGCGGCAAGTACCGCGGGATGAAGTACAAGGGCATGATCTGCGACCGCTGCGGCGTGAAGGTCACGCACTCGCGGGTGCGCCGCAAGCGGATGGGCCACATCGAGCTGGCTGCGCCGGTCGTCCACATCTGGTTCTTCAAGGCCATGCCGAGCCGCCTGGGCGCGCTTTTGGACATGAAGACCTCGAGCCTGGAGAAGGTGATCTACTTCCAGGACTACGTGGTCCTCGACCCGAAGGACACGCCGCTGAAGAAGCAGCAGCTGCTCACGGAGGAGGAGTATCGCGAGGCCCGGGCCACGCACGGCGAGGGCTCGTTCGACGCCGAGATGGGCGCCGAGGCGGTCCGCAAGCTGCTCCTCGGCCTCGACCTCGTGCGGCTCTCCAAGGAGCTCCGCGAGGAGCTCGCGACGACGAACTCCAAGCAGAAGAAGAAGGATCTCGTCAACCGGCTGAAGATCGTCGAGGCGATCCGCGACAGCGAGAACAAGCCCGAGTGGATGGTGCTCGACGTGATCCCGGTGATCCCGCCGGACCTGCGGCCGCTGGTGATGCTCGACAGCGGCAACTTCGCCACGAGCGACCTCAACGACCTCTATCGCCGGATCATCAACCGCAACAACCGCCTCAAGAAGCTCGTCGACCTGAACGCGCCGGAGGTCATCATCCGCAACGAGAAGCGGCTGCTGCAGCAGGCGGTCGACGCGCTGTTCGACAACACCCGCTGCAAGCGGCCGTTGCTCGCCTCGAGCAACCGCCCGCTCAAGAGCCTCACCGACATGATCAAGGGGAAGCAGGGCCGGTTCCGCGAGAACCTGCTGGGCAAGCGGGTCGACTACTCCGCCCGGTCGGTGATCGTGGTGGGCCCCACGCTGCGGCTCCACCAGTGCGGCCTGCCGAAGAAGATCGCCCTGGAGCTCTACCAGCCGTTCATCATCCGGCGGCTCAAGGAACTCGGCCACGCCGACACGATCAAGAGCGCCAAGAAGATGCTCGAGCGGAAGGACGCCGAGGTGTGGGACATCCTCGAGGAGGTCATCCACAACCATCCGGTCCTCCTCAATCGCGCTCCCACGCTCCATCGCATGGGGATCCAGGCGTTCGAGCCGGTGCTCGTCGAGGGCAACGCCATCAAGCTCCATCCCCTCGTCTGCAAAGGATTCAACGCCGACTTCGACGGCGATCAGATGGCCGTCCACCTGCCGCTGTCGATCGAGGCCCAGGTCGAGGCCCACACGCTGATGCTCTCGACAAACAACATCTTCAGTCCCGCCAACGGCGCCCCGATCATCTCGCCCTCGCAGGACGTGGTGATGGGCTGCTACTACCTCACGATGTCGCTGCCCGGCCGGCCGGGCGAGGGAATGGTCTTCAAGAGCTTCGCCGAGGTGGAGCTGGCGCATTCCCTCGGAAAGGTCGACACCCACGCCAAGATCAAGGTCAAGCTTCCCCCGAAGCGAAGCCTCAAGATCGAGGGAGCCGCCCCGGGCAAGCCGGGCGCCGTGATCGAGACCACCGCCGGTCGTGTTCTGTTCAACTCGATCCTGCCCGAGGGGATGCTCTTCTACAACATCCCGATGCGGTCGAGCGAATTGGCTCGCGTGATCTCGGACTGCTATCAGTCGCTCGGTCGCCGGAAGACCATCGACCTGCTCGACGACATGAACCGCGTCGGCTTCAGCTGGAGCACCAAGAGCGGCCTGTCGTTCGCCACCGACGACCTGATCACCCCGGCCAACAAGTCACGGATCATCGGCGAGGCGGAGAAGGGCGTCATGAAGATCATGAAGCTCTACCAGCGCGGCGTGATCACCGACGGCGAGCGGTACAACCAGGTGCTCGACACATGGACGCACGCCCGCGAGCAGATCACCAAGGACATGATGGCCGAGCTCGAGCAGGACGCCCGTCGCCCCGGCTATGTGAACCCGATCTACCTCATGGCCCATTCCGGCGCCCGCGGTGGCGTCGAGCAGATCCGCCAGCTAGCCGGCATGCGAGGCCTGATGGCCAAGCCGTCGGGCAAGATCATCGAGACGCCGATCAAGGCCAACTTCCGTGAGGGCCTCACCGTGCTCGAGTATTTCAGCTCGACCCACGGCGCCCGAAAGGGTCTGGCCGACACGGCCCTCAAGACGGCCGACTCGGGCTACCTCACCCGCAAGCTCGCCGACGTGGCCCAAAACGTGGTCGTCACGATGCACGACTGCGGGACCACCCAGGGAATCACCAAGGGGGTCATGTACCGTGGTGAGAAGGTCGAGGTGAGCCTCGCCGACAGCATCCGCGGCCGCGTGAGCCTCTCCGACATCCGCAACTCCAAGACCGACGAGGTGGTCGTCAACGAAAACGAGCTGATCACGGTGCCGATCGCCCGGCAGATCGAGGCACTCGGCCTGGAGAAGATCCAGGTCCGTAGCGCGCTCACCTGCGAGGCGCCGCTCGGCGTCTGCCGTCTCTGCTACGGCATGGACTTGTCGACCGGCTCGCTCGTCGAGGAGGGCATGGCGGTGGGCATCATCGCCGCCCAGAGCATCGGCGAGCCCGGCACGCAGCTGACGATGCGGACGTTCCACATCGGTGGCGTCGGCCAACGCGCCATCGAGGAGAGCGAGAGCAAGGCGAAGAAGGCGGGCACCGTCCGTTTCACGCGGCTCCGCACCGTGCAGAGCGAGACGGGCGAGCAGATCGTGCTGGCCCGCAACGGCGAAATCGCGATCATCGACGACAAGGGGAACGAACTGGAGAAGTTCGACATCCCCGCCGGCGCCATCCTCAAGGTGAAGGAAAACGACGAGGTCAAGCCGGGCACGGTTCTCGTGCAGTGGGACCCTCACTCGATCCCAATCCTCTCCGAAGTGGCGGGCCGCGTCCGCTATGAGGAAGTCATCGAGGGCGAGACGGTGCGTCTCGAAAAGGATCCCAGCGGCCACATGCGCCGCATGATCATGGAGCACAAGGGCGTCTATCACCCGCAGGTCGTGCTCGAAGACGAGTCGGGCAAGATCCTGGAGTTCTATTACCTCCCTGAAAAGGCCTACATCGAGGTGGTGGAAGGGGAGACGGTCAAGGCCGGCCACGTCCTGGCGAAGACGCCCCGCGAGGCGGCGGGCACGCAGGACATCACCGGCGGTCTGCCCCGCGTGACGGAGATCTTCGAGGCCCGCAAGCCGAAGGATCCGGCGATCATGGCCGAGATCGACGGCAAGGTGGAACTGCTCGGCGAGAAGCGTCGCGGAAAGCGAACGATCATCGTCAAGAACGAGAGCGGCATGGAGCGGGAGCACCTGATCACGCACGGCAAGCACCTCCGGGTGCACGCCGGCGACATCGTGCGTGCAGGCGAGGCGCTCGTCGATGGCCCGCTCGTGCCCCACGACATCCTGCGGATCTCGGGCGAGGAAGCCGTTCAGCAATACCTCGTCCGTGAAATCCAAAACGTCTACCGCAGCCAGCGGGTCGACATCGACGACAAGCACATCGAAATCATCGTCTCGCAGATGCTGCGGAAGGTGAAGATCGAGACGGTCGGCGACACGAACCTCCTGCCGGGCAGCGTGCTCGACAAGTTCGAGTTCCGAAAGGCCAACGAGCGGATCGCCAGCTCCTTGAGGATCACCGACAAGGGCGACAGCGAGTTCGCCGTCGGCAGCGTCGTCCCCAAGGATCTGCTCGCCCAGACCAATGCCACGATCGAGGCGCTGGGCGGTGCCGCGGCCAAGGGCACCAAGCCGAAGCCCGCCACGGCCAGCACGCAGCTGCTCGGCATTACGAAGGCCAGCGTGCAGAGCTCGAGCTTCATCTCGGCGGCCAGTTTTCAGGAAACCACCAAGGTGCTCACCGAGGCGGCCCTGGCCGGCAAGGTGGACAACCTCGTTGGCCTGAAGGAGAACGTGATCCTGGGCCACCTGATCCCGGCAGGCACGGGTTTCAACACGTTCCAGTCGGCGGAAGTCCGAGTCCGGCCAGAGGCGCTGGAATCCCTGCGGCTCGACCGGGAAAGCGTGCTTGCCCGCGACTTCCCGCTCCTGGCCGCCGCGCCAGCCGGCGAGGAGGCCCCTCAGTCGGCCGAAGCGGGCGGCGAGGTGGCCACGATCGACGAAGAGCCGGACGTGCTGTAGCGCCAAAAGTTCCGTTCGTGACCTTTACAACGGGTCGACTGGGCGCAGGCTTTTGAATTGGCCGATACGGGAAGGTAGGGTCGAGGGAGAGTCCGCCATGCGGCGGCGAGACCCCGGCCGATCCCGGAGTGGCCCGATGCGACACCCGTTTGCCCGCGTCGCCTGTTGGCTCGCGATGCTCTCGCTCGCGACGACGTCTCTTCCTGCTCTCGGGCAGGGATACGCCGGCATCCAGCCCCCGCCACCCCCGATCGCCGAGGATGGCACGATTCAGTGGGGCATCTTCTACAAATCGGCCGCCATGCAAAAGGCCTACGAGCGGCTCTGGAAACTGGGAGCATGCCGAGGCACCAACAAGGCGATCACGGTGCCCGTCGAAAACAACAAGGTGCAGATCGACCTGCTGCCTGAGACGGCCTTCACCGGCATCGTCAAGGGATGCACCGGCACCGTGGCCGGTGGCATGATCGCGTTCGTCGAAGCCGGCCCCGCTCGACACGACGAGCCGCTCTACGTGGCGCAGCTCCATCCCGCGGGCGTCTCGGCGCTGAGCGTGACCGGCCCCGCATCGGCCGCGGTCATCGCTCCCGGCATGATCGTTCGTCTCCAAGGCATGGTCGATGCTGCGGGAAAAGGGATCGACCGGGTCGAGACCATCGAGATCATCACACCCCCCGATGATTTTGAACCGCCGGTCGTGGAGCCCGAGACACGCGGCGAGATCGTCGGAACCGTCGCCACATGCCGCAACGGCACGCTCACACTGAAGATCACCGCGGGGCGTATTCGGCGGGTGATCCTTACCCTGTCCGAGGATGTTGTGGTTCGCTTCGACGCAGCCCAGCTCGAATACATCGCGCCGGGGGATCACGTCCGTCTGACCGGCCGTCTGTGGACGGGCGAGGGGGCCATGGCCTCGGGCACGATCTTCGCATCTGAAGTCGCCGTCACCAAGAAACGGTGATGGCTCCCCGAGGGTGTGCCACAGGCCACGGCCTCAGAAATCCCGTGCGCCAGGGCCGTCTCTGGAATGGCCTCATCTCCCGCGGATAGACTCCTCTCCGTCGGGGTCGTTTCCATGAAAGCACCGAGCCGTTGGATCGTCCGCGACGACGGGAGCACGCCTGCAACCGCCGTCGCCGCGAGGACCATTCGCAAACGCCTTACGGCGGTCTGGTCATCCCTTCCGCGGGCCTGCGAACCCGGCGGTGATCCTGAACAGGTGCATCAGCTCCGGGTGGCCAGTCGCCGGGCGCTGGCGGCATTGGATGCCTTCGACACGCTGCTGCCGGAGAAGCGACTGGCCTGGTTCAAGAAGCACTTGCGTCGGCTCCGACGAGCCGCCGGCGAGGCTCGCGATCTCGACGTGCTCACGGCACGCCTGCGCCGCGATCTCGACGCCCCCCAACGGGCAGTGCCGCGGCCGTCCATGCCGTCGATCCCCGGCCGAGCGGCCCGAACGCGGCTCGTCGCCATGCTCTCCAGGCAGCGGCCGAACTCGCGGCAGCCGATCCGCGACCGATACGAGCGCCTGCTCGAGGCCGACTGGCCCGGGCGCATGGAACGCCTGCTCGAGCGGCTGGCCAATCGCCCGTCGCAGGCCAGCTTCGGCGTCTACGCCCGCCGCCGTCTCCCCGGGCTCGTCGGGCGATTCTTCGAGAAAGCCGATCGCAAGATGCACGACGCAGCCGCCTTGCATGCGTTTCGAGTCGAGGGGAAAAAACTGCGGTATGCCCTCGAGATTTTCGCCTCCGTCTTGCCACCCCGTGCCCGTGCCAACTGCTACCATGCCCTGGAGCAGCTGCAGGAGACGCTCGGCGATTTCACGGACCACGCCTCGGCGGCGGACCGGTTCCGCCGATGGTCGCGGGATGCCGACGCCAAGGCGCACCGCGACGCCATCGACCGGCTGCGCCGCGAGGAGGAACAGCGTGCAAAGCGGGCTCGCAAGGATTTTTCGGCATGGTGGGATGACGACCGTCGTGCCGCGTTGCTCCGCACGTTCGACCGCACCCTGCGCCGCCGCCCTGCGTGACCCAAGCCAGCGTCTCCTCGCTGGGTGGATCGCGTGGGCATGCCTGGTTTCCCTGGCCGGCTGCAGCCCGGCGGTGCCGCCGCCGGGCATGGTCTGGATTCCTGCAGGACAGTTCGACATGGGATGCCCCGACCCCCGTGGCCTGCCGCACGGTGGTCCCGACCCGATGAACGACGCCCGTCCCATTCACCGCGTGCACGTGGACGGATTCTGGATGGACACGACGGAGGTCACCAACGCCCAGTTCGCCGCGTTCGTGAAGGCCACGGGCTACGTGACCGTCGCTGAAAAGGCACCGACCGCCGAAGAGGTCCCCGACGCGCCGACGGAGAACCTTGTCGCCGGCGCGGTCGTCTTCACGCCGCCGGACAAACCCGTGCCACTCGACAACCATCTCCGCTGGTGGAACTACGTCAAAGGTGCCAACTGGCGCCACCCGTTCGGCCCCGACAGTTCGATCGAAGGGCACGACGACGATCCTGTCGTGCACGTGGCCTACGACGACGCCGCCGCCTATGCGACCTGGGCGGGCAAGCGGCTGCCCACCGAGGCCGAGTGGGAGCGTGCCGCCCGCGGTGGCCTCGAGGGGGCGATGTATCCCTGGGGCAACGAATTCCGTCCTGACGGCCGCTGGATGGCCAACACCTGGCAGGGGCAGTTTCCCGAAGACAATACGGCCGAGGACGGCTTCACGGGGATCGCCCCGGTCGCGACCTATCCGCCCAACGCCTTTGGCCTTCACGATATGTCGGGCAACGTGTGGGAGTGGTGTTCCGACTGGTACCGGCCCGACACCTACGCCGGGCAGGTCCGCGCCGCGCGTCAGGGCATCCGCAACCCCACGGGCCCGAACGACAGCCTCGACCCTCAGGAGCCCGGCGTGCCCAAACGTGCGCAACGCGGCGGCTCGTTCCTCTGCTCAGAGTCGTACTGCGCCCGCTCCATCGTCGGCACCCGTGGCAAAGGGGAAGTGTCGAGCGGCACCAATCACATCGGCTTTCGATGTGTGAAATCACCGTAACCCTCTTCGGCTGATCCACGCGGACGTCCGGGGCTGACCGTGCCACATCGCCGGACGCTCACGAAGGGCATCGTGCCCTTCGTTCGCTCGATGCCAGCTGCGCTCTCGGCATCCTGCCTGCGCTTGCTGCCAACGCCGTCTCCGTGGCACGGTCAGCCCCGGACAAGAAACGACCGAATTCATGTCGGCGAGGCTTCGGGCTCTTCGTACTCAGTATTTGGTTCTTTGGCCGGAGGCTCGGGGCTGCCCACACCCTCGAGCGGGCTATGGGAGCGAGCGAAGCCATGGATGGCGAAGCGAAGTGGACATGCAGAGAGCAGATGCCTGGAGGGCATCTGCGAACGTCCGCACGAGGGCGTGGGCAGCCCTGAGTCGGGTTGAGCGTGAAGACATGCCCGGCTGAAGCCAGGCCCTATGTCAGGAGTTTTCTCAGCTGGGCGAGCGTGCGGGTGTTGGCGACATCCTTCGCCTCCAGGCCGGCACGCCGTGCCTGGAGCACGCCGCACCGCATCACGTCGAGGCCACGTGTGGAATGGGCATCCGTGGAGATCACGAGCTTCACCCCGGCCGCCTTCGCCGCTCGTGCATGGTGATCGTCGAGGTCGAGCCGCCACGGATTGGCGTTGATCTCGAGGAAGGTCCCGGTCCTGGCCGCCGCCTCGATGATCGCCTCCATGTCGACGTCGTAGGCGGGCCGGCGATTGATCAGCCGGCCGGTCGGATGGCCGATCACGCTGACGTTTGGATTCTCGATGGCCTCGATGATCCGCTTCGTGATCCGGTCGCGAGGCTGGTTTTGACCGTAGTGCAGGCTGGCCACCACCCAGTCGGCCTGCTCCAAGACGTCGTCGGGGAGATCGAGACCACCCTTCTCGAGCATGTCGACTTCGATGCCCTTGAGCACCACGATCGGCGGCGTGCCCTCCTCGCGGAGCGACTCGTTGATCCGATCGATCTCGGCCCACTGTTTCAAAAGCCGCCTGCGATCGAGGCCGTGAGCCATCGTCACCCGCTGGCCATGGTCGGTGATGGCAATGTATTCGAGCCCGTGCGCGATCGCCGCCCGCAGCATCTCGCCGATCGTCGCCTCGCCGTCGGTGGCGGTGGTATGCATGTGGAGGTCACCGCGGATGTCGTCGAGCGTGACCAGGTCGGGCAGCTCTCCCGATTCGGCCACGGCGATCTCGTCTCCCCCCTCGCGGATCTCTGGTGGAATCCACGGAAGGCCGACGGCTTCGTAGACATCCTTCTCCGTGCGGCCCGCGACGGCCTTTCCCCGCACCGGCGTGGCGGTTCCATCGTCGCCGGGAACGAGCCGGAAGACGCCGTATTCGTTGATCGTCAGCGAGCGGTCCCTGGCACGGGAACGCAGCCGCACGTTGTGATCCTTCGAGCCGGTGAAATACTGGAGCGCGGCGCCGAACGAGCCATGATCGACCACGCGGAGATCGATCTGGACACCCCGTGGCCCGCGAACGCTCATCTTCGTGTCGCCACGCAGCAGGAGATCGCCACACTCCTGCCACGATTGAAGATGATCCATCACGGCACCGGCGTCGTCGCTGTCGGCCACGATGTCGAGGTCGCCGACCGTCTCACGGCCGCGCCGCCAGCTGCCCGCCCCCTCCACCTGCCGCACCGCCGGACACCGCCGCATCCACTCTACGAGCGGCTGCACGATCGCGTCGGCCTCCTCCCAGAGCAGCCGCGAGTGCTCGGGGCTCTTGGCGAAGGCGATGTTTTCGAGGATGGCGGCCTCCGTCTTCGCCCCGAAGCCCTTCAGATCGCGGACTCGCCCCTCCTGGCATGCCTTTTCGAGCGAATCGAGCGAATCGATGCCCAGTCCATCGACCAGCGCCTTGACCTTCTTGGGCCCCAACCCGGGCACCCGCATCAGTTCGAAGACGACGGCGGGAACCCGCTTCTGGAGATCGTCGAGCAGCGGAAGCCGACCCGTGTCGAGCAGCGCCTCGATCTTGCCGGCGAGATCGGCCCCGATCCCCTCGATGTCGGTCAGCTTCCGATCGGCATCCCCGCGGACGCTCGACAACGATTCAACCATCGACTGAATCGTTCTCGCGGCGTTGCGGTAGGCCCGCACGCGGAACACGTTGCCCCCCTCGTACTCCAGCAGATCGGCGACGTGGTCGAAGACGGCACTGATGTCGCTGTTGGTCACGTCGCCACCGGCCTGCGGACCGGTCGGCCACGGTGCCGGTCAGGAGATGAACCCTACTGCTGCGAGCGGATCGGCAAGGCGGCGGTGGGATAGCCGCCCCGGGCCTGTCCGGAAGCATACGCGGCCGGCTGCTGAGGGGAAACCATGACCTGCTGCCTCGGCATGGCCGGCTGAATGGGCTGCCAGGCCGAGGTCGGGATCGCCATCGGATGGTACTGGGTCGTATGTCCGGTCGGTTCGAGCAGCTTGGGGAACGCACCCGTCGATGGGCTTGGGCCCGGCCCCGGCACCACCGGCATGCCGGGAGCACTGAGTCCTCCCCCCTGCACCGGGGCGGCCGATGGATGGACGGGCGCCAGCGACGGCGCCGCCAACGGCCGTTGCTGGCCGTTGGCACCGGCGGCGGGAGCCTGTCCGTTGGCAGTGCCGCCGTTGCCGTTGGTGGCATTGGATCCATTCTGGGGCGCCGTCCGCGGAAGTTCTGGAATCGGCTTGAGCGACGGCGTCGGGGCGAGCGCCGGCGGCGCCGTCGGCTGAAGCTGCGGCTGTGCGGGCACCGTCGCCGCGGAGATGCCGCTTTGGGGAACGACCTGCTGCTGGAAGGTCGATTGGGGCATTGTTGCGGGGGGCATGGTCGCGGGGGGCAGCGTCGGAGCCGCGAAGCCCGACTGACCTGGAATCAACTGCTGTGGCACATCGGCCCCTGCGGCGCCCCACGCCTGTGGCGAGGTCTGCACCGGCGCCGAGAAGGGGCTGGCGGCCGGCGCGGCGGCCGGATACGCGGCCGGTGGCGCGCCGTAGGCCGACGGCGCCCCGTAGCCCGGTTGCATCTGAACGTACTTGGTCGAGTAGACGGCTCGATACTGCGTCACGGGCACGCTCACCGGACGCTGCTGATAGCTCACGACCTGCTCCATGCATTCCCGCGTACAGCCAGTACACGGATCGACCTCGCAGGATGGTTTGTATGCCGTCACCGGCACGCACTCGTATTTGGTCTGGTAGGTCGTTTCGGGGACGTAGCTCACCTGCTGCATCGGCACCATCACCGGCGGAGGCGGGGCCGGAATCGGCGCCATGACCGGGGCCACGGCGTAGGCCGGGGGAGCCTTTCGGAAGCAGGAGCCGCAGCCTGCGAAAAGCCCTTCCAGGCAGCACTGGGCATCGCAGGGGCTCGCTCCACCGAAAAGAGCGCCGCCGGCCAGCAGCGCGATCACCATCGCACGTCGTGTCACCATCGCAGATCCTCCGACAAGGTTGGCGGCTTCGCCGATACACGGCGAAACCACGACACCCAACACTAGGTTGCGTCGGAGGGCGCACGCCGGAAAAAAACCCTTCCACCTTTCATGAATTTCCCGGCTCGGCACGGCAGAATCGGTACGGTCGGCACGACCGTCACGCGGGGGATCGGTCGGAGGGGCTTCAGCGGCCTTCGAGGCGATCCCGGCGTTCCTCGACCCGATCGTAAAGCTCGAAGAGAGCCTCGCGGACATTCCCTCCGTGGCGGTCGAACGCCGCTCGAAGATCCATGGCCGTGACCTCCGTTCCAAGCCACGGCGCCGCATCGGACAACTGTCGCACGATGGCGTCGAGCACCGCCATCGTCGGTCGGCACCGGGCGAGCACGGGAAGCCATCTGGCATCGTGGCAGGTCACGAGCAGTCTGCAGCCCCTCGCCCGCGCCGAGGCACGAAGCATCCACCGGACGACGGGGCCGACGCATTCCCACCCGTCGACGAAGACCAGGCCGCCCCGCGACATCCCCATCGCCGCCACAAGGGCCCGCGCAGCATCCCATGGCGACCGGAGCCGGATGCAAACGGCCGATCGCCCCATGCCGACGGCAGCCTCATGGAGGTTGACCATCAGCGTCGATTTGCCACTGCCGTGGGGACCGAGAAGGGCGGCCACGGTTCCAAGGCGGTCGAGCCTCTTCACGAGCGCCACCAGATCGATCGGGCGACCCTCCGCATCGACCGACACGAGCCGCCCGGGCTGCGTGAACCTCGTCGCGAACGGATTCGAGCCGCCGATCACGGCTCCGCTCCGGCTGCCGGCAACCGCTGTTGAAGACGGACCGGCGGGATCGCCCCCATGTCGAAGACATGCTCCGACACGAAATCCCTGCCACCATCGAAGAAGATCCTCACGCGGACGCACCACCGCACCTTCACGATCACGCCCTCGTAGGTCAGCGGACTGGCCGGCAGCCTTGTTCCGAACGAACCCGATGCCGTCGCTGGCGGGAGTCGCTCGGCCTCGGTGATCCGCTCGAAGAGATGGATTCCGAGATCCTCCTCTCCCTTCCCCTCGGTATACCAGACGATCGATTGCTCGATCGCCCGCACCTGCTCGGTGCCGAGTCCCATGATTTCATACCGAACCGCAAGCTGATCGTGCGGCTGATAGAGGCGATCGGGGCGGCCAAACTGCACCTCGACTCGCGGTCGCCCACGGGAGGAATCGCGGAGGCGGCTCATCGCACCGCCTCCTCGACCTCGGGCCGTGCGGTGCGGACCGGGGCCGACCCGGGAAACACGACCACCGGAAAGACACGCCGAAAGGGAGGCCAACGGTCGGGGATACCGCGGACCACGAAACGCCAGCTCACGACATTGTGCCCGGAATGAAAGGAGTGCATCGCGTCGTCGGGAAGCCGCACGACCGCCTCCGCTTCGAACCTGGCGCCCGGGGCCAAATCGACGTCGTGCCATCGCTTTACCGGATGGCTCCAGACGACCAGCCGTTCGGTGCGCGTGTCGGTGCCTTGGCGAAAGGTCGCCTGCTCCTCGACCTCGATCAGCAATTCGAGTGTTCGGAATGATCCGCGCCCGGCCTGCGCCACCAGCACGCCGTAGGCATTGCCCGGCAACAGCGGATGATCCGACACCTCGACCTGCGTGGGCCCCACGGCGGTGGCCAGCACCATCCCCCGGACGAACAGCACGATCCCCCCGATGCCCACCGCCGCGAATGGCACGAGGAGCCCGATGAGAAGCCAGTCGATGCGGCCTCCCATCAGGTCGAGCCCGGCTCCGACGGCCAGCACCACGAGCACGGCGTTCCAGAGAAAGGCAAAAAGCCCGAAGCCAAGCAGCGCCCAATTTTCAGGGCTTTCGATCGGAAGCCGATAGCGAAGGATCGTCCCGGGCGAGTTGATGAGGTCGTCGCAGGCCGGCACCCCTGGAAATCCGGGCGCGGCCGAGAGTCCATGGGCCATGGGGGCGAGTTTTTCGGGAAGCCCGGCGACGGCAGCCCTGTGCTCCTCCGATTTGCCCCAGGCCCGAACCGCCCGCACGAGCCCGCTGCCACCGAAGGCAACCAGCGCTCCCGGGAGCAGCAGCGTGAGCAGCCACATCCACCAGTTGTAGCCCCGCACAAGAATGACCGTTCCGGGGTCGCTCGGGTCATACCAGCAGGGCATCTCGGAGCCTGGCGACGGGAGCGATTGAAGCTTCGCAAGCGCCGCCCCACGGTCCGTGGTCGCCGTGGTCGATGCTCCACCGCTCCACGATTCCCGCATCGCGCCATCGACGGCATACCGCAGACGCAACGATGGCAGCCATGTGGCATGGCTCACGCCGGGAGGGTCGAAGTGTGTTCGACGCACGAGCCCCTTCGCGAGCACGACACCGCGTGCGGCGACGAAGTCGTGATTGATCCGCCACTCTGGAACGGCCACGCCGGAGACAAGCACGCCTCCGAAGACGAGCCCTGCCAGCAGCAAGACCGCATAGAACGCGGCCTCGCCGAACGATCCCCATGCCGGGGAACCGGTCCGTCGTTCACCCCGTTTTTTCTCGAAAAACCGCGGAAGCCTCACCATCGTCCTCCCGCCAGTGGCGCGCCGGCCGGCAGCGAGGACCGGCAGGCATGCCCCCGGCTACGAGGCATGCCCAACCGGTTCCCGTGGCTCTTCGCTCATTTCGGCAGGCCGGTTGGCCCGGAAGAACCCGATCTTCTCCAACGCCTTGAACACCTCCTCCAGTGTCTTCTCTCCGAAATTGGAAATCGAGAGGAGGTCGGCCCGGGTGCAGTTCAGCAAATCGTGAACGGTGAAGATTCCCTTCTCCTCGAGGCAGTTGGTGGTCCGCACCGAAAGCCCGATTTCGGCCGTGCTCATCTCGAGCTTCTCGGCCAGTTCATCGGTCTGGGTCAGGTTTTTATATGGAACGCGCGGCATGGGGTCCCTCCCGTGCTGGTTTCGAAAGTAGGTTGACGGTCGCGTTGTGACGCGGGCTCCGCGGACGACTACGCCCGTGTGATAGCCGGCGGCACTATAGTGCAAAAGTCCTGTTTTTGCCTACCGCACCCCGCCACCCCATCGATGGCGTACGATGGTTCTGAACCCGGCGACGCCATCGCGGCGTCTGCCGAGGTCGTCATCGGAGGGACTCCCGTCATGGACGCGACAACACACCGCCTCGGCGGGCTCGACGATCATCTCGCATCCCTTGCCGACGGTCGCTGGCTTCCTTTTCTGCCGGAGCGGCTCCAGCCGCCGGCCGCACGGGCGGTGATCCAGGCGGCCTTGGCTGCCGTCGTCCTCCTGGGAATCGCGCCGGCGGCCGACACAAAGGGGGAGGCCTGGGTCGAGGCTTCCTTCGCCCGGGCGCTGGCGGCCCTGGCCGCCACGCGGGGCCTCGATAGCGCGATCTCGCTGGCCCAGAGCTCCGAGGTGAGCTTCTCGTTCGGCCCCGGCGGGAGCCTCGGCATCGGCCAGGCACTCGATCCCGTCAACGATCTCGTCGAGCAGTATGCCTCGCTCCTTCTGGCGAGCACGACCGCCTTGGGCGTGCAACGGCTCGGCATGCAGGTGGCCGCGACACTCGGCATCTGGCTTTTCGTGCCGGCCATCGCGGCCCTCGCCGCGGCGGTATTCTGCGGCGACCACGGACGAGGCACGCTTTTCGTCTGGAGCCGCCGGCTGTTCGGGCTCGCTCTTTTTGCCAGGCTGGCTCTGCCGGCCGCGGGCTGGATCGATTCGCTCGTCGCGGACAGGTTCCTCGAGCCTGGCTACCGACAGGCGTCCGAGGCGGTGGCCGCGACCACCCGATCGATCGAGCAGGTGGAGGCCGCCGACACGAACCGGCCCTGGTGGGAGCGGTACAACCCGGTCGATGCGATCGGCGATCGCGCGCGGAAAATTTACGATCAGCTGGCGGCGATCGGCGAATCGATCGTGAACCTCGCCATCTACTTCACGATCTCCACGATCATCCTTCCACTGGGCACGCTCTGGCTGCTCTCCCGGCTGACCGGCGCATTCTTTTCCGGGCGACAGGAGTCCGCGCGTCTGGAAGCTCCGCGGCACTATACTTCGGGAAGTCTCCCGGGCCGTCCGTTCTGACAGCCGGATCGCATCGGCATCCGCGAACCGTACGGCCCGTCTTCGTTCACCCGCGTGGTGCGATCGCCATCGTGTCTGGTCTCTCGCTCGATTCACTCAACCCATCCCAGCGGCAGGCCGCCACGCACGTGGAGGGTCCGCTGCTCGTGCTCGCCGGGCCGGGGAGCGGGAAGACCCGCGTGGTCACCCATCGCATCGCCCATCTCATCGATGTCGGCGTACCGGCCCACCAGATCGTCGCCCTGTCGTTCACCAACAAAGCGGCCGACGAGATGCGGCGTCGTGTCACGGCATTGGTCGGTCCACAGCCGGTCGAGATGGGCACCTTTCATCGCTTCGCGGCGAGGCTCCTCCGCCGGCATGCAGGCCATGTCGGCCTGACGAGCGACTACTCGATCCTCGATCCCGACGACGCCGAAAGCCTGTTGAAGCGGGCCGCCAAGCGGCTTGGCCTCTCGCTCTCCCACACGCCGATCGGCCGGATCGCCGGGGTCATCAGCCGGGCGAAGAACGACCTTGTCACGCCCGAATCGTTCGAGCCGCGGTGGGGCCGGCCGGTCGACGAGGTCGCGAAGCAGCTCTGGCCCGTCTACCAGTCGATGCTCCTGGAAAGCAACGCCGTCGACTTCGACGATCTGTTGGTGCATGTCGCAAAACTGCTCGTGGACAGCCCCGACCTGCGGACGATTCTCGACGCCCGTCATCGCTGGATCCTCGTCGATGAATACCAAGACACCAACGCCGTCCAATACTGCATTCTCCGCGGACTCTCGATCGACCATCCGAATCTCGCGGTCACGGGCGACCCCGACCAGGCCATCTACGGATGGCGGGGTGCGAGCATCCGCAACATCCTCGAGTTCGAACGGGACTATCCGTCCGCGACGGTGGTGACGCTGGAGCACAATTACCGACGCACGGCCAACATCCTCGGCACGGCCGACCGGCTCATCGCCCACAATTCGAAGCGAAAGCCAAAGCGACTGGTCACGGAGGCCGAAGCCGGCAGCCCGGTGAGGATCGTGCTCGACTCGACCAGCCACGACGAAGCCGACCGGATCGCCGATGAGATCGCCCATGCGATCGGCTCCGGCGTGCGGCAGCCGCGCGACGTCGCGATCCTGTTCCGTACCAATGCCCTGTCGCGGGCGCTGGAGGTCGCGCTTCGAAGCCGCGGTGTGCCCTACCAGCTCGTCCGAGGACTGGAATTCTTCAAGCGGCGGGAGATCCGCGACGTGGTGTCCTGGCTCCGGCTCTTGAAAAATCCTCGCGACGACGAGGCCCTGCTCCGGGTCGTCAACGTCCCGCCGCGGGGCATCGGCAAGCGTTCGCTCGACGAGGCGGGAGCATGGGCCGCCGAGCGTCGGATGGGTCTTCTCGAGGCGGCGGCCGTCGCCCAGTCGATCCCGGGCGTGTCGGCCCGAGCCGGAAAGTCACTGGCGGCCTTCGCGTCGCTCCACCGTGACCTTTCCAGGCTCGCTGCCGACTCGGGCGACCGGGTCGCACCGATCATCGAGGCCGTGCTCGAACGCACCGGCTATCGGCGGATGCTCGCGGAAGAGGCGGAGGACGAGCAGGAGGGCGAAGACCGTCTGGCGAACGTCGAGGAGCTCATCACGGCCGCCCAGCAGCTCGACGACTCGTTCGTGCGCGGGGATGGAGGCGACGACGCGCTGACCGCGTTTCTCGAAACCACGGCCCTGGTCGCCGACACCGACGTGTGGGATGCGGACGGTCAGCGGGTGGCCCTCATGACCTTCCACGCCGCCAAGGGGCTCGAGTTTCCGATCGTCTACATGATCGCGATGGAAGATGGCATCCTGCCGCACGAGCGAAGCCTCGACCACCCCGATCAGATGGAGGAGGAGCGGCGGCTGGTCTTTGTCGGCATCACTCGTGGCAAGGAAGAGGTGCATGCCAGCAGCGCCAGGCTCCGCGACTACCGCGGTTCGCGGAGGGTCAATGCACCGAGCCTGTTTCTCACCGAGATGACCGGCAGCGAGACGGTGGTGACCGGCGCGGAGGCGCCATCCGGCACCGGCCTGGAGTCCGGTGAGCCCTGGGACGATTGCATCGACCGGCCGGGGGCTGCCGACGAGTTCGCCCAAGACGAGCCGTCACCACAGCGGGCCATGCGGCCTCATGGCGAAGGCCTCATGCTGGAACTCGACGACGCCCCGGAGTCGATGACGAAAAAACCCCGGCAGCCAAGGCCACGGTTTCAATCGACGACCGACCTTGCCGCCACGCTGGCGGGACTGGTGAAGCCACAGACGTCATTCCATTCGGGCCAGCGGGTGCGTCATGCGGACTATGGCGCCGGAACGCTTTCGGGCATCAGCGGCACCGGTCCACGGGCGGTTGGCACGGTGATCTTCGACGGGCCGGCGGGGACTCGGAAGTTCATCCTCGGCCACGGTTCCCTGCTGCCGGAGTGACGTGATCAGTCCGGAGCGGGGGATCGCGACGTCATGCCCCCGGCTGTGCCCGCCACCATGCGACGGTGGCCGCGAGCCCGGTGTCAAAATCCTGCCTCGGCTCCCAGCCGAGCAGGCTCCTGGCCCGCGAGATATCGAGGGCCCGGCGCGGCTGGCCGTCGGGCTTGGAAGTGTCCCACGTGATCCCGCCTGGATAGCCGCACGCCCTGGCGATCTTCGCCACGAGGTCGTGGATCGCGATCTCCACGCCCCCGCCAAGGTTGATCGGCACCGGTTCCTCCATGACCTCCGCCGCCCTCACGATCCCCTCGGCGGCGTCATCCACGTAGAGGAACTCGCGGGTCGCTCGTCCGGTGCCCCAGCAGACTACCTCGGCCGCGTTGGCCAGCCTCGCCTCTTCACACTTTCGGATGAGCGCGGGAATCACATGGCTGCTGGCCGGGTCGAAGTTGTCCCGCGGTCCATAGAGGTTCACCGGCACCACGACGGCGCTGGGCAGCCCGTACTGCCGGCGATAGCCATCGAGCATCACGAAGATGGCCTTCTTGGCGACGCCGTACGGGGCGTTGGTCTCCTCCGGGTAGCCGTTCCAGATGTCGTCTTCGCGGAAGGGGATCGGGCAGTGCTTGGGATAGGCACAAACAGTGCCCGTGTGAACGAACTTCGCGATCCCGTTGCGCCGGGCATGCTCGACCAGGTGCAGCCCCATCGCCATGTTGGCGAAGAAGAAACGGCCCGGCTGGGCCATGTTCGCCCCGATGCCCCCCACCTCGGCCGCCAGATGGATGACGACGTCCGGCCGGGCATCGGCATAGAGCCGCTCCACGTCCGACTCGATCGTGAGGTCATACTCCCGGCGCCGTGGCACGACGATGTGGTCGGCCGGCACACCGCGATCGCGGAGCACGCGGCAGACCGACGTGCCCAGGAAGCCGGCGCCGCCGGTCACCACGATCCTTGTGTCGCGAAGATTCATCATGGTCGGCCGCAACCCCGCTCGATCAGTGATGGGGCAGTGCGTCGCCATGGCCGGCGGCCAGGAGCACCTGCTCCTTGCGGGCCAGTTCCATGTCGGCATCGACCATCATCGCCACCAGCCCGTCGAACGACACGCGGGGCTTCCACCCGAGCGCCGATCGGGCCTTCCGCGAGTCACCGAGCAGCAGATCGACTTCCGCCGGCCTGAAATAGCGAGGGTCGATCTCGACGAAGTCGCGGTAGTCGAGGCCGAGCCGGCCAAAGGTTTTTTCGCAGAACTCCCGCACCGAATGGGTCTCGTCCGTCGCGATGACGTAGTCATCCGGCTTGTCCTGCTGCAGCATGAGCCACATCGCCTCCACATAGTCGCCCGCGAAGCCCCAGTCGCGGAGGGCGTCGAGGTTGCCGAGGTAGAGCTTCTGCTGAAGCCCGAGCTTGATCCGGGTGGCCGCCCGGGTGATTTTCCGGGTCACGAACGTCTCGCCGCGGCGTGGGCTCTCGTGGTTGAAGAGGATGCCGCAGGAGGCATGCAGCCCGTAGCTCTCCCGATAGTTGATCGTGATCCAGTGGGCATACAGCTTGGCCACGCCATACGGCGAACGGGGATGAAACCGTGTCGTCTCCGACTGCGGCACGTCCGCCGCCTTGCCATACATCTCCGAACTGGAGGCCTGGTAGAACCGCACCTGATAGCCGACCGAGTCTTCGAGGTCGCGAATGGCCTCCAGAAGCCGGAGGGTGCCCACGGCGGTCACGTCGGCGGTATAGGTCGGCTGGTCGAAACTGACGCGGACGTGGCTCTGCGCGGCGAGGTTGTAGACCTCGGTCGGGCGGATCTCGCGGATCAGCCGTGCCAGCCCGTTGCCGTCGGCCATGTCGCCATGGTGGAGCACCAGCGGCCTGCCGACCTCGTGGATGTCACGGTAGAGGTGCTCGATCCGCTGCGTGCCGAACGTGCTCGACCGCCGGACCAAACCGTGCACCTCGTACCCCTTGTCGAGGAGAAACTCGGCGAGATAGGAGCCGTCCTGGCCGGTGATGCCGGTGACGAGCGCTCGTTTCGAAGAAACAGCCATGGTGCCTTTCCTACGGAGGGGTGGAGCCGGCCCCATATCATGCCAGCCAGGCGATCACCGCGGCTACCGCGCCGGCCAGGGCCACGCCGCACGCCGCCTCCACCGCCGGATACCGCGGTGAAATCGGTGCCCCGCAGTCGCGACAGCGGCCGCGAAGAAGGAGCCAGCCGATCACGGGGATGTTGTCGCGGGCGCGGATGGCCGCCTTGCACGTCGGGCACCGGGAGCCTCCGAAAACCACCGACTCGCCCCGCGGAACGCGATGGATCACCACGTTGAGAAAACTTCCCAGGACCGCCCCAAACACGAAGGCGGAGCCAATCGCCAGCGACACTTCGAACCAGTCCATGCGCATCGGCATACAACCCGACTGGGAGGAACCCGCCGTCTTCCGGTAGGGTACGCCGCATCGGCCATCGAATCCATCATGAGCACTCCTCCCGCCGAACCGTCGCCAACCGCCCCCCGCGCGTTCAGCTTTTCAGCGATTCCGCCCTGGGCGAGCACGTCGCTGCGGGTGGGGGTCACCCTCGTGCTGATGGCGGTCGTCCTCCGTGGTGTCGATCGCAAGGAATTTTTCTCCCTCATGAAAACGGTCGACTGGCGGTGGTGGGGAGCCGCCGTCGCGCTGGCGATCGGGGCGCAGGTGATCGCCGGCTACCGATGGGCGTCGCTGGCCCGCCCGCTCGGTTTTTCCTACCCGAGCCGGCTTTTCGTCTGGCGGTTCTTCGAGGGTATGTTCTTCAGCCTCTGCCTTCCGTCGTCGATCGGCGGCGATTTCATCAAGGCCTATCGGCTCGCCGACTCCACGCCGCGACGGTTGCTCGCCGGCTGCACCGTGCTGGCGGACCGGCTCACCGGGCTGGCAGGCCTGGGCGTGCTGGCCGGTGCCGCCATGATGGCCATGGAATGGTCGCTCGACACCCGGGGCACGCTCG
>JBJTDB010000156.1:0-34285 GCA_046092145.1 Planctomycetia bacterium | reverse complement strand
GCGTTGGACGAGGCACCCGAGAGGGCGATCGAGAACGTTTCGTTCGGTTCGTAGGTCGTGTCGCCGATCACATCGACCAGGATCGTCTTCGATGTCTCGCCGGGGGCGAACGAGAGCGGGCCGCTTTGGGCCACATAGTCGCTGCCCGAGGTGGCCGTGCCGTTGGCCGTCGCATAGTTGACCGTCACCGTGCCAGCCGATGCAGCCGACAGCGTGACGGTGAAGGTGAGCTGCGTGGTGCCGCTGTCCCCCTCGGCCACCGAGCCACCCGTGATCGAGATGCCGATCGGCGGCGTGACATTGAGCGCCCCGGCGACATCGAGCCGACCACCGGTGACAGTCTTGCCGGCCAACGACGCAGTGGGACGCGCGGAGGAGAGAATCGCATCGCGGATGGCCGCCGCCGAGGCATTCGGATAGGCCGATGCGTAGAGGGCGACGGATCCTGTGACGTGCGGCGTGGCCATCGACGTACCGCTGTAAGAGCCGTAGGTATTTCCCGGTAGCGTGGACCAGATTCCCGATCCCGGTGCGCCGATATCGACGGTCGTCGCGCCGAAGTTGGAATACGACGCCAAGCCACCGGTCGATGTCAACGCCGCCACGGCGATCACCGACTCGTATGAAGCGGCAGGCTGGCCCGTTGCAGACAGGAGCGTCGAGTAGTTCGAGGGATAGTTGGCGACCGAGTCGTTGGAGTCGCCGATCCCGTCGCTGCCGCCCTTGCCAGCCGCTGCGACGAACAGGATGTTGGCATTGGCCGATCGGATGATGGCGCCATGCAGCGCCGACGAATACCCGCCGCCGCCCCAGGAGTTGTTCGACGCGACGATGTTGACGCCATACCGAGTCTTGAGGTCGGTCAGGTAGTCGAGAGCGCTGACGGCGTCGCTGGTGTAGCCGCCGGTTGGCCCGAGGAATTTGGCCGAGATCATCGTGACGTTCCAGTTCACGCCCGCGACGCCCACGCCATTGCCCCCGACACCGCCGATCGTGCCGGCCACGTGGGTTCCGTGATCGTCACCGGTGCCGCCATAGACGGTGTTGTCTTTCGAGAAAAAGTCCCAGCCGTTGATGTCGTCGACGTAGCCGTTGCCGTCGTTGTCGATGCGATCCCCGGCGATTTCGCGGGGATTCACCCAGATGTTGGCCTTCAGGTCGGGATGGTTGATATCGATCCCCTCGTCCACGATCCCGACGACGACCGACTGCGATCCGGTAAAGCCGGCGTCCCAGGCCTTCTCGGCCTGGCTGCCGAATTAGTTGGTGGTGCCCGAGGGGCCGGAGGCGGACGGAGCGTCGTCGCCATACATGCCCCAGAGACGGCTGCTCGTTGTGTAGTACGGATCGTTGCTCACCGCCGATGCCGACACTTTCCAATTCGGCTCGGCGAAGACGACGCCGGGTCGGTTGCTCAAACTCTTGACGGCCTGCTCAACGCCAATGCCCTTGCCGAGCGCGACTCGCTGCAGGACACCCTCGCCAGCTCGGCGGCCATCATCCGCCGATCCTCGAGCGATTCGAAGGCGGCCGCATTCACAAGACGCCGGCTCGTTGCCAACGGACGACGCGGACGATTTCGACTTGGCATGAGGTCGCTCCTTCGGGAATTTCGACTAGAACTTAAGTCGTCTTCGGCCCTCGAGCAAGAGAATTGTGGCCATATGACGGCATTCGGCGGGACAAGCGATGCGTGTTTCAGCGGTTCTCATCCTCATCATCGGCATCCACGGACCGGCCCTGGCGGCGCCACCCGAACAGACCTCCCGGCTTTCCAGGGCAGCCGGGCTGACGGCGACCCGGCTGATCGCCTCACCCCATGCGACCCAGGCCGCCGCTGCAGACGGCCGCGATGTCTACGCGATCTCGAGCACGACCGTAGCCCGGTATGACCGCTGCACGGGGCGGCTCGTGGCGTCGGCCACGACGCCTTCGACCAGGCATCTCAACAGCGGCTTTCTCCACGATGGAAAACTGTGGTGCGCCCACTCCAACTACCCGGCGCAGCCGCACGAGTCGGATATCCGGGTCTACGATCCCGTCACCAACACGCTCTCCGTTCATCATGAGTTTCAGTCGCCGCCCGGCAGCCTTGTCTGGTGTGTCGTGCGGGATGGCGGCTGGTGGTGCTGCTTCGCACACTACGGCGCCGACAACACCGCGACCGTGCTCATCGAGTATGAGCCCGGGGGCTTCGACCGAGAGCGGCGGCGGTTCACGTTTCCAGCGGAGGTCGTCGCCGACTGGGACGGCATGAGCGCGTCGGGCGGCATCTGGGATGGGGATACGCTGCTGGTCTCGCATCATCATTTCCGAGTGCTCTACCGACTGCGGCTGCCCGCGAGGCTGCGGTTGCCCGTGGCCGACGACGTGCTCGAACTCGTCGAAGCGGTGCACTGCCCGTTTCCGGGGCAGGGGATCGCGGCCGACGGAATCACCGGGGGCCTCGTCGGCATCGACCGCGGCCGGCCCGCGGTCGTGTTCGCCGCGTGGGACCGGTAGCTTCGACTTTTGCAGTTTTCGAAGGCCGGTTCCTCCCCCAAAAAAGCCCCCGGCGGGAACCGGGGGATCAAAACGGGCCGCCACCTCAAACCATCCCCGGGTTTCCACCCGGGGCTTCTTGGGGCGGGGTCTTCAAAAACGTTTCGAATTCAGAAAGCATCCTACCGAAGTGGCGTTCCGCGGCCGGCGGAGGCCGTCGCTGTCTGCTCGTCGTCGAACATCGTCCAGACGGGCGTGCGGTCCCGCAGTCGCTGGAGATACTCGTCCCGTTTGCGCTTCTGCCGCTCCTCGATCAGCTGTTCACGGATGCCGACCTGGGCCTCGATGAACGGGATGCGTCCGGCATCGGTCCGCTCGGTGACTCGGATGATGTGGAGCCCGGTGCCGTCGTCGAGGATCGCGCTCAACTGGCCGACCGGCAGCGTGAAGAGCGCCTCGTCGATGACCTTCGAGACGAGCGAGCCCTTCGTCGTCCAGTCGAAGGATCCGCCGGTGGATGCCGTGGGGCCTTCGGACTTCGTGCGGGCCACCTCGGCGAAGTCAGCCCCCTGGAGCACCTCGTTGCCCATGGCCGCGAGCTTGTTCCAGGCCTGGTCGCGGGTCTGCTGGGGCGCGGTCCGGACGGTGAGCTGCTCGAACTTCGCCTTGGCCGGATAGTCGTATTCGGTGAGATGGTTCTCATACCAGGCGATCATTTCGGCGTGCGGGATCTCATCGTCGCTCTCCGCCTTGGTCTGCAGCCACTGCTGCGAGAGGGCGCGCTCGAAGAACATCTTCCGCATCCGATCGAGCGACTGGCCTCGCGACTTCAGCAGGTGCTCGTAGTCGCGGGCGTTGGCCACGCCAGCCTCCTTGATGAGCCTGGGGAGCTGCTGCTGATCGAAGGCTTCGTTGACCTTCTTCTCGATATCCGGAAGCCGTTCCTCGGGGATGGTGCGGCAGGCATCGACGTAGACGAGCAGGGCCTCCACATGGGGCTTGAGCACCTGCTTGTAGATCTGCAGCTTGACCGCGCGAACCTGTTCGGGCGTGAGGCCGGGCGACACCTTCGCCAGGTAATCGGCCGCGGTCGGCGTTATAAGGTCGCCCTCGAGCACCACTTCGGGGCCGACCCTCGCCACCACCATGGCCGTCTCGAGCGACTGCATGTTGAGCCGGGCGAGCTCCTGCGTGGAGGCGGTGGCGGCGGACGGCGATGCGGGAGGCGTGAACGGCTCGGCATACTGCGTCTGCACCACGCCCTCGGCGACCTTTTCGGGCGTCATCGCATCGAGCGGCTCGAGCGGCGAACCGGGGCGTTCACGAATGCTCGAGAGCACGTGGTTGCCGAGGGCATCGGGATTGCCCTGCGCCGGCTTCTTGCCCGACGGCCACGACTCGGGCCGCGACAAGGCCTTCGGCTCGGTGGGGGTTATCCGCATGGGGACGGTGGCCGGCTGCATCGCAGGAGGGGGCGGCAGCCGCTGCGGCTCATCGGCCGAGCCGGTGCGCAGCGCGATCGGCATCGCGAGCATCGCGGCGGCGAGGGGCACGGCGTGAGCGCGGAAGGGGAGCATGAGGGCAGGGACGATAGGAGGCCGCCGGGGCGGTCGCAAGAGCGTCGTCCCTCGGCAAAAACAGGTTGAATTGCCGGGATGCGATGCCGGGCATAGAGGGGCACCGCCGGCGGCACGATCGGCGAAATCGGCTCAGCACCCAACTCGCCGAGGTATCCAGAACGATGGCTCCCCTTTTTTACACCTCGTCGAGCAGGGCGGTTGCGTCGCCAAAAGTCTTCTCCCGGACGCCCATCTTCTCCATGAGCGAGCGATAGAGCCGGCACATCTGCCGGTCGGGTCTGTCCGTGTAGTCGAGCACGCGGCCCGTCTCGATGCGCCCGCCCGCCCGGCTACACTCGAAGGGTGAGCAACGAGAGCCGACTGGTGCGTGGATCATGAATCAGCCCCCGGACATTCGCTGGCAGCAGCGATTTGAAAACTTTGATCGGGCGTTGACCCTTCTGGCAGAGGCGTTGCAGCACGGCCCCGCCGCGCTCAACCAACTCGAGAAAGAGGGTGTCGTGCAGCGGTTTGAATACACCCTCGAACTCGCGTGGAAGACACTCAAGGATTATCTCGAGGAGAGCGGTATTGTTCTCAGCGCGGTCACGCCACGGCAGGTCGTCAAGGATGCGTTCGCCGCCAAGATCGTTGTCGATGGCCAGACGTGGATCGACATGATCGATCACCGCAATCCGCTTTCGCATACCTACGATCCGGTCAACTTCGAGGAGGCCGTCGCTGCGATTCATGATCGGTATCTGATTGCCCTGCGCAGTGTGCGTGATCTCCTTGCAAGCAAGAGAATCTCATGAACGAGCCACACTTGAACGACCGTGAGTTGGAACTCGTCCGCGAGGTCTTTGGGCGACACCCGGGTGTCGCGGCGGCGATCCTCTTCGGGTCTCGCGCGAAGGGCACTCACACGCCGCGGTCGGACGTCGATCTGGCGGTCACCGGCGATGTGACGTCGTTGGAAGCCGAGGCGATCGCAGGAGAACTCGACGAGCTGCCGCTGCCCTATCGCTTCGAGGTGCAGCCGCTGAACCGCATCACCCATGCCCCGTTGAGGGATCACATCGAACGGGTCGGTGTCTGCATTTATCGCGCTGCCTGAGCCCGCGATCGGGATGACGAGCCGGCGGAGCTGTCGGCCGCCAAAAACGCCTTCAATCCGGCGATGAGCGAGTCGGGATCGGCGAGGATCGCTTCGGCCAGCGGGATGACGGCGGTCTTCTGATCGACGACACGGACGGTCGTGCCCCGCTTCGCCGCAGACTCCTGCAACCGCTCGATCGCCTTCCGGTCGTGGTGGCCGATCACGATCATGCCGGGGTGGCGGCTGATCGCATCGATGCCATGCCGCGACGCCGCGACCCGGATCCGGGCAAACTCCACCAGCCGCCGCGCCTCCTCGGGCAGCGGGCCGAACCGGTCGGCCAGTTCGGCGGCGATGTCGTCGAGCTGCGATGGCTGCGTCGCCCGCGAGAGGCGGCGGTAGACGTCGATCTTGCCCCGCACGTCGGGGATGTAGTCACGGGGCAGCCATGCGGCGCCCGGCAGATCGAGGTTCACGGTGGGAGGCTCTTCCGGCGGCAGCGCCTTGAGCCCTCGAACCGCCTGCTCGAGGAGTTTGCAATAGAGCTCGTAGCCAACCGTCGCGATGTGGCCGCTTTGCTGGGTGCCGAGCAGGTTGCCGGCCCCGCGGATCTCCAGATCCCGCATCGCCAGCGAGAAGCCCGCCCCCATGCTCGAAAACTCCTGGATCGCGCGGAGCCGCTTCGCGGCCATGCTCGTGAGCACGGCGTTCTCGTCCACGAGCATGTAGCAATAGGCGCGGTGGTGCGAGCGGCCCACGCGGCCACGCAGCTGGTGCAGGTCGGCCAGGCCGTAGGTGTCGGCCTCGTCGATGAAGATCGTGTTGGCCCGGGGAATATCGAGGCCGCTTTCGATGATCGTGGTCGCTAGGAGGATGTCGATGCTTCCCGACACGAAGCCGAGCATCACGTCCTCGAGCTCGGTCTCCGAGAGCCGGCCGTGGGCGATGCCGATCGTGGCTTCGGGGGCGATCCGTTGCAGACGGTCGCGGACCTTGTGGATGTCGAGGATGCGGTTGTGGACGAAGAAGACCTGCCCGCCGCGGGCCAGCTCGCGGTCGATGGCGGTGCGGATGAGCCGGTCGTCCCACCGCATCACGCGGGTCTCGACGGCGATCCGATTGGAGGGGGGCGTGGTGAGATTGGAGATGTCGCGGATGCCGAGCATCGCCATGTGGAGCGTGCGCGGAATCGGGGTGGCCGTCATCGTGAGCACGTCGACGCTCGCCCGCAGCGCCTTGAGCCGCTCCTTCACGTCGACGCCGAACCGCTGCTCCTCGTCGACGACCAGCAGGCCGAGGTTGGCGAAGTGGATGTCGGCCTGCGCGAGACGGTGGGTGCCGATCACGATGTCGACCGCTCCGCTGGCGAGGCCCTCGAGCGTGTCACGCTCCTCGGCCGTGCTCGTGAGCCGCGAGAGCGAGCGGATCGTGACGGGGAATTCGGCGAACCGCGCCGCGAAACTGCGGCGATGCTGCTCGGCCAGCACGGTCGTGGGCACGAGCACGGCGACCTGCGCGCCCCCCTCGGCTACCTTGAAGGCGGCCCGCATCGCCAGCTCCGTCTTGCCGAAGCCGACATCGCCGCAGAGGAGACGATCCATCGGCCGCGGCCGCTCGAGATCCTCGCGGATCGCCTCGATGGCCGTGAGCTGGTCGGGCGTTTCGTCGAAGGGAAATGATTCCTCGAAGGCCCGCTGCCAGGGAGTGTCGGGAGGAAACGCCGTGCCAGGCCGGCTGGCCCGCTTCGCCTGCAGGGCGAGCATGTCGGCGGCCATGTCGGCCAAGGCGTCTTTGACCGCCTGCTTCTGTTTTTCCCAGAGCGTGCCGCCGACCTTGGCGAGCCTGGGAGCGAGCTTGCCGCCGCCGACGTATTTCTGGACGAGGTCGATCGACGAGGCGGGCACATAGACCTTCGTGCTCTCGGCGAATTCGATCTCCAGAAACTCCTCCGTGCGGCCATGCTTCTCCAGCAGCTTGAGCCCCCGGTAGCGGCCGACTCCGTGGGCGACATGGACGACGTAGTCTCCTTCATGCAGGTCGAGGAAGGTGTCGATGGCGCGGGAGAGCCGCTGCCGCGGCGCCCGCGACGAAGCCGCCTCCTCACGGCGGAAGAGCTCGGCGCTGCTCACGAGCACCATCTTCTCCGGCACGAGCCGGAATCCACCGGAGAGATGGCCCCGCGCGAAGTGGAGCCGGCCGGATCGGTCGGGAGCGGTGCCGGCGAGCAATTCCGCAAGCCGCTTCTCCTCGGCCTCCGTCGGTGCCACGACCCACACCTCCTGATCGCGGCCCACCGTCTCGAGTTCCTCGCGGACCCGGTCGAGCACGCCCGTGAAACGCTCCACGCTCTCCACCGCCAGCGTGGCCGTGGCCTCCAGGCTCGTCTGGGCGACGGCGGCCAGCGTGACCGACGGAAACTTGTAGATCCGCGCGAAGACATCCTCCGGCTCGCCGACGCCAGCCACATCGGCCAGCCGCTGCTTCGTCCGCCGCGCCTCCTCGGCCAGTTCGCCCGGCTCGACGAGGGCCCACCACGAGCCGGGGGGCACGATGTCGGCCAGATGGGTGCGCCGCAGCGCAGGGCCGCCGTCGGAGGCCCGGTGCACCAGCGCCGTCAGGTCGATCGATCCGAGCGTATCCACGCTCCGCTGCGTGACGGTGTCGAACGTGCGGAGCGACTCGATCTCGTCGCCGAAGAGTTCGACCCGTACCGGCCGTTCCCAATCGGCGGCGAAGAGATCGACGATCCCACCGCGGCGGGCGAACGAACCGGGCGCGTCGATGGCATCGGCCTGTGACCAGCCCCGGGCCACGAGCCAGTCGCCGAGTTCGACCGGGTCGAGCCTGCCCCCGACCTCGAGCCGTCGCGTGCTCGCCTCCACCTCGCGCGGGTCGTCGAGGAGCGTGAGCAACGCCTGGATCGTGGTGACGATGATCCGTGGATGATCATGGGCGGGGCCGGTGAGCCGCTTGACGAGCGATAGCCGCTCGGGCTCGGCGGGATCGCCGAGCGAGGCATCGTCGGGTTCGCCGAGCGTCTCGAGCGCCGGCAGCACGGCGACAGGGTCGGCCGTGAAGATGGTGAGATCGTCGGCGAAGGCATCGGCATCGGCCGGATGGGGAAGGACGACGACGAGCAGGCCGCGATCGGTCGTGGCCGTCTGCTCGCGCCCCTGGGCGCGGGCCAGCGCGGCCGCCGCGAGCGCAGAACTCGATCCCCAGGTTCCGCCGATCGCCCCGCCATGTCCCTCGACGAGACTGGCGACGACGTCCGCGAACCCCTTGTGCTTGTCGCGCGATTCGAGCGTGTCGGCAAGCCGGGCAAGCTGCCCGTCCTGCCGAGTGGAGTCAGGAGCCACAGAGGGCGAGTATAGGGCACCCACTCCGCCGCAGGCGGCGGTTTTCCGGCAAAAAGCCCTGATTCCGGCCCCTGATGCCGCGGGGCATTTATCGTGTATTTTTGAAGGGTCCGGTTGATCGACCGTTTTCACCCCACCACCGAGGATCCCCGCCCATGGCCACCGCCTCCCGACCCAAAGCCGCCGAAGCCTTCGCGAGCGGGGCCGACGTGGTCGTCGAGTGCCTCGTGCGGCAGGGCGTGGACGTGATCTTCGCCTACCCGGGCGGCGCGAGCATGCCGCTCCACCAATCGCTCACGAAGTTCAAGGATCGGATTCGGACGATCCTCCCCCGGCATGAACAAGGGGGCGGCTTCGCGGCGCAGGGCTACGCCCGCACCACCGGCAGGCCCGGCGTGTGCATGGCCACCAGCGGCCCCGGGGCGCTCAATCTCGTGACGGCCATCGCCGACGCGAAGATGGACAGCGTGCCGCTCATCGCGCTGACCGGCCAGGTGGGCACGAGCGTGATCGGCACCGACGCCTTCCAGGAGACGCCGATCGTCGAGGTCTGCCGCGGCATCACGAAGCACCATTACCTCGTGACCGACGCCAACGACATCGCGCGGGTGATGCGGGAGGCCTTCCACATCGCGACGACGGGCCGCCCGGGCCCCGTGCTCGTCGACCTGCCCAAGAACATCCAGCTCGCCAACATCGTGCCCGACTACGACGCGCCGATGAACCTGCCCGGCTATCGGCCCGATGTCCGCGCGGCCCATCCCGAGCAGATCGCGCAGGTGGCCGCCGCGATCAAGCGGTCGAAGCGGCCGGTGATCTACGCCGGTGGCGGCGTGATCACGGGAGACGCCTCCGACGAACTGCGGGAGCTCGTGCGGAAGACGGGCATCCCCGTCACGATGACGCTCATGGGCCTCGGGGCCTATCCGGGGGACGACCCGCTTTCGCTCGACATGCTCGGCATGCACGGCAGCGTCTATGCCAACTACGCGGTCGATCAGGCCGACCTGCTCATCGCCATCGGCGTGCGGTTCGACGACCGCGTGACCGGCAAGGTGAGCGAGTTCGCCCAGCACGGCTTCATCGTGCACATCGACATCGACCCCTCCGAGATCAACAAGAACAAGCTCGTGCACGTGCCGATCGTGGCCGACGTCGAGGATGCCCTCCACCAGCTCAACAAGATCGTGGAGAAGCCGACGGCCTCGTTGCAGCCGTGGTATGACCAGATCAAGGCGTGGAAGAAGGAAGACCCGTTCTCCTACGACACGACCTATCCCGGCATCGTGGCCCAGCACGCGATCGCCGAACTCTCACGGCTCACGGCCGACCGCGACACGATCGTCACGGTGGGCGTGGGGCAGCACCAGATGTGGGCCGCGCAGTTCTACAAGTTTCGCCGGCCTCGCACCTGGCTCTCCTCCAGCGGCCTCGGCACGATGGGCTTCGGGCTTCCGGCCGCCATGGGGGCGAAGGTGGCCCATCCGGAGTCGCTGGTCGTCGACATCGACGGCGACGGCAGCATCCTGATGAACATCCAGGAATTCGCCACCTGCAAGACCGAGAACATCCCGGTGAAGGTGCTGCTGCTCAACAACCAGCACCTCGGCATGGTGGTGCAGTGGGAAGACCGCTTCTTCAAGGGCAACAGGGCCCACACCTACCTCGGCCCTGTCGATCATCCGGAGGCCTGCGGCCAGGGCGACGGCATCTCGCCGCAGAATCGCTACCCCGACTTCGTCGCGATCGCCAAGGGCTTCGGCTGGCAGGCGGAGACGGTCAGCGACAAGGGCCAGCTCGAAGCGGCCCTCAAGCGGCTCATCGACGCCCCGGGCCCCGCGATCCTGGATGTGCAGGTGCCCTACCAGGAGCACGTGCTGCCGATGATCCCAAGCGGCATGACCGTTCGCGACCTGATCAAGAAATAGCGCGGCAGGGCCATCCATGGCCCCTGCCGCTTGGTCGGCCGTGGGGAAAGCCGAGGTTTCCCCAGGCCGACGGGCTCGCCGTCGTGGCGAGTCCGTGGAGCCCCGGGTGGAAACCCGGTGATAATGCGGTCGCCATCCGGTGTTGCGAGGCGCATCGATCCCCCGGTTACCACCGGGGGCTTTCCGGAGGTTGCAAGGCCTTCAGGATCAGGCGGCGGAGCGGGCTTTGTAGAGATACGGGTTCATCGTCGGGTCGTTGTACATCTTCATCTGTCGGAAGACCCGAAGCGGACGACGGCCGGCGACGATCTCCTCGAGCAGCAGCGAGAGGGCCTTCACGAGATGATCGCGCTGCACGTCGAGCACCGCCATGCGGGTGGCCGCCTTCTCGCGGTGCTCCTGCGAGGCGTCGGCTCGCTCGAGCTGCTCCCGCATGTGGTACCGACGCAGCTCCAGGATCGAGAGGCGGTCGATCGCCGCGCCGGGGGTCTCCGTGGCGGCCGGCGCGTCGGCCGCGGCCGCCACGCCACGCCGGGCGAGTTCCTCGATCAGCCAGTCGTCCACCTTCTCGATGGAGTCGTTGCGGGCCTGGTTGTAGCGGTCGATCGCCCGCTTCACCTGTGCGATCCTGGCATCGGTCACGTCGGGCGACCGGGCGATGTCCTCCTCGTGCCAGAGCAGGAAGTTGAATCGGTGCAGGTCGCAGATGCGGCCGCGCAGGCCATCTTCGCCGTGGGCCGGCTCGACGGTGTGCCAGTGGGCGACGAGACGCTCCAACAGCGTGTCGATCTCGGCGACGGTCATCGGAAGAGGGGCGGGCGTGGTCATCGCGAAAGCTCCTGAAGGGTCGTGGGGATGAACAGGGGGTGTCTGGGAAATGCGGTCATGCCGCGGCGCGGATGACGAGGCAGAGGTTCGAGCCGCCGAAGCCGAACGAATTGCTGGCCGCCACGCGGACCCTGGCCTGACGGGCGACGTGCGGAACATGATTCAAGCGACAGGCCCCGTCGGGCTCATCGAGGTTGACCGTCGGCGGAATGGCCTGCCGATCGATCGCCACGAGGCAGGCCACCGCCTCGAAGGCCGCGGCGCCGCTCACCAGATGCCCCGACATGCTCTTGGTGGAACTGACCGGAACGCGATCCGTCTCGTCGCCAAGGGCCATTCGGATTGCGCCCGCCTCGGCCGCGTCGCCCACCGGCGTGCCGGCGGCGTGGGCGTTGACATAGTCGATCTCGGCGGCGGTGATCCCCGCATCCTCGATCGCCATCGAGATGGCCCGGGCCGCTTGGACGGGATCGGTGCAGGGGGCGACCATGTGCGAGGCATCGCTCGACATGCCGACTCCCGCGAGTTCGCCGTAGATGCGTCGGCCGCGGCGGTCGGCCTCGGAACGCCGCTCCAGCACGAAGCAGGCGCCCCCTTCCCCCATCACGAAGCCGTCGCGATCGCGATCGAACGGCCGCGAGGCCTTCGCGGGATCGTCGCCGCGCCGGGACAACGCGCGGAGGTTGTAGAAGGCCGCCAGTGCCGTGTGGCTGAGCGTGTCGCAGCCTCCGACGATGCAGGCATCGACCCAGCCGGCATCGAGCCAGGTGCGGCCCATCGCCATCGCGTAGCCGCTTGAGGCGCAGGCGGCGGCGGTTGTCATCGCGGGCCCGGATAATCCGAAGCAGCCAGCCAAACGCTGCGCGAGCGATGGCCCGTGGGCCGGCTCGAGCACGCGCCTGCCACCACCGAGATAGTCGGCCTCCCAGGCCTTCAAGTGTTCGGCGCCGAGGCCGAGCACCAGCCCGATGCAACGCGACGACCGCTCGTCGGCGAGCCCGGCGTCGGCCAGTGCGTGGGCGATCGGGCTCGCGCAGAGCCGATCGAGCCGGGGCAGCGCGTCGAAGGATGCAGCGTCGAGAGGCCACGCCACCGTTGGTGGAGGCGGGATGTCGGTGACGGCTCCCGCAAACTGCACCGGTTCGCGGGCCAGGGGGCCGGGGTCGATCGACCGCACTCCCGACCGACCGGCCAGCAGTGACTCGGCGATCGCGTCGAACGAATGCCCAAGCGGCGATACGGCACCGATGCCGGTGATGACGACGGGCTCGTAGTCGCGGTGCGTGCGAGGCATCAGGCGGCCTCCCGACGTCGTGCCGTCGCGGCCACGGCGAGCTGGACGCGGCCGCCCCAGGGGAAGCGATGCGACCAGGTAGCCGCCATGCCCGCGCGGGCATGCTCGGCAAGCGATTCCCCAAACCGCCGGAGCGAGTCGGCGGATGGCGAAACCGCCATGCCGTCGTGCGGGTCGAGCGTGAGCGTGAGCCGCTCGTCGGCGGCTAGCTGTCCGAAGTCATCCATGACCATTTTCCACGTGGCCGACCGGTGGAAACGCCGAGGGTTTCCAGGGTCGGCGGTCGTCGTATCCTGCTCCGGCAGACTTGTTCCACAGTCTGCGAGGCCGGCCGATGACGGGCGGGCAAGGGCGACCGCCACGGCCCTGCAGATCGGATCGTTCGTCGGCGTGCCCGCGGCATCGAGCGAGGGCTCGTCGTCCCAGCCGGTGATGATGAGCCATGCGGTGTCGCTTCCCGCATCGGCCGGCTGCTGCAGCCATGAGAAGGCGGCGAGCATGCCCTCGGAGAGGGCGTCGGGTCCGCCGCTCACGCCGATGTTGGGGCCGTGCATGCCCAGGCCCACGCTCACCGCCCCGGCCGGCGAGTGCAGCGAGCACTGCGGAATCACATGCGTGGAGACGGCGACACCGCCTCCCGTGGACGCCTGCACGAGCGCCTGCGCGCCTCCGAATCGGCCGGCCTGGCACGAGGCCGCGATCACGGCGTGTGTGTCGAGGGCCGGCCGCTCGGGCAGACTGGCGATCGCCGCGAGCACGGCATGCATGCCGACAACCGTCTGTTCGTCGGCATGCCTGAGAAACCGTGGCGGAAGGGGTGGGGCCGATGCCGGCCAGCCGCCGCTGCGAAGCGACGGAATCTCCGAAATCCGGGCCGCGACCATCGCGTGCGCGGCGATGACGACGGTCGATGCGGCTCCCGATCGGCCGGCGGTGTGCGGGACGATGGGCATCGGATCGTTCACGCCGCCTTGGTGGCGGTCTTCGCGGCGAGTTTTGCCTGGAGCATGTCGAGCAGTTTGCCGACGGTGGTCACCTTCTCGAGCAGTTCCGTCTCGATCTGGATCCCGAACCGGCTCTCGATGTGGAGCACGAGGCCGGCCATGTCGAGCGAGTCGAGATTCAGTCCGTCGCGGAGCGACGTCGATTCTTCGAGAGCCGGAAAGGTTTCGCCGGTCTCCTTCTCCAGCAGTTCGAGTACGATCGCCGAAAGTTCCTTGCGGTCCATGAACGCCACTCCTGTCTGCAACCTGGTGCTTCTCGGTCGCGGCGGTATCATCCGGCACCGCGACCTGCGGGCGGGAAGGTAGCGAATGAAGACCGGCGGGCGAAGGGCAAAAGAAGCAGTGTTTTTCAAGGTTTTTCGCCGCATCGGGCCCACAGTCGCGGCATCGGCCTACGCCGTCACGCTCGTGCTGGCCACGCACGTGCCGAGGCCGGAGCGGTTCCTGAGCCGGGTCGAACTCTCCGACAAAATCCTCCACCTCGTCTCGTATTGCCTGCTGGCGTCGTTTACCGCGATGGCGGTGCGGTCGGCGGGCCGCTGGTCGACACGGTCGGCCCTCGGGCTGGCGATCGCGCTGGCTGCCTTCGGGGCGATCGATGAGATCACGCAGCCACTCTTCTCACGCCGGGCGGAACTGCTCGATTGGGCCGCCGACTGTGCCGGGATCGCGGTGGGGATCGCGGTCGTGGCTATTGCCAGTTCGGTGTGGGGGCGCGGAAGTCGGAAAGCCTGACCGATCGGAACCACTCGATCGTCTTCTCGAGCCCCGTGCGGAGCGGCACCGTCGGCTCCCAACCGAGCCGCTCTTTGGCCAGCGTGATGTCGGGCCGCCGCCGCTCGGGATCATCCACCGGGAGCGGCTTCTCGATGAGCGGCGACTTCGAGCCGGTGAGTTCGAGCGTGAGGTCGGCAAGCTGGCGGATCGTGAACTCGCCCGGGTTGCCGAGATTGACCGGCCCGATGAAGTCGTCGGGCCCGTTCATCATCCGGATGATTCCCTCCACGAGGTCGTCGCGATAGCAGAAGCTTCGTGTCTGGGCGCCTGTGCCGAAGATCGTGATCGGCTCGCCCGCCAACGCCTGACGGATGAAGTTGGAGACGACGCGTCCGTCGAAGGGATGCATCCTCGGGCCGTAGGTGTTGAAGATCCGGACGATCCTGACATTCACGCCGTTGGTCCGGTGGTAGTCCATGAAGAGCGTCTCCGCCGCCCGCTTCCCCTCGTCGTAGCAGGCGCGGGGGCCGATCGGGTTGACGGCGCCGCGATAGCTCTCGGGCTGAGGATGCACCTCCGGATCGCCATAGACCTCGCTCGTGGAAGCCTGCAGCACCTTCGCCCGACAGCGGCGTGCCATGCCGAGGATGTTGATCGCCCCCATGACGGAGGTCTTCATCGTCTTGATGGGGTTGTATTGATAGTGGCCGGGAGCGGCGGGACAGGCGAGGTTGAAGATCTCGTCGACCTCGAGCCAGAGAGGATGGATCACGTCGTGGCGGACGAGCTCGAAGTTGCCGCAGCCGAGCAGGTGGGCGACGTTGGTTTTTTGGCTCGTGAAGAAATTGTCGACGCAGATGACGTCGTGGCCCATCGCGACGAGCCGATCGCACAGGTGGCTGCCGAGAAAGCCGGCACCGCCGGTGACGAGAATCCGCTTGATCGAGCCCATGAAAGTCTCCACGACACGTGAGAACGTCGCCGCAATCGTAACGGATCAGGCGAGGGCCGCGTCAGGGGCTTCCCCCCGAGCCAGGGCGAGACGGAGATCGGCGACGTTCGTGCCGGTCTGGCCCGTGCGGATGAGTCCGCCCACGGCGTCGAAGAAAGGGTAGGCATCGCACCGGGCAACCGCGGACGAAACATCGAGCCGCCGTGCCTCGATCTCGGCGACGAGACGTGCGTCGGCCAGGGCCCCCGCGGCATCGGTGGGGCCATCCTCGCCGTCGGTTCCCATGCTGGCAACGAGCAATCCGACGGGCCACGGGCTGCCGCTGCGACGCAGTGTGTCGATCGCCGCAAGGACCGTCTGCTGGTTGCGGCCACCCGTGCCATGATCGGCAGGCACCCGCACCGTGGCCTCGCCGCCTCCGATGATCGCCCGCGGCCGGCCGTCACGGGCCGCCCGGGCCACCGCCTCGACGCCCTCGGACGCCAGCCGTGACCCAACGATCTCGGCGGCCGCCTCCGCCGGAATCGTCGCCGGGATGATCTCGTAGCCCCGTCGCGACGCCTCGTCACGGGCCGCCGTCACGGCCGTTGCATTGTCGCCGAGGATCAGGTGGCGCACGTGGCAGCCCGTGTCGGTGCGCCAGCATCCATCGGAACCGGGCTCCGACGGCATGCACGGCCCCGACGCGATGACATCGAGATCGTCGCCGATCACGTCGGAGAGCACGAGCACGATCAGCCGCCCGGCCGTGCAGGCCCGTGCCAAGCCGCCCCCCTTCACGCGGCTCATCGTGCGGCGCGCCGCGTTGAGCTCCGCGATCGACGCGCCCGATTCGGAGAGGCGCGTGGTGACCGCGATCTTTTCCTCGAGCGTGATGCCGGGCCGCGGCGCGGCCAGGAGCGCCGAGCCACCGCCTGTGATCACGGCGATGACGATATCGCCGGGCTCGAGCGACGAGACGAGATCGAGCATGTCGAGCGTCGCCTCCACGACCCTCGGCGTGGGCAGGTTCAGGCCCGCGGGCCGTGTCTCCCGCACCTCGATCGCCGACAGGGCGCGGCCACAGCCTTCGGGCACGCTCACCAGGCCCGTCACGCGATGCCGCACGATGCGTTGGGCACCCAGCGCCGCCTCGACCCCCGCCGCCATGCCCGCGGCCGCCTTGCCGGCGCCGACGACGACGATCCGCTTGCAGCCATCGCATGCCGCGAGCAGGTCATGCGAGGCGGCGTGTTCCGCGACGAGCCGGTCAGGACGGACGGCGTCGATCGCAGCCATCCAGATTGCGCGGGCGTCGTCGCGGAGCAGGGCCGATGCGTTCACTCGTCGGCCGCCTGCGGAAAATTCTTCGGATCGAACCGGGAGAGGTCGATTCCGCCCGACCCCTCTTCCTCGAGCAGCTTGACCCGCATCTCCAGCCGTTCGAGCCGGCGGGCCAGGAGCGCGGGCGAATCATCGGCCGGCTTGGGCCGCGGCGGCCTGGGCACGGATGGATAGCCGAGCTGCCGCTGCAGCGCCGCGAAGAAGAAGAGCGGATCCTTGCCACGGTTCGCCCGTGCGATCCGTCCCTCCTTCTCGCCGAAGAGGATCGCGCGGTCGGGCTCCGGGACGGCGCGGCCGGCCATGGCGGCGTCGCGCTGCTCGAGCCTCCAGTATTCGGGGCTCCGCACGTAGACGAGATCGGGAAGATCGACGAAGCCCATCTGCCGGGCGACCATCGAGGCCCAGGCTTTCCAGTCCGCGTCGAAGATCTCGTCGTCGGCGAGCGCCGTCAGGCCGAGGGCGTAGTCGAGACGGTTTCGCGACAGGCATTCGAAGCGGTAGAAGAAAAGACCCTGCGGCGTCGCCCCTTCGCCACGGTAGGCAGCCTCGCGCTCCAGGATCGCCAGCCCGGTGCGCATGTCGAATCGGCCGCCCTCGTGCTCCGCCTGCGACATCACGAACGTTTGGAACGCGGAGAAGTAGTGCGGCAACCGTGACATCGCCGTCGAGATCGTGCCGACGAGCTTCAGCTCGCTGGCGAGATAGCTCAGGGCCATCGGGAGCTTCGTCGTCGCCAGCACCTCCTCGCCGATCGCTGCGAGCGCCTCCTGGGCGGCGGTGCCGGCGGCGATCCGCTCGGCCAGATTCCTGAAGAGGTAGGCCTGTTCGACGTATTCCTCACGGTCGAGCATCGGCGAACCCGTTTCCTCGGCACAATCAGTCGCGGGCGGCCTTCCGGGGCCCGCCCGCCGGCCTTTCGGCCACGGCCCCCATCCTATAATCGAGAGAGGTCGCCATCAGCCGGCCATCAGAAATCGCCGCCGAGAGTCACAGGCACGGAGCCAGCATGCCCCATCGATTCAGCAGCCTCGACGCCGCCGTGGAGGCCTACCGCCAGGGGCGGGTCGTCATCGTGGTCGATGCCGAGGACCGGGAAAACGAGGGTGACTTCGTCTGCGCTGCCGAAAAGGTCACGCCCGAGATCGTGAACTTCATGATCACCCATGGCCGCGGGCAGGTCTGCATGCCGATCCTGCCCGACCTCGCTCGGCGGCTGGAACTGCCGATGATGGTGGAGGCCAACTCCACGCCGCTTGGCACGGCCTTCACCGTGCCGGTCGATCATCGCTCCGCCCGCACGGGCATCACCGCGGCGGAGCGGGCCGACACGATCCTCGCCATTCTCGATCCCGCGAGCACGCCTGCCGACTTCGTGCGGCCCGGTCATCTCTTCCCGCTCGTCGCCAAGGAAGGGGGCGTGCTCCGCCGCGCCGGCCATACCGAGGCCGCGATCGACATGGCTCGGCTTGCCGGCATGCAGCCGGCAGGCGTGCTCTGCGAGATCCTCGACGAGTCGGGCAACCGTGCCGATCGACAGGCGCTCTTCGCGCTGGCCCACGAGCATCGCCTCGAGATCATCTCGATCGAGGAGCTGATCCGGCAGCGACGGCTTCGTGAAAAGCTCGTTCAGCGGATCGCGGAGGCCGACCTGCCGACCAAATGGGGACGGTTTCGCATCATCGCCTACGGCGTGAAGTATGAGCCGCAGCAGCCGCTCGTGCTGATCATGGGCGACCCCGCCTCCGTGGCCGCGCCGCTGGTGCGGCTGCACTCGTCGTGCTTCACCGGCGACCTGCTCGACAGTCTCCGATGCGACTGCGGCGACCAGCTCCACATGGCCCTCGACATGATCGGCCGCGAAGGGGCGGGCGTGCTCGTCTATCTGCCGCAGGAGGGGCGGGGCATCGGGCTCGTGGAGAAGATTCGCGCCTACGAGCTGCAGGACAAGGGGCTCGACACCGTCGAGGCCAACCTCGCCCTCGGCTACAAGGCCGACTCCCGCGACTATGGCATCGGCATCCAGCTGCTCAAGGATCTCGGCCTGCGGAAGGTGCGGCTGCTGACGAACAATCCCAAGAAGACCGACGCCTTCATCTACGGCGGCTTCGACCTGGAAGTGATCGACCAGGTGCCGATCCTTCCGCCCGTCAACGAGTTCAACGAGCGGTATCTGGCCACCAAGCGCGAAAAACTCGGCCATCGGTTTCCGGAGTGATGGCTTCGGATCGGGTTCGTCGGCAGGGTTTGACCGGGGCGCGCGGCAGCCCGTAGCATCGCACTCGCGGCGGATGCCCTTTCCCAACGGAGTGCGAGATGCCCAGGCGACGCGACAGGATGAACTGCCGATTCGGGACGGGGCTTGCGTGGGCTGTCGGAGCCATGCTCTCGATCGCCGGATGCGGCTCGCCTCCGCCCGACGATCTCGGCATCGGCGGAAAGCTCGATGTGAAGCCGGAACTGCCCACCAGCGAGGCGGTGCGGAAGGAGCCCGTTCCCGCGGCGGCGGCCGATCCGAAAACGCCGTTCGAGCCACCGTCGCTGGCCGACCTCGACCGCGACACCAAATGGATCGACCGACCGGTGAAGGATGGGCTCGCGTTGCTCCGGGCAGCCCAGGCCGCGGAGCCGCCGCCCGGGTCGGCGCAGGCCGCTCTGGCGCTGGAAAATACATCTGCCGCGAACAACGCCCGAATCCTCTCCGCCCTCGGGCGGCTGCCGGACGAGGGGCAGGCCGACATGGACGCCCGCATCGACCGGCACGTGACGGGCGACCTTGGCAGCACCAACCCGATCATGATCAGCACGTCGGCGGAGTTCGACATTCTCGGCCTGACCGGGTTTGGGCTCTTTTCCTTCGGCCGCGACCTCGAGCCGTTCGCCGCCGCGGAAACGGTGGTGAGCTGGCAGACGAGCGCCGACGGGCTGCTCGACAAAGTGGTGATGCGCGACGACCTCGTCTGGAGCGACGGACGGCCGATCACGGCTCATGACATCGCCTTCACGTTCACCGTGATCATGGACCCCCGGGTGCCCGTGCCGGCCGTTCGAAGCGGCACCGACCAGATGCGGGGCGTGCATGCCTATGACGATCGCACGATCGTCTTCTTCCACAAGGAGCCGCTCGCGACGAATGTCTGGAACATCAACTTCCCGGTGCTGCCCAAGCACGTGTATGAAAAGACATGGGAGTCTGATCCCACGCTGAAGGACAGCCCCGAGCACGTGGCGCTCGAGCAATCGCCTGTGTCCGGCGGTCCCTACGAGATCGTCGAGCGGAAGCGAGGCCAGCAGATCGTGCTCCGGCGCCGGCCTGGCTGGTCGATGGTCGGCGGGAAAAAGGTCCGCGACGAGCCCTTCTTCAAGGAGGTGCGGTTCCGGATCATCGAGGATCCCAACACCTCGCTTTTGGCGCTCAAGGCGGGCGACATCCACGAGATGATCCTCCTGCCGGAGCAGTGGACGACCCAGACGACCGGTGGAGACTTCTACCAGCGGAACACGAAGGCGACGGCGCCTGAGTGGGTCAGTTTTCACTTCGGATGGAACATCGAGAGCCCGTTCTTCGCCGACCGTCGTGTCCGCAGGGCGATGAGCTACGCCTTCGACTACGACGCGATGCTCGAGAAGCTCTGCTACGGCCTCTACAAGCCGTGCGCCGGGAACTTCCCGGAAGACTCCTGGATGTCGCCCGCGAAGAAGCTCGAGCCCTACAAGCAGGATCTCGACAAGGCCGAGGCCCTGCTCGACGAGGCCGGCTGGATCGACCACGACAACGACGGCATCCGCGACAAGGAGATCAACGGACGGCTCGTGCCGTTCGAGTTTTCAATACTCGTCAACCAGCAGCCCCTGCGGATCGCGATCTGCGTGCTCCTGAAGGACTGCCTTGAACGGATCGGCGTGCGGATGAACGTGAAGCCGGTCGAATCGACGGTGCTCCAGGACCTCACCCAGCGGCGGAAGTTTCAGGCCTACTTCGGCGGCTGGGGCGCGGGCACCGATCCCGACTCCTCCGAGAACATCTGGAAGACCGGCGCGATGCGGAATTTCGTGAACTATTCCAATCCCGAAATTGATCGGCTCTTCGAGGAGGGGCGGCGGGAACTCGACCGTGCCAAGCGTGCCGAAAAATATGCCCGGATCCAGGAGATCCTCTACGAGGACCAGCCCTACACCTGGCTCTTCTGGCGCAACAGCTTCTACGGGTTCTCGAAGCAGCTCCGCGGCTATGTCGTCAGTCCGCGTGGCCCGTTTCATTACTCGCCCGGGTTCGGCAGCCTGTGGATGCCGCGTGAGTGACCCATGGTCACATACCTCGTCCGTCGTGTGCTGCTCGGGATCGTGACGCTTCTGGCGATCACGTTCATCGTCTATGGCCTGGCCCGCAACATGCCCGGCTCGCCGCTCACGGTGCAGCTCGGCGAGGTCGATCCGAGCCGCAAGCTCACGGCCGAGGATCAGGAACGCCTGAAGAAGATCTACGGCATCGACGAGAACACGCCCTGGTACGTCGGCTACGCCACCTGGATCGGCAACGTGGCCCGCGGCGATCTCGGGCGTTCGTTTTCGCGCAAGCAGCCGGTCGCGCGGCTCATCGGGGAGCGGATCGGCCCGACGTTTCTCGTATCGGGACTGTCGCTCGTGCTGACCTGGCTGATCGCCGTGCCGCTGGGCCTCTACGCGACGGCCCGCAGCGGATCGGCGGATGAGCGGGGCACGAGCCTGCTGCTCTACGTGCTCTATTCGTTTCCGACCTTCGTGGCGGCACTCTTCCTGCAGATCGTGTTCGCCGTCTGGTTGCGCGGCACCCGATGGGAGCTTCCGCTCTTCGGCATGACCGACCTTCCCGCCGACGCCGGCTGGGCGGCACGGGCCGCCGACGTGGCCCGCCACGCGATCCTCCCGATCGCATGCCAGACCTACGTGAGCCTCGCCTGGTACAGCCGGTTCATCAAGGCGACGATGGAAGAGGTGATGCGGCAGGACTACATCCGCACGGCTCGCGCGAAGGGAGCCGTCCGGTGGCGGGGGCTCGTCCACCCTGCCGTCCGCAACACGCTCATTCCGCTCGGCACGCTGCTTGGCCTGTCGCTGCCGGCCCTCATCGGCGGCTCGGTGATCATCGAGCAGATCTTCACCTGGCCCGGCATGGGAAGGCTCTTCTTCGAGAGCATCCGCGAGCGCGACTACCCCACGATCATGGGCCTCACGCTCATGTTCAGCGTGCTCACGCTCCTGGGCCAGCTCCTGGCCGACGTCCTCTACTGCCTCGTGGACCCGAGAGTGAGCGTGGAGTGATGCCGCACCAATCACACGGTTTCTGGGCCGAGGCCTGGCGGCGGTATCGCCGACGGCCGCTGGCGATGGCCGCGATCGGATTCGTCGGCTTCCTCGTCGCCGTCGCGATCCTCGCTCCAGCGATCGCCGGAACGAAGCCCGTGCTGTGTCGCTACAAGGGAAAGCTTTATGCCCCCTGCCTCGGCTACTTCGACCGACGGCTCGAGCCGGTGATCTTCACCACCGAAAAGTTTCGCGGCGAGTATCCGCGGAACCTCGAGCAGAAGGATCCCGAGAGTTGGGCCATCTGGCCGCTCTTCTTCCAGGATCCCTACAGGGCCGTGCGAAACAACGAATGGCCCGGACGGCCTGCCAACCCCTCGCGCGACGAGGGCCGCCCGAGCCGCACGAATCTCTTCGGCACCGACCAATACGGCGTCGACGTGCTCGCCAAGATGGTGCACGGCACGACCGTGGCCCTCCTCGTCGGTTTCCTCTCGATGGGCATCGCCGGCACGATCGGCGTCGTCGTCGGGGCGCTCGGGGGCTATTTCGGTGGATGGGTCGATTCGCTCACCAGCCGGATCACCGAGGTGGTGATGTGCGTGCCCACGCTCGTGCTGATCCTCGCGCTCGTCGCGATCGTGGACAAGCCGACGATCTGGAAGACGATGGCGATCATCGGCTGCACCGGCTGGACCGGCATCGCCCGGCTCACCCGCGGCGAATTCCTCCGGCTCAAGTCGAGCGAGTTCGTGATGGCTGCCCGTGCCGCCGGCGCCGGACCGGTTCGGATCATGCTCCGCCACATCCTTCCCAACGCCCTGGCCCCGATCCTCGTGCCGATCACGTTCGGCATCGCGTCGGCGATCCTGATGGAGAGTTCGCTCTCGTTCCTCGGCTTCGGACCGCCGCCGCCGGCAGCCAGCTGGGGCTCGCTGCTCAACGACGCGCGGAGCAACCTGGCCATGTGGTGGCTGGTGGTGTTTCCCGGCGTCGCGATCTTCCTGACCGTGCTCGCCTACAACCTGATCGGCGAGGGACTCCAGGAGGCCACCGACCCACGACTCCGCGAGGCACGAAAATGAATCACGATGGGAATTGCAGTGGCCCGCGAGGGGCTGCCCGTGCCACTCGCTCCCCGACTCGTTCACACAGACGTTCAACAACAGACTTGTGTCCAGTTTTCTGATGCCGCTCCTTGAAATCAAAAACCTCGTGACTGCGTTTCATACGCCGGCGGGCCGTGTGCCTGCGGTGGATGGCGTGTCGCTGTCGATCGAGCGGGGTCGCACGCTCGGCCTCGTCGGTGAGAGCGGCTGCGGGAAGAGCGTGACGGCGATGTCGATCCTGCGGCTCGTCGCCGCGCCGGGCAGGATCGAGCAGGGGCAGATCCTGCTCTCGCTGGGCCGCGGCGCGGAGCACACGACGGCGATCGATCTGGTCTCGCTGCCGGAGCCGGAGCTGAGAAGGATCCGTGGTGGCCGGATCGGCATGATCTTCCAGGAGCCGATGACGAGCCTCAATCCGGTCTTCACGATCGGAAACCAGATCGCCGAGGTTCTCCAGCTGCATGGCCACGGTTCACGCGAGGCGGCCAGGGCGCGGGCCCTCGAGATGCTCACGCTCGTGCGCGTCGCCGATCCGGAGCGGCGGCTCGATGAGTATCCGCACCAGCTTTCCGGAGGCATGCGGCAGCGGGTGATGATCGCGATGGCGCTGGCCTGCGAGCCCGATCTCGTCATCGCCGACGAGCCCACGACCGCGCTCGACGTCACGATCCAGGCGCAGATCCTCGACCTGCTCGCCGATCTGCGGCGTCGGCTCGGCACGGCCATCCTCCTGATCACGCACGACCTCGGCGTGGTCGCCGAGACCTGCGACGACGTCGCCGTGATGTACGCCGGCAAGATCGTGGAGCGGGCCCCCGCGGCGGAGCTTTTTGCGCGGCCGATGCATCCCTACACGATCGGCCTGCTGCGATCGCGGCCCGAGGCGGCGGGGCGGGGCGACGGACCCCTCCACACGATTCCCGGCATGGTGCCACCCCCGAGCCAGTTTCCCGCCGGCTGCCGGTTCCATCCGAGGTGCGAGTATGCCCGGCTTCCCCACTGCGGCGAGGATCCTCCGGAACTCCGCGAAGTGGCCCCCGGCCATTTTGTCCGCTGCCACTACGCCGAATCGCTGACACCATGACATCCCAAGCATCGAGCACATCCGAGCCATCCCCGCTTGTCGAAGTCAGCGGCCTTGAAACCCACTTCCCGATCCGGAAAGGCCTCTTGCGGCGGACGGTCGGCGCCGTGCGGGCGGTCGATGGCGTGAGCTTCACGATCGACCGGGGCCGCACGCTCGGGCTCGTCGGCGAGAGCGGCTGCGGCAAGACGACGGTGGGCCGCAGCATCCTCCGGCTCGTGGAGCCGACGGCCGGCCGCGTGCGGTTCGGCGGAGAGGACGTGCGCGGACTGTCGGGCAGCCGGCTTCGCGGGCTCAGGCGTCGGATGCAGATCGTCTTTCAGGATCCCTACGGCTCGCTGAACCCGCGCATGCAGGTGCGGAGCATTCTCGACGAGGGGCTCGTCATCCACGGCATGGGCGATGCCGACCGGCGGCGCGAGCGGATGGTGCAGGCGCTCGAGCGGACAGGGCTCACCGCCGCGGCACTGGAGCGCTACCCGCACGAGTTTTCGGGGGGGCAACGGCAGCGGATCGCGATCGCCAGGGCGCTGGTGCTCGAGCCGGAATTCGTCGTCCTCGACGAGCCGATCTCGGCCCTCGATGTCTCGATCCAGGCCCAGGTGGTGAATCTTCTCGCCGATCTCCGGCGGGACTTCGGGCTCACCTATCTCTTCATCTCACATGATCTCTCCGTCGTGGAGTACATCGCCGACGACGTGGCTGTCATGTACCTCGGGCGGATCGTCGAACGGGGAACCTCGCGGCAACTGGCCGCTGCACCCCTTCATCCCTACACGCATGCCCTCTTCTCGGCCGTGCCGTCGGTCGAGCCGTCGCGGCGACGCAAGCGGATCGTGCTCACAGGCGACGTGCCGAGCCCTGCGCGGCCTCCGGCCGGCTGCCGATTTCATCCCCGGTGCCCGCTGGCGGAATCGGTCTGCCGGCAGGTCGATCCACCCGCGACCGCCGTGGGCGATCATCTGGTCCATTGCCACGTCGCCGCCCGGATGATTGACGAGTGCGGCGGAGACACCGCGGCGGCATCCATGCGGATGGCATCGGCGATGGCCCAATCATGAACGAGCCTGCACACGACGATTCCGCCGGGCGAGGGCTCGCCGCCGCCATCGCGGCGGCCGGATACGAGCCGCCCGTGCTCGTCATCGCCGAGACGACCGCCGTGGCCAGGCTCGCCGTGGCATGGATGCACTCGTTCGACGAGGCCGGCTGGCTCTACCGCGTGCGATCCTTTGGCGGCGAGGCGACCAGCCACGAGATCGAGGCGATCGCCGCGGAAGCCCGAAGCCTGGGCGCCACGACGATCGCAGCCATCGGGGATGAAGCGGTGATCGCCGCGTGCGAGGCGGCTGCGTCGCGGGTTGGCATTCCCTCGATCGCCCGCCCGTGGAGCGGTGGATGACCACGCCGGTCGGATGGCCGGAGTGGTCGTTCGGTGCAGCGGCTGAAAAACGCCCCTACAATGGTCGCCGACGCGGGAATCGATCGCCCCGCGACCCTTCGTGAAGGAGCATCGCGTGCAAGCAACCGTGCCTGGTGGACATGCCAGATCGATCCGCGCCTTGGTGAGGTTGGCAGCCATGTGCCTTGTGGCAGGCATGGCCTCCACGATGGTCGCAGACGAGCCGATGCCGCTGGTGTCGGCGGACGAGGCCGAGCGGGTCTTCGTGTCGGGCATCGAGGAGCGGTTCGATGCCGTGAGGGCTGCGGTCGAGACGGCGGCCGCCGAGAGCGGCCGCAACTATCGCGTCGTCGTGGTGGGCGATGCCGGGGGCGGGGATGCCGCCACGAAACTGCTCGAGAACCTCATCGATCGTTGGCGGCGGGAGTCGGCGGGGCTCGGCGAAGATGGCGGTGCGCAGGCCGGCTTCGATCCGGCGAAGGACGTCACGATCGTGCTCGATGTGAAGGGCCGACAGATCGCGATGCGGGCGCCGTGGGGGCTCGAAGTGTCCAGCGGGCTCGACCCGCAGACAATCAAGACCGAACTGATCGAAAAGGCTTTCGTGCCCAAGGCGAAGGACGACCTCTACGACGAGGGCCTGGCGACGCTCGTCGCCGCGACGGAACGGTGGGTGAAGGATCGCGCGGCGCGAAAGCAGGCGAGCGCCGAGGCGTCTCGCGTGTTTCGCACCCGCACGCTGCCGATCGGGCTTGCGGCCCTCGCCGGGCTGGGAGCAATCGTGGCGCTCGCCCTGCAACGGGCGAGGCACGACCGGAAAATACACGAGGCCCGGAAAAAACTCGCCGACTTCAAGGGCGACGTGGTCGCTCTCTCCGACCTGCTCGACGCCCAGCAGGAGCGGCACAGGATGCTGCCGCATACCGATCCTGATTTCACGACCCCGATGCAGGGCCTCACGCGATCGACCTACGACGGCGTGCAGGGGGCGATCCGCCGGCATCGGGAGCGATGGCTCGGGCTGATGGATGTGTGGGAGAAGGCGCAGGGGCAGATCGAGTCCGAGTGGTTTCTTGGCACCTCTGCCGCCGATCGGGCGATCGCGATGCTCGATTCGACCGAATCGCGGCCCCCACTCGACGCGGTGGCGGGCGAATGCCGAGCGCCACTGGACGCCCTCGAACAGGCTCACGAGACGGCGAGATCGCTCGCCGAACGCCTCGATGCGGAGATCACCGCCGCCGCAAAGAGGCTGGAAACGCTCGCCGGCCGCGGCCGATCCAACGCCTCCTTTCAGCGACCGCTCTCGGAGGCCTCTCGCGGCCTTGCGCTGGCGCGGCATGACGTGGAGAGCGATCCGGTATCTGCCCGAGGCCGCCTCGAGGCCTCCGCGTCCACTTTGGCTTCCATGCTCGAGCGGGTGGATGCATTCGAGTCGATCGACGACCGTCGGCTTCAGGCTGGCCGTGAAACCGATGCGATCGAGGAAGAGATCCGGAGCAAGCGGGCTGAAGGATGGCTGCTCGCGGAACCGGGCGCGGTGCCCGAACCCCTGCTCGAGACCGCGCGGGCGGAGATCGGCCTGGCAGCGCAGCTACTCGACGCCGGCGAACTGGAGGGCGGACGCGGGCATGTCGAGAATGCCGAGCGGTCGAACGCCGAGGCGAGGGCGCTAGTGGAGAGCATCGTCGCCGCCAGGGCCAAGGTCGAGGAACTGCTGCCTGGGTGCATCGCCAGGCTCGGTGCCCTTGCCGATCGTCGAGCCGCGGCCGTGCGGGCGGTCGCGCATCTCACGGAATCGTATGCCGAGTCGTCGTGGGCCGATGTGGCGGGCAACGTCGACAAGGCCGACGAGGGAGTCGATCGCGTGAAGTCGCTCGTCGCCGAGGCGCAGGCCGCCTCCGACTGGTCGCGTCAGCACTTCTTCCGGGCCGTGGCCCTCGTGGAAGAGGCGGTGCGGCAGGAAGAGTGGGCCGAGCATTGCTATCAGGCCGCCGTCGATCGCCGTGCGGAACTCGACCAGCTGCGAGCATCGCTCCCGCCTCGCTTTGACGCCGTGCAGACCCGCGTCGCCGACCTCGAGCGGCAGCTCGCGCGGCAGCGGACCGATCGCGTGCGTGCCAACGAACGGTGCCGAGAGGCAGGAAGGCTCGTCGAGGCGGCTGGCCGTGGTCTGGCCGTGACGCGGCCAGATCTTCGTCAGATCTCACAGGTGCTCGATGCCGCCGATGCCTCCGCGGCTCGGGCCGGTGATCTGGCCGCCGAGGACGAACGGCTCGCACGGCAGGCCTTCGCCGATCTGGAGGAGACCGATGGCCTGCTGCGTCGGGTGGCGGCATGGTATGCCGAAGGAGTGTCGGCCGACGTGCATGCGGCCGCTTCGGCGCTCGAAACAGCCAAGGCGCTGCTCGCGCAGCAGCGCTACGAGGATTCGATCAAGACGGCAGCCGAGGCCTCCCGGATGGCGAAGGAGGCCTACGCCGCGGCCACGGCCGAAGCCGACCGTCGGCGGCAGCGGCGTCAGATGGAGATCCAGCGGCGTCAGATGGAGGAGGCCTTCGCGCGGATGTCGCGAGGCTCCGGGCCATGGGTGATCCAGCTGCCCGGGGGCACGTTCACCGGGCCCGATCCGTGGCGGTCGATCGGCGCCGGGGGCGGAGGCATTCGGATGCCGTCCGTGCCCTCCTCGCGATCGACCGGCAGCGGCTGGTCGAACAACACGATCCAGGTCGGCTGGTAGGTGGACCGGGAGCCTCGGGGGCAAAGCGACCCTGACGCCTCGGCAAGCGCGGCAAGGTGGGAGGCCGCGCGACCCGGCGGTGCATGCGCCAGTCGTCCGGTTTTCGACTGAATGACCGGAGCCTTCCGGCTCGATACCCCCCGCGGAGTGGAGTTGGATCCGCTCGTTCACGGTGCCGGGGGGGTCATCATGGTGCGCAGGACTTTAGTGCTGGGGATGATCGTGGCATGCGGCCTGTCGTCGGCCCACGCGGCCGACGATGCAAGTGAATCGTCGAAGGGATCCAGCCGCGTCGCCAAGAAAACTGCGGCTCAGCAGCCTGAGGCGCCGAAGCGGCCCGTGCTCGTGCCCGGCACCGGCACCCCGGTCAAGAATGCCGTCGACGACTTCGAGGACGAGAAGTGGTCGATGAACTACCGGCTCCCGAAGAGTTCGGAGGAGCAGGACAAGCGGCTGCGCAGCCCGCTGGGCCGGAGCACCAACGGCATGTGGTTCGAGGGACCGAAGCGGGGCGTGCCGGACGTCGTCAAGCGGGTGCCGCTCCCGGCCCCGGGCATCGAAGGGAGCGAACATGGCATGCTGATGGCCACGCTCCATGCCGGCATCCCGGGACGGAGCACCTATCAGATGCAGCAGGACGACCTGATTTTCAGCATGGCGAAGGCCGCCGGTCGGGGGCTCTCGGTGCTCGACAGCCCGAGCATCGTCACGCGGGTCTACGTGCCGCCCTTCGAACAGTGGGAGCGGAGGAGCGGGCCGTCGTTCGGATTCCGTGCCGGCTGCTTCACCCACGCGATCATCACCGCCGACGATCATCCCGACGAGGGACGATTCGGGCTCGAGGAGTACTGGCCCGGCATGTTCATCTGCTTCGAGCCCAAGAACCCGAAGCGCAAGATCGAAGAGGACTCGGCCTTCATCCGGGTCCGCGCCGGACGTCGGGGAGGCGAGATCCAGGGGCCGAAGATCGAGGAACTTGGATGGTGGACGCTCGGGATGTCATTCACGCCCGATGGAATGGTCCACTATTTCGCAAGCCCGGGCGTCGATGATCTCACGATGGACGACCACATCACGTCGCAGCATCCCTATGGCTACCGCACCGAATGGGTGAAGACGTTCTTCTACAACGTCTGCACCCATGACGACGGCAAGACCTGGAGCACGCCCTGGGTGGTCGATGATCCGCGGGTCTACTTCGTGAAGCGGCCGCAGGTGGCGACGCAGCAGAAGCCGACCCCCACGAAGTCACGACGCTGATCGCTGGCAATCCCGTCGGTTCGCCGGGATCAGCGGCCGAGGTAGGCGGTGCGCACGAAATCGGCGACTGGCGGAATGACGTCGCCCAGCGGCGACGGTTGGCAGCGGATCACCAGTTCGTCGGGGCCGGGCCGCTCGATCGTGACGTCGCACGTGGCTCCGGCATCGGCACCGCGGCCCTCGTAGCGAACCCGCCATGCCTCGCCGTCGCGGCTCCATACGCCTTCGGCGAAGCGTCCGTCGGACGTGAACACCCACGAGCGGATCTGCCGCACGCCGGGATCCCAGCCGATGATCTCGGAGATCTCACGCGGCCCGGTGTCGCCGGTCGGCAGGAGCGACGGGATGCCATCCGAGGATCGCTCCACGCCGGTATCGATGGCGACGACGTGACTCCGCGTGAGGAACGATCGGCTCGCGTTCCACGAGCAATGCGTGGTCGCGGTCAGTTCGTCGCCGAGGTCTTCCCATGAACCGGCCAACCAATCGAGCTGCTCGAGCGGGCGGCCGGTCGTTGGAACGGGGACGGCCGTCTCCCGCACGCTCGACAGCACCCAGGTCTCCTGCTCACGGACGACGACCGCGGAGAAGCGGCTTCCGGCCCGCGTGGCATCGTTGAAGGAGAGCAGCGACACGCCATCGACGACGGCGACGTCGGATCGCACGAGCTTGATCGAGTCGATCTCGATGTCGATCGTCGCATCGGCATCCCGCTCGAAGAGCGATGCGAAGACGCCGGCGACGGCATCGCGGCCCTTGGTCGAGTCACCCGAATCGAGATCGATGCTTTCTCCCGTGGCACTCCAGTGTGATGCCAGGGCGGCGGTGTCGTGGCGATTGAACGCCCGGAGGTAGCTCCGCATCATGTCGCGGATCTCGGATACCGCCGGGGCCGAGGATGGGAGCGGGCCGCCGGGAGTGGTCGTGAACGGGCTGGCCGGAAAGGAAAGCGGCCGGGTGACGGGGAGGTCGGTCGTCGCGACCACCCGGATCGGGCCCTGTGCCAGATCGGCCGGCCGTTCCATGAAGATCGGGGCATCGTCCGGCACGGCGGCCATCTGAAACCGACGGGGCTTGGAGATGACCTCGGGGATCGGCCTGGCCGATGGCGCCGCAGACGGTTCGCGATTCACCATGCCCAGCATGGCCAGGGCGACGAGGCCGGCGACAGATATCCACAGGCCGTATCGACGACGCTTCATGGCACACCTCCGTGTTGAAAGCCAGACGCTTGAGACAAGGAGCCTATCCGTGCCAGTCCCATCACAACAAGGGGAATCGCATACGGGGAAGCACCAACGGGAGTCGCGCGGCGTTGCCGGCGCCGCCTACTGCTTGTCGATCGTGACGCCGGGAAAGTCGTCGGTGCGGAAGGGCGTGAGCGGGAGGCCGGCCGCGGAATACAGGTTGCACTTTGGATTGTCGGCCCAGCCGTAGCGAACCGCGACGGGCTCGGTCACTGTCTCGCTCCACACCTCGATCCGACCGTCGGGCAGGATCGTGGCCTTCGCCAACACGAACGTCTTGTCTGCTCCGGCGATCGTGAAGCCGATCGGCTGGTTCACGTCGAAGGGCCGCCAGTCGGCCGCCTTCGTGCCCACGTTGTCGAACGACAGCACCATCTTCGATCCCTGGATTTCCTTGGCCTTGAAGAGCGGGCTGCGGCAGGAAATGCCGGGAACCTTGTAGGTTTCCGCGAGGGCCCAGCGGGCCAACCGCTTGGCGACATCCTGCTTGTTCTTCGGATGGATGTCCTTCCCTTCGCCGATGTCGATGATGACGGCCTCGCCGGTGGCAGGCAGAGCCTTCATCGTCATCGTTTGGGCTTCGCGGAGTTCGGCCCAGTCGCTCTCCGCAGGCTCGGGCTTTTCGTCTTTGAAGTCGGCCAGTTGCACCCAGTAGAACGGGAAATCGCCGAGGCCCCACTCCTCCCGCCATGACGTGATCATGAACGGAAAGAGCACGCGATACTGGTAGGCGCGGCCGGCGTTGCTTTCGCCCTGATACCAGATGGCGCCACGGATGCCGTAGCCGATCGAGGGCGTCAGCACGCCGGAATGGATGTTGCCGGGGCGGGCGTTGCCCTTCATCTGGCCCTCGTCGGGCTTTTCCGCCGCTTCCATCTTCACCCAGCGGTCGTGGATCGCCTTCAGGGTCGGGTGGGATGCGATCTTCTCGCGTTTCACCCAGGCCTCGGCGGCGCTGCCGCCCCACGCATTGTTGATGAGGCCGACCGGCACGCCGAGCGTCTGGTGGAGCTGCCGACCGAAGAAGTAGCCCACCGCCGAGAAGTTGCCGACGGTCTGTGGCGAGCAGGACTGCCACGAGCCCTTGAAGTTCCACTGCGGTTCCTGCGTGCCGACTTGCGGCACGGAGATGAGGCGGATGTTCGGAAACGTCGCGGCCGCCTTTTCGAGATCGGGGTCGTTCGACTGGTTGACGCTCCACTGCATGTTGGACTGGCCGGCACACACCCAGACCTCTCCGATGAGGATGTCCTTGAAGGTGAGCGTATTCTTCCCCTGCACCGTGAGGGTGTGGGGGCCGCCGTACTCCTGGATGGGATCGAGCAAGATATGCCACATGCCGTCGGCCCCGGCGGACGTCGCGTGCGACTGGCCGGCAAGCGTCACCGTCACCTGCTCGCCCGGATCGGCCTTACCCCAGACTTTGTTCGCGAGGCCCTGCTGGAGCACCATGTGGTCGCCGAACATGTTGTTGAGGGACACGTCGGCAAGCGCGGCCGGGCTTGCGATCCAAGCAATCACGAGAAACAGGCGGCAGGGGATCCGGTTCATCGAAGGACTCCTGATCGAAGGAAGGAAGGCCGAGCTGGCGAGGCTTTTGAGGACGGAAAGAGACTATCCGAGGGATCGCATGGTGACGATTTTCGCGACTGTCCAGCAACGGGGGCCATGCCCAAGGGGCCGTGAGGGCAACCTCATCCAACCCGAGTACTGTGGAAAACACGCCAAAAACGAATTTTTCTTCGATTTTTCCGTGTGATTCGATCCCTCGAACACGGGATCCAGAAATTCGGGGCCGGACGCTTGAAACCCCTCCATCTCTGCGTAATCTATCCAACTTAACAGGCGGCCGAGCTGTTCGGTCGTTCAGAAGAGGTCTCTTCGACCGACCGAAGGTTCGGGCGCGTTCGGAAAAAACCTGCTCGAGTTCGTTCCCCTTTTGTTTCTTTCCCCGGAGGTTCGCGTGATTCGCAAAGTGATGACGTACCTCCTGCCGGCCGTTGCCGTCGTCGCCATGTGCACCAGCACGTGGGCGAAGGACTGTGGCGCCTGCAGTGAGGGCTGTGCCGGTGGCTGTGGTGCCGCCGTCAGCAGCTGTGGTGGTTGTGGTGATGCGGGTGCCTGCGGCACTCGCACGGTGTATCAGCGGCAGTATGTGACCGAGATGAAGACGGTCACCTGCACGGAGTACAAGACGGAAACCCGCGAGCGGACCTACACGGTCAACAAGCGCGTTCCGCGGACCGAGGAGCGGACCCGCACGGTTACCGTGTGCGTGCCCGAGACTCGGACCAAGACCGTGAACTACACGGTCAACAAGAACGTGACGGAGACCAAGACGGCCGAGTACACCGTCCAGGTTCCGTACACCGAGGCGGTCGAGCAGACCTACACGGTGATGGTGCCGGTGAAGGAGGAGAAGACCTCCACCTACACCGTCATGGTTCCCTACACCGAAGAGGTGGAGCAGAAGTACACGGCGATGGTTCCGGTCAAGGAAGAGAAGACCGCCACCTACACCGTGATGGTGCCCGTGAAGGAAGAGAAGACTGCGACCTACACCGTGAAGGTTCCCTACACGGAGCAGGTGGAGCAGAAGTACACCGCGATGGTGCCCTACACCGAGCAGGTCACCCACACCCACAAGGTGCAGAAGCGGGTGCCGGTGCAGTCGATGAAGACGGTGCAGGTCCGCGGCGGCCACTGGGAGACCCAGATGGTCGAAGTGGGCGGCGGCACCGACGCCTGTGGCTGCCCCTGCCCCCCGAAGATGTGCTGCAAGCGGGTTTGGGTTCCGACGTGTGAGACGAAGGAAGTCGCCTGCACGACCTACCAGTGTGTCACCGAGGAGGTGCCCCACACCGTGACGGTCACGAAGTGCCGTCCCGAGGAGCGGACCCGGACTGTCACGGTCAGCAAGTGCCGTGACGAGGAGCGGACCCGCACCTACACGGTCACCAAGTGCGTGCCCGAGCAGCGGACCCGCAGCTACACCGTCACCAAGTGCGTGCCCGAAGAGCGGACCCGCACGGTGAAGGTGCAGAAGTGCAAGGCCGAGGAGCGGACCCGCACCTACACGGTGACGAAGTGCGTTCCCGAGACGAAGACCCGCACGGTCAACGTCACGAAGTGCAAGACCGAGACTCGCACCCGCGAGTATCAGGTCACCAAGTGCGTGCCGGAGACCCAGACCAAGGAAGTTTCCTACACGGTCATGGTTCCGCAGCAGAAGGAAGAGAAGTACTCCGTGACGGTGCACGACTGCGTGCCCGAGACGAAGACCGCGAGCTACACGGTTCGCGTTCCCGTCCAGGTGACGAAGGAAGTGCCCGTCAAGAAGTGCGTGATGGTCGCCGTCGAGGTTCCGGCTGGTGGCTGCGGTGACGCCGGCTCGGCCGGTGCCTGCGGTGGCTGCGGCGATGCCGCTGCCTGTGGCGATTGCGGTGCCGGCTCCAAGAAGGGCTGCCGTCGCAAGGGCTGCCGCCGCTGCGGCTGCTAGTTCCTTTCTGAAGGACACGCTGTGAAAACGAGTGGGGGGGGGGTGTGGGCCCCAGCACCCCCCCCACTCCAATTAGGGGGGGTGGGGGGTGGGGGGGGGGAGGGGGTGGACAACCCCCCG
>JBJTDB010000155.1:0-1774 GCA_046092145.1 Planctomycetia bacterium | reverse complement strand
GTGCCGCCCCGACCTCACCGGGTCGGGGCGGCACGACCTCGGCTATCTGCTCGGCAATATCGTCGATCCGAGCGCCGTCGTGAATCGCGACTGGCGGCTGTCGATCGTGACGCTCTCCGACGGCCGAGTGCTCTCGGGCGTGGTCGTCGATCGCAATGACCGTGCCGTCACGCTGCAGGGCATCCCTGACCGGATGACGATCCCCGCAGACGAGATCGACGAGATCACGCTCACTGAACGCTCGCCGATGCCCGATGGGCTGCTCGACCAGTTATCGGAATCGCAGGTGCGGGATCTCATCGCCTATCTGCGGCACCCGACGCAGGTGCCGCTGCCCGAGTGAGCCGTGGCCAGCACACGGTTCACACACCGGGGCTGATGTGGCCTCCCGTCGATGCCCGCTCCTACGGCCCCGTTCACCGCGGCGACATCGAGACCCCGAGCAGCCCCAGTTCAAAGCCGCGGGCGACGGCCTGGGCTCGGTCGGATGCGTCGAGTTTTTCCATCAGGCTCGCCATGTGCCAGCGGACCGTGCGCTCGGAAATCGCCAGCAGCCGGCCGATCTCCTTGTTGGTGAAGCCCTGGCGGACGAGGCCGAGCACTTCGAGTTCGCGATCGGAGAGGCCGCTTGCATGGGCTGCGGTATCGACCTGAACGGTGGCCTTACCGGGCACGAATGTTTCGCCGCGGAAGACGGCGCGGATGGCGCGGGTAAGGTCTCCGCGGCGAGCGTTTTTTTGAACATAGCCGCAGGCTCCCGCCTCGACTGCATGGGCCACGTCCTCCGGTGCATGCGACGAGGTGAGCATGATGACGCGGGCTTCAGGCCAGCCGTTCCGAAGCCGCCGGAGCGTCTCCACCCCGTCGATTCCATCCATCATGATGTCCATGAGGCAGACATCGGGGCGATGGAGCTTGCAGAGCTGGAGCGCCGCGTGGCCGACGTCGGCCTGCGCGACTACTTCCAGGTCGGGATCGAGCGAAAGCAAGTTGGCCAGCCCCATCCGCATGATGGGGTGGTCATCGACGAGCATCAGGCGGAGTTTCGTGGCAGGCAGGTTGGGAGGCGGTGCGGGCGAGCCCCGGAAACGTCTCCGATTCTCGCGTGTCGCGACACGCGATGCCACTGGCGGATCCGCCAGGTGCGACGATGCGGGTTTCGGGAAAGGCGTCGTCGCGGATTGGTGATGGATCGCGTCATCCCCCGGCTTCCGCCGGGGCAGCGGCGTTACACTGGGAAATCACCACCGGAGCCCGTCGGATGGCTGCTGCCTCACGGACCGTCAACGCACGAATCGCCCGCCTGGTCTGCGCGGTCATCGCGGTGGCTGCCGGGTTGGCGGCGGCGGACGAGCCACGGCTGATGTCGATCGGCGACGTGAAGCGGCTCCCCGACACCGCGCTGGCCGGGCATGGCGACGTGCGGGTCCGCGGTGTCGTCACCTGGCACGACCATGAGAGCATCGCCATCCAGGATCCGACTGGCGGCATCTGGATCACGGAACAGTTCGCCCGCCGCGACGGCCTGCTCGGCCCGGACGCTCCGCCGCTCTCGCCGACCGTCGAGCCGGGCCTCGAGGTGGAAGTCGTGGGCGTGCCGACCCGCGAGAATCTCTTCAGCGTCATGCTCATGCCGCGGTCGCTGCGAACACTCGGCCGCCAACCGCTGCCCCCGTGCCGCCCGGCCACGCATGGTGAACTCTTCAGCGGCGCCACCGACCACCTGCGCGTCGAGATCCGCGGCATCGTGCAGGGGTTCCGGCCGGTGGAGGCC
>JBJTDB010000154.1:0-3258 GCA_046092145.1 Planctomycetia bacterium | reverse complement strand
CGGCCAGCCGCTCGGGGAACGTCGCCTGGCCGTCGGAATAGATGGCGGCGAAAGGATACGACTCTGGATCCACCAGTGGCATTGGTGGCCCGCCGGCCCGCACGATGCGATGCCGAGGCCACCGCGAGCCGATCGACAGGAGATCGTAGATCGTCAGGCCGATGCCGAGCGTCCAGGCCCCACGGCCGCGGCCTCCGCGGAGCCGCTTCGCCATCGATTCCCATCCAAGCAGCCTCGCGGCGGCAGCCCAGAGCCCACCCCATCGACCGCGCACCGGCACGTAGAACACGCGCCTCCGAACGAGATGGGGCGCCGCCCGAGCCAGCCGCTCCCGTTCGACGAGGCTCTCCCGCACCAGGCCCACTTCGCCATGCTCGAGATACCGCAGGCCACCATGGATGAGCCGTGTGGACCAGGCGGTCGTCCCGGCGGCGATGTCGTCTGACTCGATGACGACGACCGACGCGCCGGAAAGCACCAGTTCCCTCGCCACCGCAGCACCGTTGATCCCGGCACCGAGCACGACCACCGTCGGGTGTTCCGACGGAATCCGACTCGCGCCATCGTCCACGTCGTGGTGGGCACCAGCGGCCACGCGGGGCCTCCCTTGCGAAAACGCCGAAACGCCGAAAACGCCACCGCACGGTGACGTCGGATATGATCGAGCACCGTGCCATCCGAGGGACATCGGCGGAGCATACTCCCGGCCATGCGATCGCGACACATCCGATTGACTGCGGGCCTGTTCGCCGTGGGAATCCTCGTCTGCGCCGGATTCGCCTTTGGGGGCGAACCGCGGACCGCGTCAGCACCGGTCAAGGCTGCTTGGTCGGCGATCCCACTCCGGGACGTGGCCGGTCAGCTCGCCAGGCTTTCGGGCATGCCGGTCATCATCGACCGCCGGGTCGATCCAACGACTCCGATCAGCTTCGAGGCCGAGGGCGAGTCGGCCGACGCGGTGATCGCAGGAGTCGCCGCCGAGGCCGGGGCCGAGTCTGCCAGGCTTCGGTCGCTCGTGCGGATCGGACCAGGCTCGCATCTGGATCGCTGCGTGGCGGGCGAAAAGGCTCGGATCCGCGAGATCGCCAGGCTCCCGGCCCCGGATCGCAAGCTGCTCGATGCCGCGGCGGCGTGGGCATGGCCCGCCGGCAGCCGTCCGCGGGATCTGGTGGAGGCCGCCGCCGTGGAGAGCGGTGTCACGATCGACGGTCTCGACGGGATACCCCACGACCATTTCCAAGCCTTCGAGGGGGCGTCGATGCCGTTGGCCGATCGGCTCGACATGGTGCTCGCCCACTTCGACCTGCGTGTGGCCTGGGCGCGGGATCCGGGCGGCAAGAAACCGCACGGACGGATCGTGCCCCTCCCCGACGCGACGGAGCCTCGAGCCGCCGGTGACACCCCTTCCCGCTCCGCCTTGCCTTCGCGTGGCAGGCAGGTCTACACGCTCCAACTGGCCGCTCCGCTGGACGAGGCGCTTGCCGCCGTCACGAAACAGCTCGGGCTCTCGCTTGCGATCGACTCGGCGTCGCTCGAGGCCCAGGGCATCTCGCCGCGAGAGATCGTGCGAGTGAACGTTCGGTCGGCGACCCGCGATGAACTTGTCGCGGCCCTCGTCACGCCGCTCTCGCTCTCGTGGCGAATCGAACAGGACACGCTGCAGGTCTGGGCCGACGCCCCGTGAACGCCCTTCGCGAAAGTCTGCCGCAGCCCCCTACGCGGGCTGCACGCCCAGGAGGCCGCCGAGCCGCTCCTGGATCCCGTCGCGAATCCGGCCCGCGAAGAGCGATGCCATGCCCGGAAGCTGCACCGTGACAAGCACGTCCGTCTCGAAGACGTCGATCTGGCTATCGAACCGCATACCCATCACCGACAGCCCCACGTTCAGCCGGTCCGTCTCGATCCACGTCGCCTCGATCGGCCCCACCTGCGGCTCATACTCGGTGCGGGCTCGGACGATGGCCGCATCGATCCGGCGATGAATCTCTTCACGCCCCAGCGAGTGGGGCACTCGAATCTCGAGTGGCTGCACGGGGAACTTTCTCCAGGAGGCCGACCTCCGCGGCGGCGCGCCGCACGAGCGACACGTCCACGGGACCGGATCGGCCATTGAAGCAGACGGCCGACCGTAATGCGACGACATCGGGTGCAAAAGGCCGTACGAGCGGGAGTTCGTCGATCGCGAGACGTCCGGCGATCGCCACGGCCATGCCCGCAGCCCGCCCCGCATCGATCCATCGGGCAAGGTCGTCGTGGTCGCAGGCCCGGAGCAGCGACGCCTGCGACTTGTCGGCGGTGTCGATCAGAAAGATATCGCAGCCGGCTTCCGCGCCCGCGACCACGACATCCCGTGGATCGGGAGCCGCGACCCGCATCCAGTCGGCGTAGGCCACCGCGACCGTCGCCGTTTCGGCCGACAGTCCGCGCATGGTTTCATGAAATGCGTCTCGCCATTTGCTCTGCCGATGAGCCGTCATGCCCGCGAGGCCAAGCTTCACCGCCGCCGGCACCGCGGCGACCGGTCCCCCCGCCGCACCCAGATGCTCCTTGATCGCCATAAGCCACCGGAGGGTGCGGCCCGGATCGGACAATTCCTCACGAAGTTCACCGGCCGCCACCGTCCACGGGGCACGGCCGGCGACGACCGCCGCGACCGACGCGATCACATCCGGCGCCGCGGCGCCGAGCGACCCCGCTGTGGGCTCCTTGATGTCGATGATCGCCGCACCTCCGTCGAGGGCGAACGCCGCCTCGGTGGCGTTCCGCACGCTCACGAGCAGCCCGCGCCAGATCATCGGGGCCCTCCGACGGCAGGCCCATCGGCAACCGCGGCATCACGCAGGCTTCTCTTGGCAACCAGGAGCTTCTCGCCAAGCTCGCGGGCCCGCGCCGGCGTCAGCGGCTCGCACCACCGACCATCGAACACGATGGAACCGTCCTCCCAGCTCACCCACGGCCGGAACGTCGTCCGCGTGCGATGGTCGAGGGCCCGCTCGGCCAATCGCACGACGAACGTGCCCACCCGGAAGGCCGCATGCTCGTCGCCCGTCGGCGCCCCGGCGGCATCGATCGGAGTCGATCCGGGAAAGAAACACTCCACGATCTCGAGCGGCACCGTCTCCCGCACCAGTGGCGACACCTGCACGACGAGCGCTGATCCCTCCCGCACCAGCCGTGGCCGCGAGGCAGCCCAGGCCAGCAGCAGCATGGTCGTCGATGCCCCGCAGACGACCGCAGCGACGGTCCACCAGGGCGTTG
>JBJTDB010000153.1:0-2284 GCA_046092145.1 Planctomycetia bacterium | reverse complement strand
GCACTGGCTGGATCGAATCGACCAAGTAGGGACAGATTCCGAAGGAGCCGATCGGGTTGCAACTCGCCGTCAAAAACTGTCGCGAGCCTGGGGTCGGCCTCGAAGTTGAGAGAGTGAACCGATTCGAAGTTCGAGCGGCCGAAGTGCTCGATGACGAAGGTTTTTCCCGTCTGACGTGCGCCTTTGACCACGAGAGGCTTGCGATCCGCCCGCTGCTTCCACGCCCGGAGTGTTGCCTCGAAATTCCGCTTCATGGAGATAATTCATACCAAACTGAGCCATTTTTGCCAGTTTTTGGCACGTTCTATGGCTCACCTCGCCGCGAATGGGTCAACCGACGATCAGCCCACGCGGAAACGCGAGCAGACAGCCATGTTCGGCGATCAGCCGGCGAACCTCCTCGCTGGCCCGGTAGCCGAAAAACAGCACTCGCACATCGTCGGCCCCCGCGGTCAGCCGCACCCGATCCGTCGTGGCGAGAAAACTTCGCACCTCGGTCTCGGTGATGTTTGTCTTGACTTCGCAGAGCACGACGACCGCCTTTCCTGCTTCCATGCCACGGCACACGACGTCGATCTCCGCGGCTGCGCCCTCCGGCCCGAGCGTCTCAGGCGCGGCGGAAGCGACGACGAATTGAAACCGCTCCGCGAGGAGTTTCGGGATTCGCTCCATCGCGTAGGCTTCAAGGCCCTGCCCAACCGAGAAGGCCAAGCCGCCCACCTGTTTCCGCAGATCGCCGAGCCCCCACACGACCTCTTTCGTGATTCGCGTCAGTTCCGCGAGCCCCCGCGTGGTTTCTCGCTGCGTATCAACGAGAGCATTCATGCGGTGCTCGGTTTTTTCCTGCGCTGTTGCAAGGCGATCCATTCGCTGCTCGGTTTGCTTCTGAGCCTCCACAAGGTGGATGACCTGCTCCTCGGTCCGTTCCTGGGCTTCGACAAGTTGAGTGACCCGATGCTCGGTCCGTTCCTGGGCTTCGGCAAGTTGAGTGACCCGATGCTCGGTCCGCCCCTGGGCTTCAGTGAGCCGATTGACCCGCTCGTCGGTCTGCTCCTGGGACTCGACCAGGCGGTTGATTCGCTCGTCGGTGCGATCCTGGTTTTCGGCGACTCTCTCGAGCACACTGCGGATGGCCGCCATTTCCCGTTGGTGCACGATGGGTTGGTAATACTCGTACAGGCAGGTGGCGAGCACGTTGGTCTGCTGCTCGCTAAACACGGGCTGCAGATGCCTCTTAAGGTCGTCAAGGTCGTAGATCATCGGTAAGCCTCTCCTGGACAGATTATGCCTCCACGCGGCGGCGGCCAGCAATCGACACCCGAGAGTGTACAAACGTTCACTCGTATGTCAACGCGGCCCGGATGCCCGGGGCACAACACGGGATGGGGACCGCATCTTCCCCGGGTTTCCACCTGGGGCTCCGCGGGCAGACGGACACGGTCTCTTGCCTCACCGAAGCCCATTTCCCGAGAAGCCCATGGGGGGGCGAGAGAATCCGCAAGCGATACCTCACGCCTTGAGCGGATCGCGAATCAAGAGCCCCGGAATTTTCACGAATCCTCCGTCGTGCGTCCACAGCTCCGTAGCCCCGCGGACGAGTTCCGCCCGCAGCCCTCGCTCGATGAGGGCCCGCAGCGAGGAGATCTTCGGCGGCCGCCATCGCCAACCCCTCTTGTTGAGATCCATGTCTCACTTAGACATTTTCGATCACCGCTCCAGCTAGGACAATAACCTATCCGTCTGTAGACTTCCCGACCAGCGCCATTGCCTGCCCCATTCCCTGGCTTGCGCCACGGGCTTCCCGGCAGCTGGCGGGGCGGCAAGCCGCCGGCGACCGGAGCCGAGCCGAGCCGAGCCGTGACCGAGCCGCGCCGGCTTTCAGCCTCAGGCCGGTCACCGCCGCGACTCGTACTCGATGCGAAACAGTTCGAGCAGGTGGAGATCCATGCGATCCTTCATCCGGTTGCTGGCCTTCTTGCTGGCGATGATGTCCCGGATGTTGGCAACAGGAAAGATGCCTTCCGTCACCGAGCGACGCTTCGCTTCGGCGTAGTTTTCGATCCCATCCGGCGCGAACACGATGTCGAGGTCGAAGGGCCCATCAGTGAGCTGAACGAAGTCCTTGCCGGCGATGATTTCGCGGGCGATCGCATCGTCGAGCGAGAACCCGAGTTGGCGGATTGCCGTGACGAGGCGGCGGCCGTTGTCGGCATCCTTGGCGGGAAACACATCGACGTCCTGCGTCGTGCCCGGAAAGCCGAGGAGGATCGCGCCCCCCTTGCCG
>JBJTDB010000152.1:0-14414 GCA_046092145.1 Planctomycetia bacterium | reverse complement strand
TGCAAACAGGCGCATCCGCGGCCAGCTGTACGTCGCCACGGCAATCGCTATCGCGAACGCGACCGACGACACCACGCTGCTCCACCATGCCATACGGCTACCCTCTCAAGTCGCGTGCACCGACCATTGCGCGGCGCACGTTTTTCAAAGCGATTCGCATGCCACGACGCACAGAGTGATGTTCTGGTGCTGCCGAAGAAATTGCTCGAAGGTGACCGGCTCGCCGAGCCACGCCCGCAGCTGATCCGGCTGTCCGTCGAAATCGACGCGGTTGTGCCACGCCAGTTGCTCGGCGAATTCCTTGTTGATCCACCGCATGACCCAGCGTGGCATCCGGTACCACTTCGCCCGCCGGCCTGTCACGCGGGCGTAGACCTGCTTCATCTCCGCCACGGTGCAAACGGTCTCCGATCAGGTCAAAGTGCTTCCCGGCGTGGGCGGACGGGGACTGCAGAATCTTCACACAGGCCTTCGCGATGTCGGCTGTGGCCAGCGTCGGAAAGTGCACGTGGCTGGCGAGTGAACCCGCAAGGATCGGAAGCGTCAGGGACTCGCCCATCTTGGGATCGAGGATGTTGTCGATGAACCAGACCGTGCCCAACGTCGTGAAGGGAAGCGGCCCGAGCCGCAGCCGATCGGCGATGCGTTGCTTCGACTCGAAGTGCGCGATGCCGTCGAAGCCATGTGCCAAGAGCGCGCGAGATACCGCGCCGCCTTGCCGTCCAGTGGCGCCACAAACAAACACGCGGTGGAGTGCGGTCATCGGAAGCTCCTTTTTGCCGCCGGGCACGATGTTCACGCCGTACACTTTGACAACCGAAGTGGACGGTGTCAACATGAGTCGATGAGCCAGGCACGCGAGGCATATCACCACGGGGATCTTCGCAACGCGCTGATTGCATCCGCGGTGCGCCTGATCGAGCGGGGCGGGGAGGCCGCCTTCAGCCTCCGGGAAGCCGCCCGCGACGTGGGCGTCTCCGCGAATGCGGCGTACCGTCATTTCGACGACAAGTCGGCGCTCTTGACCGCTGCCGCAGCCGGCGGGCTCGAGCAGCTGGCAAGCCGCATGCTGAAAGCGATGGATCGCGCGGCTGAAAGCGGAAATAAAGAGAGGCCCGCGATCGCGCGGTTCAAGGCCGTCGGGCGTGCGTACGTCGAGTTCGCGATGGCGCATCCGGAGCTCTTTCGCCTCATGTTCAGTGGAAGCGGCGTCGCATGTTTGACCAGTGCCGCGGCCGGCGTGTCGATGCCGACGCCGTGGGAACTGCTCGGCCGCTCACTCGACGCGCTCGTCGCCGACGGCCTGCTGCCTGCCGACCGGCGGGAAGGGGCGGAACTCAAGGCGTGGAGCGTGGTCCACGGGTTTGCGTCGCTGGCGCTCGCCGGCCATGCCGCCGTTCCGACTGGGCGGCAGCGGCACGCAGCCCTCGAGTCTGTCCTTGAATTCGGGGTGCTGGGGCTCTGTTCACGGGCGATTCCGCACCACACGTCCCGTTCTCGCTGATGCCGGATCAGCGTTCAGGCATGCGGGCGTTCACGACAACCCGCTGGGCCAGCGGCTCACCGCGCTGATGATCTCGAAGGGCCTCGCCGATGCGAGCGTGCCGATGTCGCTGCTGGCCGATCATCCGAACGTTCAGTTCAACTATTTCCGCGGCGGCCTGGGCACCTGCGCCGTCGAAATGCACTGAGTGCATGCGCACGCGAGACCGCGATCCAGACCTCATGCGAGGACCCACCCAGCCCCCAGGGCGATGCGGGGCGGGGCTGACTCGGCGGCCGGGGCCGGTCCGGTTCACCGCGGCGGCGGCGCGGCCTCGGTGAACGGGCCGGCGAGGATCGCATCGGCCTGGTCGCGGCGGCCGTCGGAATCGACGACGGTTTTCGCCTGCCGCAGCAGGTCGTCGGGGATTCGCCAGCGGCTGCGATCGTAGCCCGGGGCCGCGAGGTTGATCGTGAGCCGGGGCGGGATCTCGCGGGCGGTCTCGCCGATCGGCACCGTCGCGGGATCGGTGCCGTGGAGCAGGTCGCCGGCGAGCCGGCCCGCCAGCAGGCCGACCTCGCGGAAGTCGACACCGACGTCGAACCGCGTGCCGCGATCGGGCTTTCCGGGCACGACGGTGAAGACGGGCACGCCCGCCTTCGCGGCCGTGACGATGATCGAGTCGATGACGCTCGACACCGTCGTGTCGCCCGGCACGAACACCGCCTCCGCGCCGCGCGAGAGCGTCGATTGGATCGCCTCGATCACGCCGGAGGAGTTTTCGACGGCCGCCTCGAAGAGCACGATGCCGCGGGCGGCGCAGCTCGCCCGGGCCAGTTCCATGAACCGCCGCGAGTTGCTCTCCGACGGATTGTGGGCCACGCCCACCTTCGCCAGCCGCGGGTTGGCCGCCTGCGCGATCCGAAACGTCGCGTCGACCGGCGCGAGGCTGCCGTAGCCGACGAGGTGGCGCGGATGCACGAGCGGATCGCCGCGATCGAAGCCGACACCGGCCGAGAAGGGGTCGGCGACCGCGGAAAAGACATGCAGGATGCGGCCCCGGTCGTTGGCCGTGGCGAGCGCCTGCAGCGACGGCGTGCTCGAGGTGAGCGCGAGGTCGAACGGGCCGCCGGCGATCTCGCGGGCGATCGCGTTGGCCTGCGCGAGATCCCCCTCGGCGTTATAGCGGCGGATCGTCACCGTCGAGCCGTCGATGTAGCCGCGGTCGGCGAGGCCCTCGATCATTCCGGTCACGGCGTCGTCGAGCAGCGTGGTGCTCACCTGCTGGAGCACGGCCACGGCGGGCACCGCGCGATTCGCGCCGGCCCGGTCGGTCACGAGCAACAGGGCCGAGGCCCCGCCGAGGAGCAGGAGGGTGGGGAGCGCCCGCCTGAGGAAGACGACGAGGGCTGACGGCGGCGACGCGACTCGATTCATACATAGGCCTCGGCGAGCGTGAGGGCGGCGGTGTCGTCGAGCTGGTCGGCGCGGCGAAGGGCGTCGAACCGGGCGGCGAGGTCGTCGGCCGTGAGCCGGCGTTTGGCGGCCCCCTGCACGTCGAGGGCGATGCGGCCGCGGTGGATGAGGAGCAGCCGATCGCCAAGCGCCGCGGCCTGGGCGAGCGAATGCGTCACCATCAGCGCCGTGAGCCCATGCTCGCGGATGATCCTGGCCGTGGCCTGGATGACCCGGTCGGCGGCCGCGGGATCGAGGGCGGCGGTATGTTCGTCGAGCAGGAGCAGTTCGGGCCGCTGCCACGTGGCCATCCCGAGCGTGACGATCTGTCGCTGGCCGCCGGAGAGTGAGCCGATCGGCTGATCGAGCCGCGTTTCGAGCCCGGGCACGATCGCGGCCAGGCGGCGGGCCGCTTCCTCCCGCAGGTGCCGACCCGTCGCCCAGCCGAGGCCGGCGCGGCGGCCGCGGCAGGCGGCCACGGCGATGTTTTCCAGCACGGTGAGGCTCGAGGCCGTGCCCGCCCGCGGATCCTGAAACACCCTCCCCACGAGCGTGGCCCGTTCGTGTTCCCGCCAGCGCGTGATGTCGTGGTCGGCCAGTCGCAGCGTGCCGCCGTCGAGCCGCACCGTGCCGGCGATCGAGCCGAGGAGCGTGCTCTTGCCCGAGCCGTTGGTGCCGATCACGACGACAAACGAGCCCGCCGGCAGCGTGAGCGAGATGCCATCCACGGCGCGGACGACCGGCCCGCCAGGCGAGGCGAACGACACGACCGCATCAGTGAGTTCGAGCATGGCTGCCTCGGGAGAAGAATCGCGGGGCGACGAGGGCGGCGAGCACGACGGCGGCGGTGGCCGCCTTCAGCCAGTCGGGGTCGAGGCCAGCGCGGAGGGCGGCCGCGACAAGCAGCCGAAACGTCACGCTGCCGGCGGCCGTGGCGACAAGCGCGCCGCCGAGCCGCACAGGGCCGACGAGCGCGGCGCCTAGGAACACACTCGCCATGCCCCAGACCACCATCCCGATCCCCATCTGCACGTCGGCGAAGCCCTGATACTGGGCGACCAGCGCGCCCGAGACCGCCGTCAGCGAATTGGCGATCGCGAGGCCCGCGAGCGTCATGCCGCCGGTGTCGCGGCCGAGCGCGCGGGCCATCGTGGCGGTGTCGCCGCCGGCCCGCATCGCCGTGCCGAGCTGGGTGCGAAAGAAGATCCAGAGGGCGGCGATCGCAAGGGCGACGATCGCGAGCATGACGACGAGCCGGGCCGACTCGCCCGCGACGGCCGCGGACAGGCCTGTGCGTTCGAGCTGCGGGCCGAGGGCCGCCTCCGCCTGGTCGAAGAGGGTGTGTGCGGCGGCGAGCGGACCGTTGCTGCGGCCGAGCACGACGAGGTTCACGCTCGCCAGCGCCGTCGTCACGAGAATTCCGGCAAGCAGCCGCTCGATACCGAGAAAGGCGTGGAGCACGGCGGTGGTGCAGCCTGCGAGGCCGCCCGCCGCCATGCCGCCGAGCGTCGCCAGGAATGGATCGACGCCGGCGGTGAGCAGCACGGCCGTGACGACGGCGCCGAGCGTGAACGAGCCGTCGGTCGTGATGTCGGGAAACGAGAAGAGGCGGTAGCTCACGAACACGCCAAGCGCCACAAGCGCCAGGGCGAGGCCAAACGTCCAGGTGGAGAGCAGCGTGATCATACGCGTGCTCCGGTGATGGCCAGCGGCGCGAACCACACGCGGCCGCGGACGAGCTGTGACCGACCGCTTCCGAGCACGGGCTCCGGATCGGGAAGGAGATGCATGAGGGCCAGCGGCTCCGATGCGGCGATGTCGGCGACGGTGGTGGCGAGGTCGCCGCTGCCCCGCTTGAGCGGCCGTAGTGGAAAGACCGTCGCATGAAGGTGGCCCTGTATCGGGCCCGCGCCGAGCGGCCGCACGAAGTCGGCCAGCGGGCCGGTGGGCTGGCCGCGGGTGGCGATGCCCACGACGAGCGCCGTGCGGCGGGCATGCACCGGTTCCCGGGAAAAGCTCAGCCAGCGGGCGGCGGTCTCACGATGCGGCGTGCCGGGGCGGTCGGCGGCGGAGGCCTCGGCGAGCGGGCGGATGAGTTCGGCCCCCACGAGGCCATGCACCTCGCCCGCGGCCACGATCGTGATCGCATCGGCCGCGGTCTGCTCGAAGAGGGTTGCGATCAGGTCATCGATCGCGACGGCGTCGGCCTCGGCGGCCGGCTCGAAGCCGCTTCGACCCGAAGGGATGCCCTCCCAGACGAGCCCTGCGGCGACATCGACCTCCGGCACGAGCCGGCCTGTGGCGGCGAGGTAGTCGATCGCGGAGAAGGGCTGCGGCAGGCGATGAAAGGCTGTGCCGCAGGCGGCGAGCATCTCGCCGGCGCGTGTGGCGAGCGGTTCGGCGTCTGCGAGGGCGGCGAGGCCGATGGCGAAGGCGCGAGGCGTCAGCGGCACTCGTTCGCCGGCTGCCGCGCGGCCGAAGAGGGCCTCGGCGGGGGCTCCGATCAGCCGGCCGGTGAGTGGGGCGGCCGCCGGTCGCTCGAGCCCGATGAGCCGCAGTTTCTCGAGCTCGAGATCGATTGCGGCGATCGATGGCGTGGAGGCCGTGTGGCTCGCCGCCTTGCCGTCCGTCGGCTCCATCAGAATCGGTGTGAGGCGGGTGATGTCGAGCACCTTGCGAATCGGCTCGCTGGCCGCGCGGATCAGGCACGCGCCGCCGACGCCCTTGGCCGCCCGGTGGATCTCGAAAAGCACGCGGATGCCGGCCGAACTGAGAAAGCCGCAGTCGGTGAGGTCGAGGGCGATGGCGTGGTTGCCGCGGCGGAGGTCCTCATCGACCGCGCGGGCGAGTTCGCCCGCGTGTTCGGCGTCGAGCCGCCCGGAGACGGAGAGCACGAGGGAGTCTGCCGTTTCATGGCGGCTGATCGAGATGGTCATGCGACGCAGTCTGCCCGGGGAGCGGCCGTTGGCACAAGCCGCGGGGAAAAGGTGCCAGCAACCAAATCTGGGCAAGCAGGAGGGTTTGTGCGAGCGGAAGCCGCAGTGAAAGTGCCAAGATTTGGTGGCTGGCACCTTTTTGTAATATGGAGGTATGGAAGCTGTCGCCGGCGTATCAGAAGGTCTGCCCGAACTGCTTCGTCCCCTTTTCTGGGACTGCGATTTCACCATGCTCGATGCATCGCGTCAGCGAGACTTCGTCATCGGACGGGTGCTTGCCAGCGGCCCGCTTGACGCCATCCGCTGGCTCCGCAGGACTTACGGCGATGACATGATCCGCGAATGGATCATTCGCCACCGCGGAAGGCTGCTCTCATCGCAGCAGGTGCGGTTCTGGGAAACCCTGATTGGCCTGCCTGCCGTTGATGTGCAGCAGTGGCTCGCGGAGCCGGAGCGTCGATTGTGGGAAGGGGCAATCGGCCAATGATGCATGCCGAAGTACTTCCTCCGGAACAGCAGGCCTGCCTGCGGCGACTCGGCCCTGCGGTGACGGCGGGAGGATTCCATCTGATCGGCGGTACGGCCGTGGCGATTCATTTGGGCCATCGGCAATCCGTCGATTTCGACTGGTGCACGCAGCAGTTTCCCGGTGAGCCCGTCAATTTCTCAGCCTCGCTTGCCGGCCGCGGTGTTCGGCTGTCGCCGACATCGCTGGCTCAAGGCACCGTGCACGGCTCGGTCGATGGAGTGAAGGTGAGTTTTCTGGAATTCAAGCCACCGCTGCTCGAGCCCACACTCGATTGGCCTGAGTACGGCTGCCGACTGGCCGGCCTGGCCGATCTCGCAGCCATGAAGTTGCTGGCCGTGTCGCAGCGCGGCACGAAAAAAGATTTCATCGACGTACACGCGCTTGGCGGCACGATGTCGCTCAAGGCCATGATCGACGCCTACTGTCGGCGGTTCAGCCTGACGGATGTCGGGCGGGTGCTGGCAGCACTGTGCTATTTCGACGACGCGGATGACGAGCCAATGCCGACGATGCTCGTGCCTGCCGACTGGGAGGCGATAAAGCACGCCCTCCGTCATCAGGTGCGGGCGATTGCCTGACACGGTCGCGAAAACAAAAAGGTGCCAGCCACGTGGCCCGCACCTTTTTCGTTCGTCTAATCGGCGAGCGGCATGACCTCGACCTTGCGAATGCTCACCGTGCTGCCCGGATCGTGCTGCTGAAAAGCAAAGTAGCCCTGCTTGAAGGTCGACGCAAAATCGAGGTATTCGTAGAGTTCGTCGCCATCCACCGTGACCTTGATTCGAGTGACGTTCTTGCCGCGCCACACATCGTCGCGCACCTGCAACTCATACGTAAACCACGTGTCAGGCTTGACGAGTTGCTTGTAGACGTGGTTCATGCCGTAGAGAGAACCGGTGCGAATCGGATCGGTATGCGTGCTGTCGATCTGAGCCTCATACCCGTCAGTAAAACCGGGCTTGCGTGTGGTGCGGAAGTAGAGCCCAGAATTGCCGCCGTCGTTGATCTTGATTTCCGCCCGATACCGGAAGTTCTTATACGGGCCCTTCGTGCAGACGAGCATCGACGCGGCACCCGAACCACGAATCTCTCCGTCCACCACCTCCCAGACACTCGCCTGGTTCCCGACCTTCTCCCAATCGGCAAGCGATGTGCCATTGAAGAGCGGCGTCCACGCGTCCTCGGCGCACGCCATATTCCCCGGCGACATGCAGGCGCAGGCAATCAGCGCCAGCACCGCGAAGCAAACTCGGCACAGCATCCCACGCGACACAGTCAACGTCATCGGACTTGATCCTCACCAGGTTGACGGCACCAGTACCACGGCGTCGAGGCAGGATGCCGCGAAAAAAACAGCCGGCAGGAGCCAAAAATGGTCCTGCCGGCGTGAAATGGCGGGGGTAGGATTCGAACCTACGACCTCGAGGTTATGAGCCTCGCGAGCTACCGGGCTGCTCCACCCCGCGACGTTGGCTTTCCAAGTCTGTCGAGGAAAGTGATGGTGATCGCTCTGGCGACCGATGGAAACAATCTATCGGCGACTGAGCGATCCCTGGATAATACGCCGTCGTTGCCCGAAAAAGAAGCCCCAGCCGGAACGCCCCGGATTTTCGATGGGTCCCGCAGATCCCGAGCGATCACGTTGCGAATGGATCGAACCGTGGGCCGCAGGGCCGACGGTTGCCGACGGGCTGCCGGAACCTGAAGAGGGCCAGCCGTTCGACCGCTGGTTGCAGCACAGCTCGCCATTCACGCTGAGCCTCTCGCTCCATGTGATCATCCTCCTCGTGCTCGCGCTTGTGATCACGCGCGGACAGCGGATCGAACGATTCCGGCTCGATCTGGCATTCGGTCCGGAGCAGGGGGCAGGGCCGCTCGCAGACGGGCTGGCCGTCGAGCAGGAGACCGCCGGCGACGAGAAGCCCGACGATGCACAGCCCGCTCCCGAAGCCGAGCCGGAGCCCGAGATGGCGTCGATGCCGCCAAAGCCAGACACGATCGCCACCACCGACAGCCCGCCCGCTCCCGATCCTGATCCGAAGGAGAATTCGCCAACGCCCGACGACGTGGTCGAATCGCCCTCGGTAGGCGGGGCACCGACGGTGCGTTTCTTGCTGACGGGGCGTTCACCGGGGCGGCGTGATGCGCTCCTCGAGGCCGGAGGCGGTGGCGGTGAGACCGAGACGGCCGTCGCCCTGGCGCTCGAGTGGCTCGTTCGCAATCAGGAAAAGAGCGGCCTCTGGAGCCTTCGTGGCCCGTATCTCGACGGCAGCCGCCAGGAGAACCGGCTCGCCGCCACCGCGATGGCGCTGCTTGCGCTGCAGGGAGCGGGCAACTCGACTCGGGATGGGGCCCATCGCGACGCCGTCCGAAAGGGATGGACGGCCCTCCTCTCGCGGCAGTCGCCGAACGGCACGTTCGACATCGGACAGATTCCAGAGCAGCAGGTCATGTATGCCCATGCGCAGGCGACGATCGCGCTGTGTGAACTGTATGGCATGACCGGAGAAGTGTCCCTTCAGGCTGCGGCCCAACGGGCGGTCGACTACGCGGTCGCGGCGCAGATGCCGGACGGAGGCTGGAAGTATCGCCCGCCGGAACCGAACAGTCCCAACCATGGAGACATGTCGGTGACCGGCTGGTACATGATGGCCCTCAAGACCGCGGAGATGGCCGGGCTTTCGGTGCCCCGGGAAACCTATGGGAGGATGACGGCATTTCTCGACGCGGTGTTCGTCTCCGACGACAAGGGGTATGGCTACGAGATCATGCGGCAGAAGCATGGCTTTCAGATTCGCCCCGCGCTCACCGCCGAGGCGCTGCTCTGCCGGCAGTACCTCGGCTGGCGGAGAGACGATCCGAAGCTCGTCGCGGGCGCCGCGTTGCTGCTTCGCGAGGTGCCGAAGGGCTTCGACTATCCCGATGTCTACGCCTGGTATTACGCGACCCAGGTTCTCCACCACATGGAGGGCGAGCCGTGGCGGCAGTGGAATGACTGGATGCGCACGGCTCTGCCGGAGTCGCAGGTCGACAAGGGACGAGAGAAGGGGAGCTGGAGTCCCTCCAACGACAAGTGGGGCTACGTGGGCGGCAGGCTCTTCATGACCTGTCTCTGCACCTGCATGCTCGAGGTCTATTACCGCCACCTGGCCCTTCACGCGACGATCGAGGAGGCGCCTCGCCCGGCGGCCCCGCCGATTGGAGGCGGATGAGAGACGGGGTAGACTTCCGCGGCCGATCCGTTCGGAAAACGCCCAGGAGCCCGCCATGAAGCCATCTCGCCGCGATTTTCTCTCGTCCTGCACGGTGACCGCCGCTGCCGCATCGACCCCCTACTTCTTCTCGCAGCCGCGGACGCTTGCCGACGAGACGAAGTCGAAGAACGACCGGATCGCCCTGGGCCTCATCGGGGCGGGCGACATCACGAAGGCAAATATCGGCGTGGCCAAGGACTGGATCGACGTCGTCGCGATCGCCGACGCCGACGCCAACCGCGCCGCCGAAGCCAACGACCGCTACAGCCAGGGCAAAGCCGCCGTCTACGCCGACTACCGCAAGATCCTGGAGCGGAAAGACATCGACGTGATCCACGTCGCCACGCCCGACCACTGGCACACGAAGCCCGTCATCGAGGCGATGCTCGCCGGCAAGGATATTTACTGCGAGAAGCCGCTCACGCTCACGATCGACGAGGGCAAACTGATCCGCACGGTGCAGCGGAAGACCGGGCGGACGGTGCAGGTGGGCACGCAGCAGCGGAGTGATTTCGCACGGTTCACGACTGCGATGGCGATCGTCGCGGAAGGCCGGCTCGGCAGGATCAAGCGGGTGCAGGCGGCGATCGGCGCACCGCCTTCGAGCCCCGCGCTGCCCGTCGTGGCGGTGCCGACAGGGCTCGACTGGGATCGCTGGCTCGGGCCAGCCCCGGTGGCCGACTATCGCTGGCTCCAAGGGCCGGCCATCAAGGACAAGGACGGCAAGGAAACGCTGCCCAAGCCGCAGACCAACTGCCACTACGAATTCCGCTGGTGGTATGAGTACTCCGGTGGCAAGCTCACCGACTGGGGCGCGCACCATGTCGATATCGCCACGTGGGCACTCATGCTCAACGGTCAGACGGCGGGGCCGACGGGGATCAGCGGCACGGCGAAGCACCCGGTGGAATTCAAGGACGGCGTGCCGGTCGAGAAGGATCGATACAACACCGCCACCGAATTCCTCTTCACGGTCGATTTCCCGGGCGGCGCGCAGATGGTGATCCGGCACGACACCGACAACGGCGTGCTGATCGAGGGCGACAAGGGGCGGATCTTCGTGAGCCGCGGCAAGCTCACCGGCGAGCCGGTCGACGCCCTGAAGGATGATCCGCTGCCGCCCGACGCGATCGCGAAGGTCTACCGCCACATGCCCATGGAGGGCAACGAGCGGAAGGCCCACTGGGCCAACTTCCTGCAGTGCACTCGCAGCGGCGTGATGCCGATCTCCGACGTCCACTCCCACATGAAGATGCTCAACATCTGCCACCTCGCCGGCATCAGCGCACGGCTCGGCAGGTCGCTGAAGTGGGATCCCGTCGCCGAGCAGATCCTCGGAGACGACGAGGCCAGCGGGATGCTCGCCCGGCCTTATCGCAAGGGCTACGAGATCGAAATGTAGGGCAGGCTTCAGTCTGCCTAGAAGCCCGAAGCGCGAGCTGAGGGAATGCGGGTCGCGGTACGTCGATGGCAAGCGTTTTCCCTCTGCTTGCGCAGCGGGCTTCTCGGCAGAGTGATCCGCTTGCGGAGCAAGCGGATCACTGCAATCCGCCGAATTGGCGGACCGCCTCGTAGGCGACGAGCGCGGCGCAATTGGCCACGTTGAGGCTCCGCACCTGCGGCCGCGCGGGAATCGCGACGTGCCGGCCCGGGTGGGCTGCGAGCAATGCGGGCGAGAGCCCCTTCGACTCGCTCCCGAAGACGAGCACGTCGCCCCGCGCATACGCCACGTCGGTGTACTGCCGCTGGCCCCCCACCTCGAAGAGCCAGTTCGGCTGCCGGCCGATCGCGGCGAGCCGCGCGACCAGGTCGTCCCACGACTCGGCCACCTCCCATTCGAGCTCGTCCCAATAATCGAGGCCGGCCCGTCGCAGGTAGTAGTCGTCGAGCTTGAAGCCGATCGGCTTCACGAGCCACATCTTCGCGCCGATCGCCACGCAGGTCCGCCCCACGTTGCCGGCATTGGGCGGGATCTCCGGCTCGTGGAGGACGATATGAAGGAGCGGGTCATACCGCATGGGCGTATCCCCGACGGGGGCGTGTCTGCTATTGTTTCTAGGGAGAAAAGTGTCACACGAGGTGCATCCTTGGTCGAGATCAAGCGAAATCCCACGCGGCCCGTCAGGATCGGCAGCATCACGATCGGCGCCGGCCACCCGATCGCTCCGCAGAGCATGACGGCCACCCACACGCAGGACGTGGAGGCGACGCTCGCGCAGGTGGAAGACCTCCACCGGGCCGGCGCGGGGGTCGTCCGGATCGCCGTCGATTCGAAGAAAGACGCCGCCGCGCTTCCCGCGATCCGCGTTGGCACGCAGGCCAATCTCGCGATCGACCTGCAGGAGAATTACCGGCTCGCCGTCGAGGTCGCCCCCCATGTGGACAAACTCCGCTACAACCCCGGCCACCTCTACCACCACGAGCCGACGAAGCCGTGGCAGGACAAGGTCAAGTTCATCGCCGAGGTGGCCGCCGCCAACGACTGCGCCCTCCGCGTGGGCGTGAACTGCGGCAGCGTCGATCCCGCCAAGAAGGAAAAATTCGCCGAGGACGATTCGCTCGGGCCGATGCTCGCAAGCGCCCTCGAGCACTGCGAGCTGCTCGATTCGATCGGCTTCACGCGCTACGTCGTCTCGCTCAAGGATTCCGACCCGAAGAAGGTGATCGAGGTCAACAGGCGGTTCGCCGAATCGCGGCCCGACGTGCCGATCCACCTGGGCGTCACCGAGGCGGGCATGCCCCCCGACGGCATCATCAAGACGCGGATCGCCTTCGAGCAATTGATCTCGCGGGGCATCGGCGACACCGTCCGCGTGTCGCTCACGGTGCCGAACGCCGAAAAACCGCAGGAGATCGCCGCCGCCAACGCGATCCTCGCCGACATCGCGGCAGGCCGCGTCCGCAGCGTGGTCGATTACGGCCTCTCGTCGCTCAACATCATCTCCTGCCCGAGCTGCTCGCGGGTGGAAAACGAGGCCTTCATCGAGCTCGCCAAGCAGGTGAAGGAGATGACGGCCTATGCCAAGGAGCATGCGATCACGATCGCCGTGATGGGCTGCCGCGTGAACGGCCCGGGCGAGACCGACGACGCCGACCTCGGCCTCTGGTGCGGCCCCACGCACGTGAACCTCAAGAAGCGGAGCGCCGAGCTCGGCGCCTTCCCCTACGACGCGATCCTGCCGAAGCTCCGCGAGGAGCTCGACAAGCTGATCGCCGCCAGGGTCTGACGCCATGCAGCAGCTTCAGATCGTCGATTCCTCTGCGAGCGCGTCGTGCGGCGCCGGCACCTCCGTGATGCCGGCGATCGCACCGGTCGATCCGGCCACCTGCCGCGGCACGTTTGCCATGGTGAGCCTCGGCTGCCCGAAGAACCTCGTCGACACCGAGCGCATGCTCGGCCTCTTGCGGGACGACGGCTGGCAGCTCGTGGGCGAGCCGGCGGGATCGGATCTCGTGATCGTCAACACCTGCGCCTTCATCGACGCCTCGCGGGCCGAGTCGTATGCGGCGATCAACGAGATGCTCGACCTCAAGAAGGCGGGCCAGACGCGGGGCGTGATCGTGGCCGGTTGCCTCGCCGAGCGGCAGAAAGACAAACTGCTCGACGAGCTGCCCGGCGTAGACGCTGTGATCGGCGTCTTCTCGCGGGACGAGGTGGCGAGGTCGGCCGAGCGGCTCATCGGCCGGCTCGGCGAGCAGCGGAGCATCTTCAAGCCGGCCCCCGCACGGGCCCTCGATGACTCGGGCCGCATGCGGGTGACGCCGCGGCACATGGCCTACCTCAAGATCTCCGAGGGCTGCGACCGCACCTGCACGTTTTGCGCGATCCCGAAGATGCGGGGCAAGCATGCCACGAAGCCGATCGAGGAGGTGGTCCGCGAGGCGAAGGAACTGGCCGCGGACGGCGTGAAGGAGCTCGTGATCGTCGCGCAAGACACGACCTATTACGGCATGGATCTCTACGGCGAGCCGCGGCTGGTGGAGCTGCTCGCGGAGCTCGAAAAGATCGAGGGCTTCACCTGGATCCGGCTCATGTATCTCTATCCGATGTATTTCACCGACCGGCTCATCGACGCGATCGCCTCGAGCACGAAGGTGATTCCCTACCTCGACATGCCGCTGCAGCACGCGAGCGACCCCGTGCTCAAGCGGATGCAGCGGCGGGTGGCGAAGCAGCCCACCGAAGAACTGCTCGAGAAACTTCGCGCCCGCATCCCGAACCTCGTCCTGCGGACGACGTTCATCACCGGCTTTCCCGGCGAGACCGACGCGCAGTTCGACGAAATGGTCGCATTCGTGCGACGGTGGCGGTTCGAGCGGCTCGGTGTCTTCACCTATTCCCTCGAGCCCGACACGCCGGCGGCCAGGCTCGACGGCCATCTCCCCGAGGAGGTGAAGGAGCGACGGCGTGATCTGCTCATGCGGGAGCAGCAGAAGATCGCCCACGAGCACACCCGGGCGCAGGTGGGGAAGCTGCTCGACGTGATCATCGACCGCCCGAGCGACGAACGGGAGGATGTCTGGATCGGCCGTACCTATGCCGACGCCCCCGACATCGACTGCGTGGTCTACGTGACGGCCCCCGGCACGTCGGCCGCGCGGCCGCTCACCGGCCGGATCATTCCGGTCGAAATCGTCGCCTCCAGCGGCTACGACCTCGCCGGCGTGCCCGGATCGGCACATGGGTGACGCCCGTCCGGGGTTGCCCGTGCCATTCGCCCGACGTTCGCTACGCCCATCCTGGGCCTCGCTCACTC
>JBJTDB010000151.1:0-19818 GCA_046092145.1 Planctomycetia bacterium | reverse complement strand
ATCCTACTCGGGGAGCTTTCGTGGCACCGGCAGGCATGGGCCGGCACCGGCCACCATCTTGGCCATCCGCATAATGGCACCGTGCCGCAACGGACGGCACCGCGTATCCGCACTTCGGTTCAAATCCAGGAACTGCTGCCTCTCAGAGGTTGTGGGTCTGGGTGGTTTCCCAGCCGTGTCAATTCGGCCGTGACACGCTTGACGGACGTGCCGCTGGCCGACGTATCCTTCGTTGCCACGAAAATTCAGGTCGGACCACTCAGGCATAAGATAGAGCCAATGCCGATCAGGAGCGGTTGCACCGCCACAATCCTGCTCTCCTGCACGGTGACGCTCCTGTTGGCGATGCCCTCCGCGTGCAATCGCCGAGAACCGACCGTCGAACACACCCTTGAGTTTCCGGCGGGTCATTCGCTCGGCCGGCTCTGGATCGTGGAGGAGAGCCCTTCTTTCCTCAGCGGCTCTGGCGAGATCGCCAAAGGCGATGCCCGCGGCCGGCTGCGGATCGCGGTGCCGGCGGGCTGGCACCTGGAATTACGCGTCAGTGCCGAGGGAGCCACTGATCTCTCCGGACTCTCGCGGCTGAAAGCCGACGATTTGCGTGGGCTTTCCTTTCACGGGACACCCGTCGCCGACGATGACCTCCGACACGTCGCGCCATTGACGGGTTTGCGGTTCCTGGATTTCTCAAACACCAAGATCGCAGGGGCAGGCTTTGCCCATCTCAAAGGGCTCGGTGAGTTCACAATCCTCGATCTGACTGGCTCCGCCACCACCGATGCCGGCCTCGCCGGGTTGGATCACTGTTCCGGCCTGCGCTCCTTGAGTGTGTCCAAGACGGCGGTGGGCGATGCGGGGCTCGTGTCTGTCGGTAGATTGAAGGAACTCGAGAAGCTGGAGCTCTACTACACAAAGGTGGGTGACGCGGGTTTGGCGGAAGTTGGCCATCTGACCAAGTTGGAGTCGCTAGACCTTGGCTTTACGCAGGTGACCGATGCCGGCCTTTCCCATGTGGCGGGACTTCCGAAACTCCGGTGGCTGCGGTTGGACTCCACCGCCGTCTCCGATGAAGGCCTGCGGAAGCTTCGGGCGCTCCCGAGTCTTCACGAGATCAGCCTGAATGATACGGCGGTCACGGCGGCGGCAGTGACCGCGTTTGGGCAGGCACGTCCGCAGTGCGTTATCGATGCCAATCGCCTCGACATGCGCAAACTCTTCCCCTCGCGCTATGCCCGCTGACCCCATCGAGATGGATTTGGGGGAATACGCCCCCGATGAACGATCAACGCAACTCCACCTTGAGCCGGCGGTTCAGGGCGGCCGCGGCCTTCTCCAAGGTACCGATCGTCACTGATGGATTGTCCGGGTCAAGCAGCCGATCCAAAGCGGCACGGCTCGTCTTCATGCGACTGGCCATCGCCATCTTTGTAAGACGACGTCGCTTCATTTCCATGGCGATCTGATGGGCAATGACTCGCTTCGTCGCCGTTGCCGTCGCTGCTTCAAGCAACCTCTCTGCCCGGAGAAAGTCGTCGAGCTTGCTGCCAATGTGGGTCTTTTTCATGGTTCGCTCCGATCGTAACTGGCCGGCTTATGCCACCAACAATTGGTACCATATTTGGTACACTCTGGCAACGTGGCTTTCGGGTGTTGGTGAATGGACGTTTACGTCACTTCGGAGCCGGCTTTGCAGTATTCCCCTCGAAAACAGCGATTCGCACTGTTCCTACTCGGGGAGTTTTCTTCGCAGCGTGCCGCACCGGCTCGCATCGAGCGGCAGGACGTTCGCTGGGCCGATATGGTAATTCCGCGTCACATTCGCCCCAAGCGTCCTGCCTCTCGCTCCCGCAAGAGCCACATGCCAGGGGTCATGACTGCGAGACCATAGAACCGGTCGCCAAGAAGGCGGCTGAAATCGGCGCGATCGAGCGTCAGAAGAACATCGGCCGATGCCAAGGCGCTGAAGAGAATGGGTCGGTCCTTCTCCACGGGAAATACGGCCGGCTTGTCGATCGTCACGACATCATCGACGACAACGAGCTGGCTCCGGAGTCTCAGCCACGATGCGGTGACTGATGGTGCAAAGGCTGCGAGATTGCGAACCGTCTCTTCGACGGCATAGGGTATCGTCACCAAACGCCACTCATGTGTTCCAGCAAGGCGGAACACCGACCGGGACGCGCCTTCGGCCGACACGGCTCCGGCGATCATGATGCTCGAATCCAGAAACAGCCTCACGGCTGCTCCCGCAGGCGGCGCATGTCCGCCTCATCTTCCGCAATCCAGCGGGCCATCTCGTCCGCCGCAAACATGCGGGGTTCGGGCAGCGTTGCACCTTCAGCTCGAAGCCGCGAAACCAGGAAGAGCATCAACTCTTGCTTCTCAGCAGGCGAGAGCGAAACGGCTGCGGCCTCGATATCAGCGAGCGTTACCATACGCACAAGCGTACACGCATCGAGGGCAGTCTGCAAAGTCCACGTGCCCTGCCCACGAGCGCATGCGCCGAACCACTTTCACCAGCGTGCGGCTTCCTGGTGCAACCGACTGCGGTCTCGGAGACCGGCTCCGCCTTGGCATGATCGCTGGGCAGGTGCCTGGGTCGTCTGCCGCGGCGCTTTGCCGAACACCGCTCAGGGGCCCCGTGCTAACTCATGCGTCCTTCTGCGGACTGGAAAGTGAGTCGTTTTTTGAGTCGCTTTGTCGCCGACCCACGCCTTTTCACAGAGAAAAGGGCGGTTGTGACGAATCCTACTCGGGGAGCTTTTCCGCTGACAGAGCCAGACCGACGAACGGTCACCGCAACTCCACCTTGAGCCGGTGATTCAGAGCAACGGCGGCGCGGTCCGGTCACCGCTTCCGCCGCTGCTGGAACCCCTGGGGAATCAAGAAGTCTTCCGTTGGGCTGCCGTCGGGTTCGGGGATCAACTCCAGCGTCTCGATCCGCGGAATCTCGACGTCTCCCTTCTGGATCAAGGCCGTGAGCGTCTTGGGGGAGATTTTCCTGAGGCTGGGGAGATTCAGCGGGCCTTTCTTCGTGGCGAGGGCTTCGGCGACTGCGACCGCATCTGGGGAGTCGATCGCGATGACCCGAGGAAGAAAGCCGGACCACTTCTCGGCGGCAGCGAGTGCCTTGGCCGCCTCGGCAGAGAGCGCGGTCAGGCCGGCGAGGGACAACTCGCCCTGATGCTGCCCCAAGGCCTGGGCCGCGTCAGCAGACAACGTGGTCAGGCCGTTCAGCGACAGGCTGCCCTTGTGCTGCGCCAAGGCCTCGGTCGCGTCATCAGGCAGCGTGGTCAGGCCGTTTAGGTTCAGGAAGCCCTTGTACTGCGCTAATGCCTGGGCCGCCTCTGCGGAGAGCGTGGTCAGGCCGCTGAGCCGCAGGCCAAAGGCCTGGTGCTGCGCCAGCGCCTTTGCGGCTTCGGCAGAGAGCTCGGTCAGGCCGTTGAGGGACAGGTCACGCGTGTGCCGCGCCAGTGCCTTGGCCGCCTCTTCGGAGAGCGTGGTCAGGTCGTTAAGCGAAAGACTGCTTTGGCCGGCGAGCTTCTCGGCCAACGGCACCGAGTCGAGTACCCGGAGCGGCAGGTCGAGCTTCACGGGGATCTTGGCCAGTTCCGCGGCCGTTTCGGGCGACGGCCTGTCGATCGCGGGGCCGGACAACTCGATGAACGGGCCACGATACGCCTGCAGCGCGGCGGCCGCCTCCGGCGATCGCTCCCCCCGCAGGCCGGCGATCGAGAGCCGGCCTCGATACCTCGCCAGCTCACGAGCCAGTGCCGGGGTCAACGGCGGAGCTATGCCCGCCAGACCACGGCCGCCGATGAACAACTGCGGCGACCTGTTGAGCCCGCCCCATGTGGGCACTTCCTCGCCGCGGTTCAGCGCCGTCACCAGCACCCGGGCCGCATCCGGGGAAAGTTCGGACAGGCATGGAAACGCCAGCGTGCCTCCTCCCAAATTAAAGGTATCGCTGGCCATGTCGCCGAACGCGGCAGCCACTTCGGGCGTGATGGCTGTGAGGCCCAGCGACACGTTGGAGCTTTGCCGCACGATCCTGCGCACGGTCTCCGGCGCAGCCTCCCTGGCCCCCAGCGAGATCCCCGCCCACCGCCGGTTCATGAGCAGCCGGGCCGTCTCAGGGCTCAGTTCCGCGAGGCCGGGGAAGTTCAACCCGGCATCTGGTTTGCCGGCCGCCGCTTCCGGCATCCGGCCCAGCGCCTCGGCCGCCGCGGGCGAGATGCTCGTCACCCCGAAAAGACCGTCCGAGGATCGCAGCAGCGTCTCGGCCAGCAGGGCGGAGTCGAGCGTCGTCAGCATCGGCACGTTGAATTTCAAGCGCGTCCCGAATGGGCCGCCCGGAACGCGATCCACCGCCGCGGCCATGATCCGCACCTGTTCGTCGCTCAACGAGGCCGTGTCCGGCAACTCGATGCGCACGGGAGAATCGACCAGGATTTTGAAGACCGGATCGGCGATCGACCCGGCCCCGAGAGCCAGCCGGCCCGCGGCCGGGTTATTCGCGAATATAGTCGCGACTTCCTTAGACATCACGGAGAGCGGCAGGAAAGTGCCTCCCAGGAAGAATCGACGTTCCACCGCGGCGATCACCTCCGCCTGCTCCACGGACAGCGCCCGGATGCCCGGGAGCAGGACCGACGATGCGTAGCCGGCGGCGAGCTTCCGGGTGAGCGGCAGCGAGTCCAGCGACTCGAGGCTCGGCAGGGAGAGGGATGCGGCGGTCTTGGCCAGCGCTTCCTGAACCTCCGGTGACGCGTCGGTCAGGGCAGCCAGCGTCAGGCCGCGGGGGGTCTCCGCCAGCGCCGCGGCGACCTCGGGCCCGATCTCTCGCAGATACGGAAATGACAACGCCGCGTCTCGCCGGGCCAGTTTCCGCGCCAGCGGTACGGACTCGAGTTTCACGAGGCCGGAGACCACCAGATCGCCCGGCACCTCCGCGATGGCTGCGGCCGCCTCGGGAGTGACCGTCGTGACCGAGTGCAGCCACGCGGTGGCCGCCCGGCTTTTCGCGAGCGCCCGAGCGACCTCCGGCGAGAGCGACCGCAGGCCGAGGATCAGCATCTCTCCGCGGAACTCGGCGAGCACCGTCGCCACCTCCGGGCTCACGTCGGGCGTCCGGCTGAGCTGGAGGATCTCGAACGGCGACTCCTCCTCCGCCTGCAGCATCAGTTCGCGGGCCCGCTCGACCGTGACCACCTCGGGCGGATCGGCCGGGAGGTTTTGGATCGCGGCACGGTTGGCCGCGAGATCGGCGGCAGGCAAGAGGCCGCGGCGGATCAGTTCGCCGAAGGTCGGTGAGTCGGACAACGACGGATCGGCCGGAATGTCGTTGACCCGCCGCCCCGCCTCGCGCTTGCGAGCGGAATTTTCCCGGTCGAAACCCGTCACCAGCATGTTGATCGCGGTTCCGTACTGATTCCGCGGACCGTACCCGGCCAGATGGCAGACGACGCACGACGCGCCCCCCTGCCGCGTAACCTGCCGCGCCCACGCCTGCCGCGCGTCGAGGTCGTCGATGTCGCGGACCTGATCGAAGGCTGCCGCATCGAGACCGCAGATGGCGTGGGTCTGGGCCGGTAGGCAGATCCAGACAACGCTGCACACAAGGCCGACGCACCGGCGTCTCCGACCTCCGCATCGATCTTTGCTCCCGCGAGTCATAACGGCTCTCCTCGAAACATTCGCATCACAATGGTGCTCCTACGTCGGCGAGATTCGCATTGAGCTCGTCGATCGTCTCTCCCTGCGAATGCGCCCCCGGCAACCCAGGAACTTACCCGACATAGAGTCCCGCATCGGGACACCGCTCAATGATGGCCGTATACGATCGCATGCTCCCTTCATCCTTCCCTTCGGGTCCTCGCCTGTGATCATACACCAGCCCAACGCGGCACAGCGCCGGAACATCCCCGGACAATCCTGCGACCTCATGCTGCATCCTGCGGACTTCCCAACCCTCCCGAGTGAGTCGCTTTTTGAGTCACTTTCCTGCCGCCCTCCTGTTTCACGGAGAATACGGCGGTTGCGACGAATCCTACTCGGGGAGCTTTTGCAAACCGGTGAGTCCAGAAGGAACGGGTGGTTGGTAGAATCGTGGTAGGAGACTCTGCCATGACCACCGTGACGCTCAAAGAAGCCCCGTCTGGTCTGGCCGACATTATCCATCGCCTAACGCCTGGGGATGAGGTCGTGATCACAGAGAACGACCAGCCCGTGGCTCGGATCGTTTCGACACCACCGATTCCCAAGAAGGCTCACCGCCAACTAGGAACGATGAAGGGAACCGTCCTCTACATGGCTCCCGACTTTGATGCTCCGCTGGAGGACTTCAAGGAGTACATGGAATGAGGCATCTTCTGGATGCCCACACCTTGATCTGGGCGTTGGACGATCCGAGTAGGCTCGGTGCCAGTGCCAGAGCCGTTCTTGAAAACCCCACCACTGAACTGACGGTACGCGTCGGGACGATCTGGGAACTCTCCATCAAGACAAGCCTCAAGAAACTGTCGCTGTCTCTGCCGTATCGCCAATGGGTGGAGCGGGCGTTGGTAGACCTTGGCGTCACGGTGTCACCCATCACGCTGGAGTTCACCGAAACACAGACGGCTTTGCCGTTCCACCACAGAGATCCTTTTGACAGGCTCCTCGTGGCTCAATGCCTGGTTGAGACCATTCCACTCGTGAGTGCTGATGCGGTGTTTGATCAGTACGGCGTCTCCCGTCTCTGGAACTGACCTCGTTGCGCCGCCCCCGGCGTGTCGCCGTTTTCGTGGCACCGTCAAGCACATGCCGGCACCGTGCCATCATCTTCGCCATCCGCATGATGGCACCATGCCGCAACGGCTGGCATTGGGCGTCCGAACTTCCGTTCACATCCAGGAACTGCATTCAAGGCGGCGATGGCCCGTTCGTTCACGGGGTTGGCGGCAACTGAAATCGGCCCGCCAGCCGACTCAACTGAGCAAGTGTCTGGAAGAGGGCGGCATTGCGTTCACGGGGCGGCTTGCCAATCCGCCGCTGCCCTCTACGCTTCGATGGTTTGACACCCTCTTCCCACGGAGTCGCTATGTTGCTTCCTAAATTCACCGCAGCCTTCGCCGCGGCCGTTCTCATGTTCTCCAGCACGGCCGTCCTGAAGGCCGCCGATATCGTCGAAACGGCCGTAGGAGCCGGAACGTTCAAGACTTTGGCGGCAGCTCTCGGAGCGGCCGAGCTTGTCGATACGCTCAAGGGAGCCGGCCCGTTCACCGTGTTCGCACCGACGGATGACGCATTCGCGAAGCTACCGGCAGGCACCGTCGAATCCCTTCTGAAGCCGGAGAACAAGGGCAAACTGAAGGCCATCCTGCTCCTTCATGTGGTCCCGGGCTCCGTCATGGCGGCCGATGTCGTGAAACTCAAGGAAGCCAAGACCGCCGGTGGAGCGACGGTGAAGATTTCCACGGAAGGCGGCGTGAAAGTGGGCACGGCCAAAGGCATGTCCAACGTCACGAAGACCGACATCAAGGCCAGCAACGGTGTCATCCACGTGATCGACGCCGTGATCCTCCCTGAGTGATCTGCAGACTTCCCATACTCCTTGCTTCCTTTGGCAACACCAGAACCGATACAGAGCCTGCGAGCCGTCATGTCAGGCTCGAGCCCCAGCGTGCTCCCTGCCGGTTCGTGCCGTTCCCTGCGCACTTCGGGCGTACGTCGCTTTTTACGTCACGTGAAAGACCGCCCCTGCCGTGATGAACATTGCTATGCCCGCCGGCTCAGATGCTCGGTGGCGCTTGCCGCCGTCGCCTGGCTGGGCAAAGATGATAAAGCAAGTCGATTTGGAAGTGGCGATCAATCGGTGAGCGGATGCCGACTCTTTACGTCGAAACATCGATCGTCAGTTAACTACGTGGCCGGCCAAGTGGTCAGGTCGTTGCTGCCGCGCGGCAACTCCTGACGCAACAGTGGTGGGCAACCGAGAGGACGAATTACGAACTCGTTACCTCGCTGTACGTGCTCGAGGAGGCAGCTGATGGGGATTCCGCCCCCGCCCAACGCCGGCCGGAGGCACTGACGAGCATCCCCGTCCTCCCCATCGATGAGGCAGTTCTGGACATCGCCGAAGAGATTCTGCGAAAAACAATCCTGCCGCGATCGGCGAGCGTCGACGCCCTTCACATCGCGATGGTTGCCTACCATCACATCGACTATCTACTGACTTGGAACTGCACGCATATCGCAAATGCACGAATCCTTCCCAAGGTTTTTGAAGTACTCGATCATGCAGGGCTCGTGCGGCCGATCATCTGCACACCCGAGGAGTTGTTGAACGATGACACAGAAATCTCCTGATCGCGACACAACGATCGAAGACATTCACGCGACTCGGCGACGCATCGCCGAAAAGTTCCGTCATGATCTCGCAGCCATTGCCGAGGATGCCAAAAAGCGGCAAGCCACCTGCGGCCATGAAATCTGGCGACCGAAGCCGAAGACCTCGGCCACGACCCCGAATTCCTGACGTCAGGACGCCCGGCGGCGTTTACCGCCGCCCTTGCGGGCGCCGGCCTTCCCTCCCTTCCGGCCATTGGCCTTCCTGGCTTTCTTGGCCCTCTTGGCGGCCCCGCGGCGACTACCCCGTTCGTGGTGACTTTGCGCCGGGGGGGTCTTCGCCTTTTGGGTTTTTCCCGGGTTACACTGCTTTTGTTGGATTCCTACTCGGAGTTTCTCCGCAGGGTGCCGGACCGGCTTACATAGAGACGCACCGTGCGACGGCTTTCAGGCAGCGCCATCCGGCAAAAGCGGCTCGACCGCGGCCAGGATCGTCCGTGCCTTCTCGATCGCCTTTGTCGCGCTCGCGTGCGACGCCGCGTCACTCCGCAGCCCGCCTGGAGAGCAGCCGACCGAGACAGTCCGTTGCGAGCCTCGCCTGACCGAGGGCTGTGTCGGCGTCATCAACGTCGTATTCGTCGGTCGGAATGAAGTCGATATCGCCGTAAAAGCTGAACTCCCGCTCCTTGCGAAGTTCCTTCGAGGCTTCGGCCAACGCCGTCAGTTGATGACTGGTCACCCCCTCGAAACGCTCCGCGAACTGGAGCAGCAGGTCACCCACATCATGAATTTTCGGAGGGTCGATCCCGGCCCAGCGCAGCATACCCTTGAGCGCCAGTTCGACGACCTCCTGGCTTTCCCGGATGACATCCGAGAAAGCGGCCCGGGCGTGCAGCACTTCGAGGGCCGCAAGACGGTCCACGCATTTTCGATGGTAGCCCGCCGCGAGGTCATTTGTCGTCATAGTTCGACCACATCGCCAGGGCGGAAGTCCGGCTTGTAGTCCCAGAACGCGCCGCCCTTGAACGGGACGCGCCGTGAGCCGAGTACCTCCATCCGCCCACGCAGCCCTGCGAGAAACGACTCGAGCGTCCCGCCACGATCCACGAGGACGACTCGCCACACCGTCATGTCGAGGTAGAGCGGGCTGCCGGCCGCGAGTTCCTGAGGCGTCTTGAAGACCGGCGAAAGCTCCACCTCGGGCCCCTCGTCCGACCACACGCAGGATCTCACGGCCCGTGTGGCCTCGTTCACAACGCGGAATTCGCGGACCCGCCTCATCCGGCTCGGCGGCAGAGGCTCGGCGACGACAAGTAGGTCGAGATCGGACGCGGGCGTGGCCACGCCGCGGGCCCAAGAGCCGAAGATCGCAAGGGCGACGAGCCGCTCGCCATAGGCTGCACACGCCGCCTCACGAATCGCCGCAAAGAGTTGGTCGCGTGGAGAGGTGACCATACATCCGATCATATCATCATCTGGCAGCCGTTTCGCGAGCCTCGCCGGCCGCGGCGGCCGACTCCTCGGCCTTCACGTCGTCCATGAGCGGCCAGAGGGTGTCGATCTCGCCCTTGAAGAGGTCGCCGATCAGGATGTCGGTGATGAGCCCCTTGCGGTCGGAATGCTTGCGGACGAACTGCCCAAAATTCAGACCGTCGTAAAACTCGCAGACGAGCCGCCGCATCCGATCCATGCCCGCGATGAAGTCGGGGCCCCACGTGCCCAGTTGGGCCGCCGACGTGTCGCCCCGCGACAGGCCCTCGGCAATCGCGTCGGCCGCGCAGGCGCCCGACTTGAGGGCCAGCAGGACTCCCGACGAGTAGAGTGGATCGAGAAACCCAAACGCGTCGCCGACAAGCACCCAGCCGTCGCCGGCCACCTGCCGCGACCGGTAGGAGTATTCCTTCGCGGCGCGAAAGGGCGCGGCACGTTCGGCCGCGGCGATCCGCGGCTGCACGCCCGGACACTTCGCGACCTCCTCGAAATAAATCGTCTCGAGATCCTTCGTGTCGCGGCCGCAGAAGAGGTAGTCGTGGGGTGCGACGACGCCCACGCTCACGACGTCGTCATGCAGCGGGATAAACCAGAACCATCCCTGTTTGCCCTCGGTCTGCATGACCAGCGTCGCCCCCTCGTCCCGGCCGCTGTCGCGCGTGGCCCCCTTCCAGTAGGTCCAGATCGCGGCCTTCTTGAGCACCGGATCCCACTCGCGGAGGCCCAGCCGGTCCTGGATCACGCAGCTCTGGCCTGCGGCATCGACTACGACGCGGCAGCGAATCTCGCGCACCGTGCCGGCCTCGTCCACAGCCCGCACGCCGACCGCCCGCCCCTCCTCGAAGAGCACCTCGAGCACCCTCACGCCCTCGTGGACATCGACGCCATGCTCACGGGCATTGTCGAGCATCATCATGTCGAACTCTTGCCGCAGCACCTGCCACGTCCGCGAACTCTCGTGCGGCTTGTGATCGGCAAAATAAAAGGGCTGCGACAGACGGCCATGCTCGGACACGAACTGCACGCTGTGCTTGTTGACGAACCGGCTGCCGCGGAGCTTCTCGAGCATGCCGAGTCGTTCGAGCACCCAGAACGTCTCCGGGATGAGCGATTCGCCGATGTGGTAGCGCGGGAAGTGATCCCGTTCGAGCAGCTGCACCGAGTGCCCCTGTTTCGCGACGAGCGTCGCCACCGTCGCGCCGGAGGGTCCGCCGCCGATCACGACCACATCGGGGTGCGTCAGCGTGGGTGTGGCCTGCTTGATCATCGATCACCTCCCCGTGTGGGTTTCCTGTTTCCGGGCCAGGCCTCCGCGGTCGCCGAATCCTCGTGCGGCTCCCGCGCCTGCTGCAAGAGGCTGATCAGGGTTGTGAGCGTCGTGCGGTCGAGATGCCCGAGCTGATCCTTGCCGCAGCGATGGACATCGGTGGCGAGCCTGTTGACCACCGCCACCCCGCCGGCCGTGATCGACACGGACACGACCCGACGGTTTTCCCGGCTCCGATTCCGTTCGACGAGCCCCCGCTCTTCGAGCTTGTCGAGCAGCCGCGTCATGTCGGCGGCGCGGGAGACCAGCCGGGCTCCGAGCGCCGAGGTCGAAAGCGACCGCGGCCGCACCGAGCGAAGGATCCGCAGGGCGTTGTACTGCTGGGCCGTGATGCCGTGCTGCTGGAAGACCCGCTCGTCGATCTCGCGCAGCCGGTCGTAGGTCCGCCAGAGCTGGAGATAAGCCTCCTGCTCGAGCGAATCGAACGAAGACGGCGTCGAACGGGCCCGGCAAGGACTGACGAGTGACATATTCGAAGGATATCGTCTAGAAGGTCGTCTTCACAATAGTCGTTTGAACGGGTATCGTCGAGTCTCAGGAATTCCCAGGATGACGCCCACCGATTGGACCCTGCTGTCGCTCCACCTTGCGGCGATGCTCGTCGTCGCGATCGTGCTGGGGCAGGCGGCGCGGCGGATCGGCATCCCGGCCGTCGTGGGCGAAATCGCCGGCGGCCTCCTGCTTGGGCCCACGCTCCTGGGGCGGCTCTCGCCCGACCTCCACGCGTGGCTCTTCCCGCCGTCGGGCCCGATCACGTCGGCCCGCACTGCGATCGCCCGCGTCGGCATGCTCTTTTTCATCGTGACGATCGGGCTCGATATCAGCATCGCCGAGTTCCGCCGGATCGGCCGCAAGGCGCTCTCCGTGGGCACGATCGGCACGCTCGTGCCGCTCGTCCTGGGATTCCTGATGTGCTACGTCTTTCCAGACGTCATCGGCGTGACGCGGAAGGATCTCTTCGCGACGGCGCTCTTCATGGGATCGATCCTTTCGCTGTCGGCCAATCCGGTGATCGCCCGCATCCTCATGGACATGGGGCTCTTCAGGAGCGAGATCGGCCGGACGATCATGTCGGCGACGCTCGTGGACGATCTGGTCGGCTGGGGATTGTTCGCGGTGATCCTGGCGGAATTCGCCCCACAGGCGACGGGCCAGGGCGAGGGACTTGCGATCCTCGGGCTCGCCACGCTCTTGATCGGAGGAATCCTGGTCGCGGGGCGGTTCGTGCTGCCGCCGCTCATGGCATGGGTCCACCGCAGCCTGCCGCAGCCCTCGACCCTCATCTCGTGCATCGTGCTCCTGGCGCTCCTCGGCGCCGCCGGCTCCGAACACCTCGGCCTGCATTCCTTCCTCGGCGCGTTCGTCGTCGGCATCGCGCTCGCCGACGTCTATCGAAAGTATCCACGGCCGTTCGAGATCGTCGCCGAGTTCTCCTATGCCGTCTTCACGCCCGTCTTCTTCGTGTCGATGGCGATCGGGGCCGACTTCGTCGAGGGGTTCGATCCGTGGCTCATGGCGCTGGTCACGGCCGTCGCATTCATCGGAAAAATCTGCGGCGTCTTCATCGGCGGGAGGCTGGCGGGCATGGACAGCCGGCAATCGCTCGCGGTCGGCTGTGGCCTGAACGCCCGTGGAATCCTCGGCATCGTGATGGCCGCGGCGGCGCACGAGGCGCAGTTGATCGACCTCCGCCTCTTCGTGGCCTGCGTGCTCATGTGCGTCATCACGACGATGGCCGCCGGCCCGGCGCTCAGCCTGATCCTGGGCAGGAGCAGGGTGCCCGCAGCAGGATCGTCGGCCGCCTGACGCCGGCGCTGGAATCACCCGTCCTCGAGACTGCGCGGTGGGGCCACGAAGGCCCGCCGCGCAACTGGCCACTCGACGAAAGTCGTTGGCCGCGCACCGGTTGTGGCCGGTCGCTTGTCTTTCGCAAACGTCCACTCGTAGCGTTGAGCGACGGACGACAAAACGGATGACGGGCTGATGGGCATTCCGGCGTGTGCCGGACGGCTCGTCACACGTAAGCCGGCGTGGGAGCGCCACCGACGAGGTGGCACTTCCACGCCGGCTTTTTTTGTCGGCCGGGACCGGCAGTCACACGAAAACCGAACCGATGCACGACACCACAGGAGTCTTCGCCATGACCACGCTCACCCGCTCGCTGTTCACCACGAAGAAGCCGTCTCCGAGCCGCCGCCGAACCACCCGCCATCACGGGCCGGCACGGCACGAGGCCCTGGAAACACGGCTCGCGATGGCCACGCTCCTCGGCACCGATCTGCTCGTGTTCGATCCCACGCCCGGCAATGCGGACAGCGGCGACGAGGTCATCATTGGGACGATCGCGTACCAGATGCAGGACGACCGCTCGATCTCCGTGCGGTACGAGATCGGCGCCCCCTTCCAGTCAGCCTACGACCTCTCTGCCGTCCACACCACGATCAACGGGGGCGACCTCGGTGACACGAATTCCACCGGGCTGCCAGACGGCACCGAGTCGTTCTCGCATGTGTTTGCGCTGCCGCTGCCGCTCCCCACCGGCGTGACGGCACTCGATATCGACGCCTGCGCGACGATCGAGAAGCGCGACGTCGCCGCCGTGGGCTCGGCCCTGCCGTCGGTCGGCACCGTGCGGGTGAGCACCAACGGCGGCATCTCGGGCGTACCGAGCTATTTCGACACGATCCTGATGCCGGGCTGGATTCCCGCATCGACGGACGTCGCGGCCGACACGGTCACGTTTGCAACCGATCCTGGCTGGGCGAACGGTACGGCCGTCCGCGTTGTTCAGGGCTACACAACCGTGCCGACGAATACCGGCCTGGTGACGCCGCCGGTGGCGACCGACACCACCACGTCGGCGACGTACTACACGCGACTGATCTCCCCGGGCACCTACAGTTTCCACACCACCCGCGATGCCGCCATCGCCGGCACCGCGCCGAAGGACATCGTCGCTGCGATCCCCACCACGGGCGAGATCGTGATCACCGGCGAGAATGAGGCACTTCCGTTCCTCGGCCAGACGCCGATCGACGAGAGCCGGATCCCTTCGTCCACCGCGACCGCTGACGAGACGGTCTCATTTGCCGTCGATCCAGGCTGGGCGACAGGAACCGGCGTGCGCGTCACCACCACAGGCGGCGGGCTGAGCGCGGCGACGACCTACTACGTCCGCAGCCTCGGCGGCGGCATCTACAGCTTCTTCGATACCGCGGCGAATGCCGCAAACCCCGATCCGCTGAACGGCCGCAAGAATCTCACCGCGCCGATCACGGCAAGTGTCTTCGCCAACCTCACGCAACTGTCATTCGAGAACGACCACCACTGGGCGACGGGCACCGTGGTGCGCGTGAACGCCGGCGGCGGCGGCCTGGCCGTCAATACCAACTACTTCGTGCGGGCGATCGACGGCGACACGATCAGCCTGCACACGACGCTCGCCAACGCCCAAGGCAACATCAGCCCGGTCACCTTTACCGCGCCGATCGTGGCGCTCGTGACGCCGATGTTCGACGGCTGGTGCGTCGACAATGACCGCTTCATCTCCGGCAACGAGTACATCGCCAACATCTACTCGAGCTACGACCTGGCCTCCTTCAGCAACACCTCGGACGACCCGAAGGACTCGCATCTCACCGAGAGCGGCATCTCACCGATCAACACCAGCATGGTGCCGGCCTCGACCAACACCACGACGGACCAGGTGACCTTCTCCACCAATCATGGTTGGGCCACGCAGCAGGCCGTGCAGGTCACGGCAACCGACGGCGGCCTGAGCGCCGGCACGACCTACTACGTCCGCGTGATCAACGCCAACACGGTCAGCTTCCACCCCACGGCGGCGGCCGCCAACAACGCGGGCCCTGCACCGGCCTCGACCAGTTTTGCGAACACCGGCGTCGTGCCCGTCTCCACGAACACGACTGCCGAGACGGTGACCTTCACCACGGATCCCAACTGGGCCGACGCCACGCTGGTGCGAGCAACCGCAACCGGCGGCGGGCTGACGGCTGGCACCAACTACTACGTCCACAACTTCACCGGTGGCGTATACAGCTTCTACACCAACCCGACCGACGCCCCCACAGGTGGCACCACGGGCCGGGTCAACCTCACCGCGCCCATCACGGCTCAGCTCTACACGGTGACGCTGGCCTCGACCGAGGACACGGTTACCTTCAACCCCGGCCACGGCTTTGCCACGGGTGACATCGTCACTCCCGCCGCGTCTGGCGGCGGCCTGACGGGCGGCACGGCATACACCCTGTACAATGTCGGCGGCGATGAGTTCAGCCTCCACACCGCCAGCCCGACGGCGGACAACAAGGTCAACTTGACGGCGGCCATCACGACCGCCATCAACGAGCGGGTGAATCTCACCGCGGCGATCTCGGCCTCGACGCTCGTCTTCCGCGCCCAGTCGATCGACTTCGCGGTCAACACCGAGTGGCCGAACGGTTCTCCGGTGCGGGTGAACGTCGCCGACGGCGGCCTCGTCGCCGGAACCACCTACTACGCCCGGGCGCAGAGCATCGTCGGCGGGGCAACCGACGCCAACAGCATCAGCCTGTACGACACCCGCGAGCATGCGGTGGCAGGTGGCATGGCGGGCCTGATCACGTTCACCGATCCGATCGAGACCATCACGTTCACGACCGGCCCGACCGTGGCCGCCACAGACATCACCAACGAAACGGTCGATCTCTCGGCTCCCGTGTCCTGGGCCGACGGCGATCCGGTGCAGGTCTCCGCGACCGTCGGTGGGCTGACGGCGGGCGTGACGTATTACGTCCGCATGATCGACGCTGATACCGTCAGTTTCTTCACCTCGGCGGCCAACGCCCAGGGGTTCGACACCGTGGGCCGGGTCAACCTGACGGCGGCTCTCGCGCCATCGACCACGGTGAACCCAGCTGACCCCTCAGATACGAGCCGAACCCTTTTCTACGTACCTGAGAACCTGGTCGAGTACCCAGAAAACCTTGACGTGATGAACTGGGTGCTGAACCAGCAGTACGAGTCGCGACTCGCGCAGGGCCAGGCGACAACGGCCACGACCTACGCCGATACCCTGCAAACACCGGCATCCACGAACTTCGACAACGTCGGCTCGGTGCCCACCTCCACGGATACCGCCAACGAAACGGTCACGTTCGGCACCGATCCAGGCTGGGCAACGGCGACACTGGTCCGCGTCGACGCCGACGGTGGCGGCCTGATCGCGGCGACCAACTACTACGTCCGCAGCCTCGGCGGCGACGTGTACAGCTTCTACAACTCGGCTGCCAACGCCACCACGGGAGGCACCACGGGCCGTTCCAATCTCACCGCCGCGATCACGGCGGATGTGTTCACACCGAGCCTGGCCTCGCTCGAGGACACGATCACATTCAACCCCGGCCACGGCTTCGTGAACGGCTCGATGGTCAACGTCACCGCCGACGGCGGCGGCCTCGACGCATCGACGACGTACTACCTCTTCAACATCAGCGGCGACGCCTTCAGCCTCCACACCGCCGCGGTTGCGACGGAGGCCAACAAGGTCAACCTGACGTCGGCCGTCGAGCCCCGTGCCCTCTACCTGCAGACGGACAACACCGCCACAGTCCCCATCTACGGCTGGGCTACGGGCCTGAAGGTCCAGGTCTCGGCGACGGGCGGCGGGCTGACGGCCGGCACGGACTACTACATCCGCGCCATCAACACGACGACCATCGCCTTCTACACCACGGCGGAAGATGCATCGAACAACGTCAACCGCATCGATCTCACGGGCGAGATCAAGCCGGCCTTGGTGCGCCCCTACTACACCGAGGGCGACGTGCAGCGGACGGTCTGGGAGCTGATCGAAAACAACCCGGGCGATCCGGGCAACTGGAGCCCGCTGCGGGTGGCTGAGATCCTGGCCGAGGCCGATGCGGCGGTCGGGCTCAATAAGATGTCGGTGGACTTCGTCCCCGACTGCGGCGGCACGGTGGCGATCATCCTCCAGCCGTTCCAGTTCAAGGGGCCCTCGAACGAGCAGCTCACGATCGCCCAGATCACGGTGGCCGAGGTGCCCAACTACTGCGCCGAGGGCTCCACCTGCCAGGAGTTCAGCATCTCGCTCGGCTCGATCGGCGACTTCGTCTGGAACGATCTCGATGGCGACGGCATCCAGGATGCCGGGGAGCCCGGCATGTGGGGCGTGACCGTGATCCTCCTCGACGGCGTCGGCAATCCGATCGGCACGGGGCTCTCGACGACGACCGACTCCTCCGGGAAATACCTGTTCACCGGCCTACTGCCGGGCAGTTACAGCGTGCAGTTCGTGCTGCCCTCAGTCAACGTCTTCACCCGGCAGAATGCGGGCACCGACGACACGCTCGACAGCGACGCAAGCCGGACCACCGGCAAGACGGGGGTCTATACGCTCGGCTGGAAGAAGGATCCCGCCGGCATCGGCGTCACGAGCGACCTCACGGTCGATGCCGGCTTGGTTAAACCGATCGACGTCTGTGGCGTCAAGGTCTGGGACATCGATCGCGACGGAGCCGGAGGCGGGATCAACGATCCGGGCGACCAGCGGATGGCTGGCGTGCGGATCTTCGTCGATGACAATACCAACAGCGTGCTGGACTGGACCGACTCCGTCGTCGTCAACAACGTGTGGGATCTCGGCGAAGGCGAGCAATGGACGACAACCGACGCCAACGGCAGCTACTGCCTGCTGGATCTCCTTCCCGGCACCTACGAGATTCGCGAGGACATGAGCTCGCTGCCGGGCAATCCGGCAGAGTGGCAGTCGTCGGGGCCCGTGAGGATCGCGCTCAGCGAGGGTCCTGACCGTGTCGATAACGTGAACTTCTACAACTACAAGTTCACCCCCGGCGAATACCGCACCTACACGCTCGGCGGCTACGGCGGATCGGGCCAGCCGGCCGCCTATCTGCTCGCGAACTTTGCCGGCGCGTTCCCGGCCCCGACCTACCTGACGGTGCCACGGCCGGCCGCCGGCTCGGCAAACGACATGATCCTCACGAGCGGCTCCCAGGTGCAGGCCTTCCTCCGGGCCAACAACCCGAAGACGGCGTTCACCAACCCGACGGTGTCGAAGTACGTCCCTTCGACGCTGGAAAAACAGTTCGTCGCGCTCACGCTCAACGTGCGGTTCGATGCCACATACGCGAACTTCGGCTCGAGCGGGTTGCGGCTGGGCGATCTGATCCTCTGCAACCTCACCGGCACCCAGAGCGCGGCCAACGGCCTCTCCGTCTCGGCGTTCCTGGTGCAGGTCTACAAGTACCTCGACGGCAACGGCTACACGCTCGGCCTCTCGGCGGGCGATCTCACGAGCCTGCTCGATGCCATCAACAAGGGCTTCGACAACGGCGGCGTGACGACCTGGGCGGAGCAGCACCTGTGCGCCGAGATGCCCGGCGTCGCGGCCGCGATGTCGATGCCGCGGGTCGAGACGATCACCGTGATGGCACCGCAGACACGCACCAGCGTGATCACCTACCGTGTCACCTTCAACATGCCCGTCAGCGGCGTCGATGCGAGCGACTTCGCGTTTTCCGGCAGACGGGGCCGGATTCTCGACGTCTCGGGCCGTGGCGCGGTCTACGTCGTGCGGGCTTTGGCCCCGCAGGTGGGCGAGACCTACCGCCTCACGCTCCGCGACAACGACTCGATCCGGGACGTGTTCGGAAACAATGCGTTGGCATCGGCGCTCGCAGCCGACGGGAGTTTCCAGGCTCCCGGTGTCAAGAAAACCCGCGCCGTGGGCATCCGCGCCTTCGCAGCCCTCGGCTCATGATGCGGCGGCAGGCGTCGTCGTCCTACTGCGTGCGGCGAGCTTCCCACGGGCTGAAGGCCGCCCACACGGGATTGTGGTCGGAGACCTGCAGTGCCTGATCGAGCGACAGCCCGAACGTGCTCTGCAGGTCGAGCACGCCCCACCGCCCGGTGTACTCCGCCGTGGCCGGACGGGCGAAGATGATGTTGTCGTAGGTCTTCGTGCGGCGGGTGTTCGTCGTCGTGCCCGACACGGCCCAGCCGATGTTCGGAATCCGCGCGATCCGGCCCAATTGATTGGGCGCGGCATTGAGGTCGCCGAGCAGGATCACGTCGTCCTCGTCGGGCCGGGCCCGCTGCATCACCTCGAAGACGTCGGCGAGGGCATCGACCTCCTGCGGCACCTCGTCAGGATCGGTGTGGGTATCGACCATCCAAAATGTGAAGGCCGCCTCGGGTGGATAGGCTCGCGTGCGAAACCGGGCATACATCGGCGGCCGGTGGAGGCGGCCTGCGGGATCGGCGATCGTGCCGGGCGACGAGGGGTCGAGTTCGATCCGGGTGGTGTCGTAGATGAACGTGTATTGCTCCTTGCTCACGGTGCGGCCCAGACGCGGTCCGATCACCCAGTGGTAACGGCTGCCGTCGGCATTGATCGCCTTCACGAACGTCGGCACGACGTCGTCCGACTTGGCCCGCACCTCCTGCACGGCGACGACGTCGAACATCCGCACCACGCGGGCGAGCACATCGACAACCTCCCGCTTGGCGAGCTTCGATTCGCCGAACACCTGAATGTTGAAGCTCGCGATCAAGACAGCGTCGGAGGGCTTTGACGACGGCACCGGCGCCGCGGGAGGCGGAGGGGGCGGCGTGGCCGGCGCGTAGGAGAT
>JBJTDB010000150.1:0-20909 GCA_046092145.1 Planctomycetia bacterium | reverse complement strand
GGTCGTACGGATTCGATTTCTTGCCCGGGATGTGCACGCAGACCTCACAGCCCACGCACCGCTCGATATCGATCTCGCACCAGCTCTGAAGGTTGTGGAACTGGTCGTACTGCTGGATCTTCAGGATGCAGTCGACGGGGCAGACTTCCAGGCAGCTCTCGCAGCCCGTGCAGTTGTCGGCGTTGATGACCGCCAGTTCCTTGGGGAGCTTCTTGCGGGGGCCTGCTTTTGCCATGGTGGGAGAATCGGCGGGGCTGGTGGGAAAAATTCAGGGGATCGGTGACTCCGGTATCCTAGCCGGCAGCGAATTTTCGACAAAACGGTCGCTTTCCGAGCCGTGTCACACGGTTTCGCCGCGGACAAGATCCTCGGGCGTTTGGCGGGCCCGGACGAGCCTGTGGTGCCCGGCATCCACGAGCACCTCGGCCGGCAGGGGCTTGGAGTTGTAGTTGCTGGCCATCACGAAGCCGTAGGCCCCGGCCACTTCGATCACGAGGTAATCCCCGACGGCCGCCCGCGGCAGCGAACGCGTGGCCACGAATCCCCCGTCTGCCTGCGTGAAGATGTCGCCCGATTCGCAGAGCGGTCCGCCGACAGCCACCTCCTCCATCTCCCCCACATCGGCCGACGCATCCGATGCCGGGCAGATGCTCATCGGATGATAGGAGCCGTAGAGCACGGGCCGCGCGAGCGTGTTGAAACCGGCATCGACGAGGAGATATTTCCGCGAGCCCTGGTGCTTGATCGCGCGAATCTCCGTCACGACATGGCCCGACTCGGCCGTGAGATACCGACCCGGCTCGATCTCCAGGCGGATTCGGTGGCCGAAACGATCCTCGAGTTTCTTGCGGGTGGCATCCCAGAGCGTGAAGTAGCCGGAAAGATCAGCATGAACCTCACCGGGACGGTAGGGCACCGGCAGGCCGCCGCCGGCCGAGATCATCGTCAGCGAGCGACCGATCTCGATGGCCACCCGCTCGAGGGCCCCGGCCACCTCGGCCAGGTGAGCGAGGTCGGTGCCGCTGCCGATGTGCATGTGGAGCCCGCTCACGGAGAGCCCGGCCCACTCGGCCCGACGCAGCACGTCCACGATGTCCGCGTGCCAGATGCCGTGCTTCGAGCCTTCGCCGCCGGTGTTGGTCTTCTGGCTGTGGCCGTGGCCGAAGCCGGGATTCACACGGAGCGTCACGCTCGCGCCGGGCACGCGATCGGCCAGTTGCTCGATCATGTCGGCCGAGCCGCAGTTCACATGGATGCCGAGCTTCGCCACCGTGTCGAGGCTCTCACGATCGAAGATGTCGGCCGTGTAGACGATCGGATGCACGGGCGGCAGGCCGTCGGCTCCGGGAGCGCGACCGGGATGCGGAAGGTAGCCGGCGGCGAGGGCCCGATGGATTTCGCCGGTGCTCACGGCATCGACCATCACCCCTTCCTGCCGCACGAGGTTGAGGATGGCGAGGTTGGAACAGGCCTTTTGGGCGAATCGGACGGTGTCCCAGGCCGCCAGATCGCGGCAGCGTCGGCGGATCATGTCCGCGTCGTAGACATAGAGCGGCGTGCCGTAGGCTTCCGCGAGGTGGCGCACGCTCGCGCCTGCGATCGTCTGACGAATGGCTGTCATGGAGACAGTTATCGCACGGGCAGCGGAATCGGGAAGCCCTGCGGCAGCGGCACGCCCCCGGCAGCCCCCTGCCCGGCGTTGGCCATCGCGGCACCCGCCTTGAGGGCCGCCGCATCGACCGACAGCCGTGTCGCGATGCCCCGTTCGATCGGCCTCATGGACAGTTCCAGGGTTCCACCGCCGGCCTCGCGGGCGGTAGCAGCCGCCTTTGCGGTCTGCTCGGCCTCGTCACCGTCGGCCATGGAAGCCCCATACGAAAGCAGGCCGTCGATCGCCATCTGCAGGCCGGCGATCGGACGGGCGTTGGCATCGGGCTTGCCGCTGGCTGCGAGGCCGGCGGCCGCCCGCGCCTGCACATCGCCGCCGGCGAGCCCGAAGGCATACTTCGGCGCCACGGCCAGCGTCAGATCGGCCGACTTTCCGAACTGTTCCTCGGCCGGCGTCTCGGCGAGATCGAGCGAGATCGTGTGGAGCGTGGCAGCCCCGGCCTTGCCCGTGTCGAAGGCCACCTTCATCCCCGGGGGCAGCGAGGATGCTTTGCCCAGCAGTTTTTTGACGCGTGCCTCGAGTGCCGCGCCATCCTTGATCCGCGCACCGAGGGTCAGCTCCGGCAGCGGCGCGTCTTTGGTCACGCGGCTCGTATCGACGGTGATGGCGGCATCGAGACCGCCGGCTTCCATCATGGCGGCCACCAGGCTTCGGAACGTGCTTCCGAGCGACGCGGCCAGAGGGTCGTCGTCTTCTGTCGCGAGGGCCGCGTCGAGCGAGGCGGTGATCTGGGTTTGCACCGCGGTCGGCACCGCGTGGGCGACATACCCACGGATCGTCGGCCGGCTGCCCTCCGTCGCTTCCGGTGCGCCGACGGTCAGCGCGATCTGTGGCGCCGCGGCCGACGACGCACCGTCCGAACCGGCCACCTGTGTCGAGCTCGTTTCGAGAAAGAGCTGTTTCCCTGGAGGATCGATCGCAATCCCGAGGGCGAGCGATTCGGTGTCGCGGAGGGTCGCGACGAATGCCCGAACCGCGTCGGGATCGATTCGCTGGCCCTGCGCCTCGGCGGCGCCGGCGGCCCGGTCGAGCAGCATCTCCAGCTGCTTGCGGAGTGGCTCCGGCATCAGGCTCGGGAAAAGCTCCGCGCCGATCGAGAATGGCGAGACCACCTTCTCAAGCAGCGGCAGCGGATCGTCAACACCGGTGCCCGTTCCGGGGATGCCGGCCACGGCCCAGGCGCCGCTGGGAGTTTCACGCTCCACGAAATCGATCGTGATGCCGCTTGGGAGCACGAGGCGTCGCACGTCGCCGTCGGATTCCGTCGGGCCGATCGCGGCTTCGAGTGACTCGAGAAGCTTGTCGAGGTTCTTTACCGGCACGTAGCCGTGAACCAACGGCATCGGGCCGTTGGCGGTGACGATCACGCCCAGCGGACGGGAGACGTCGAGGCCCGCGAGGCCGCGGCCCTGGGTCGCGACCATCAGCAGCGATTCGGCGATGGCGGCCAGGCCCGGCTGCCCCACCTGCCCACCGACCCATGTGAGCTGTTTCTTGAGATCGCCGTAACTGTCGATGGCGACGATGCCGAGCACGTCGGGATCGGCGGCCCGAGCAGCAGGCGAGCCGCATGCGAACGCCATTCCCATGCACCATCCGCAGACGGCCGCACGGGCCGTGCGGAAGAAGACGACCGGACCGGTCGTGGATCGTGACGCGAGCTGACGCATGAAAGAAGCCCTCCTTGAAAATCGGTCCGGAGACACCGTGCTCGATCGAAACCGACGGACAGTTTACCAGTGCGCACGCAAAACCAGTATCCTCGGGGCCGCATGCAGCCCGCCCCGTTTTCGATCAACGAGCCACCATTCCGCGGGCGTGCGGCGGCACGGCGGCTGGGACTGCAGGTTCTGCTCTATCTGCTCACCGGCCTGACGACGTTCGCCGCCGGCGTCGTCGGTTGGCAGCCGATGCTGCTTGGATTCGACGACGACACGCTCGCCCGGCTGCCCGACCAATGGCCCCGCGGCCTCGCCTACATGGCGTCGGTGATGGCCGTGCTCACCGCCCACGAGGCGGGGCATTTTGTCGCGGCATGGTGGCATCGTATTCCGGCCACGCTTCCCTTCTTCCTGCCGGTGCCGGTGCTCCTCACGGGCACGCTTGGCGCCGTGATCGGGATGGAGGGATCGCGGGCCACCAGGCGGCAGCTCTTCGACATCGCGCTGGCCGGGCCGATCGCCGGGCTCGCCGTCGCCCTGCCGGTGATGGCGGTGGGCATGGCGCTTGGCAGCCCGTGCGAGGCGAGCCCATTTGCCCTGTCGCCTCTGGCCCGCTGGATCCTGTCGGCCGTGCGGACCGACGGCGCCGTCGTGATCGAGCCCAATGCGCTGTTCATGGCGGGATGGGTGGGCCTCCTCGTCACCGGCCTCAACATGATCCCCGTGAGCCAGCTCGATGGCGGGCATGTGAGCTACGCGATCTTCGGCCGTCGGTCGAGGTGGCTGGCCCGCGGCGTGCTTGCCGGCGCGGTCGTGGCGATCGCCGTGCTCGGCCTCTTCAATTGGATCGCGATGGTCGTGATCGTGATGCTGATGGGCACCGACCACCCGCCGATCCGGGAGGACGGTCGGCCGCTGGGTCTGGTGCGGACGATGCTCGGCCTTCTGGCCCTGCTGATCCCGGTGATCACGTTCATGCCCGAGCCGCTCCTGATCGAGTGAAGAGCGGCCCCGTTCCCCGGCCGCTGGCCTCGGGCCGTATACTTCTCTCCCCGTCGCCAGACTCCAGGAGTTCTGCCATGCTTCAGCCCATGCGATCCCACGATGATCCGGTTGAGCGGCTGACGGTCGCCGCCCGGTTTCATGACTACCGCCAGGCCTCGAATCCACTGGTCGATGGCGGCATGCGGCCCGTGCCCGGCACACGGTTCGGGGCCGACCTCCACGAGCAGGGTCCGACACGAATCATCCCGCTCGACACGAGCGCCATCCTCGGGTGTCCTGGGCCGGCCACCACGCCGGGGCTGTGCGCGAACTTTGTCCGCGTTCACTCGGGCGATGCGATCGTCACCGATGCCAATGCCTCGAGCCACCTCTTTTTCGTGATGCGGGGCGCCGGGACGACGCGGCTTTCCATCGACGGCGCGATCGACATGCCGACCGGCACCGAGATTCCATGGCAGGCGGGCGACCTCTTCACGCTGCCGGCCAGGAGCGCCGCCACGCATGTCGCCGGCGAGGATGCGGCCCTCTACTGGGTGCACGACGGGCCGCTCCTGCGGCACCTGGGCGCCGAGGCGGTGGATCGGCGATTCGGTCCCACGCTCTACCGTCGCGAGGCGATCCGCGAGGCGCTCGACGCGGTCATCCGCGATCCGGAAAGTGCGCGGGCCAATCGCCTGAGCGTGCTGCTGGGCAACCATCTCTTTCCGCAGTCGATGACGATCACGCACGTGCTCTGGGCGATGTTCGGCATCCTGCCGGTGGGCGCCCTGCAGCGGCCGCACCGGCATCAGTCGGTGGCGGTCGATCTCGTCGTCGATGCGAAGCCCGGCTGCTACACGATGGTCGGCAGGAGCCTCGCGGCCGACGGCTCGATCAAGGATGGCGAGCGGTTCGACTGGAAGCCGCACTCCGTCTTCATCACCCCGCCGGGCCTGTGGCATTCGCATCACAACGAGTCGGGCCAGCCGGCCCATATCCTGCCGATTCAGGACGCCGGACTGCACACCTACCTGCGGACGCTCTCCATCCTCTTCAGCCGCCGCACCGCGACCGGGCACGACGTCGTCGAAGACGCCGGCTGAATCACGTCTCGGTCGGCCTCGCCACGGTGTGCTACGGCACCATCCAGTCGAGCGGGCCGGATTGGAGCCAGACGAGCAGGCCCATCAGGAGTGCGAGCGCGACGGAGTGAGGGAATACCCTCCGTAGGATCGCGCCCTCCTGGCGATGCACGCCCGTCGCCGTCGCCGACACGACGATGCTCTGGGCGTCGATCATCTTGCCCATGACGCCGCCGGTGCTGTTGGCGGTGCACGTGAGAAGGGGATCGAGCGCGAGCTGCTCGGCCGTCACCCGCTGGAGGCTCCCGAACATCGCGTTGCTCGAGGTGTCGCTGCCGGTCAGGGCCACGCCCAGCCATCCCAAGAGCGGCGCGAAGAAGGCGTAGGCCGGGCCCGTCTGTGTGAGCGCCAGGCCGAGCGTCACGTCGGTGCCTGAATAGCGTGTCACAAAGGCCAGCGCGAGCATGATCGCGATCGTGGCGAGCGATTCGCGAAGCCGCGCCAGCGTGTCCCACCCGATCCGCCCGGCGCGACGCCAGGAAACGCCGAGCCACGGGATCGATACGATCGCCGCGGCGAGGATGCCTGTGCCGGCCGCAGAAAGCCAGTTGATCCGGTAGACGGCCCGCTCGATCTCCTGCGGCTCGCGGCTCGCCGGAGGCACCTTCGCAACCCGGCCATCGAGTCGAGGGATGCGGATCTCCGGTGGCGTGGCGAGCGAGTCGAGCGAGGCCTTCACAGGGGGAAGCCCCCAGAGAAAGACGGCGATCGAAAGAAAGGCCCACGGCATCCATGCCCATGCGATCCGACCGGGCGAATCGACCAACTCGTGCACGGCATCCCCCGGATGCCCGGCGTGATCCGGCCTCGCGTGAGGCTCGGCGTGCCGCCAGATGTCGCGTGGTTTCCAGCGACGAAGAAAGAGGGCCATCACGACGAGGCTGGCGACTCCACCGACCACGTCCACCAGCGCCGGCCCGACGAAGTTCGCCATCGCGAACTGCACCGTGGCAAACGACACTCCGCAGACGAGAACTGCCGGCCAGACGCCGGCGAGCCCCCGCCATCCTGCCATCGCCACGACCATCCAGGCCGGGATGATGAGCGAGAAGAACGGGAGCTGCCTGCCGGCCAGCGACGAGATCGCCTGTTCGTCGAGGCCCGTCACCTTGGCGAGCGTGAGGATCGGCGCGCCGAGGGCGCCGAAGGCGACGGGGGCGGTGTTGGCGATCAGGGCGACGCAGGCTGCCTCGAGGGCCGGGAAGCCGGCGCCGGCGAGGAGGGCCGCCGAGATCGCCACCGGTGCGCCGAAGCCGGCGGCCCCTTCGAGGAAGGCACCGAACGAAAAAGCGATGAGGAGGGCCTGCACGCGATGATCGGCGGAAAGGCGTGTGACCGATCGCTTCATCACGTCGAGCGCGCCGGCCTCGACCGAAAGCGCATAGAGAAACATCGCCGCGACGATGATCCATCCGATCGGAAAAAGACCGAAGGCCGCGCCGTGCAGGGAGGCCGCGAGGGCGGCATCGGCCGGCATGCCGACCACGCCGATGGCGATCGCCACGGCCGTGGCCAGCCCCGCTGCCGCCGCCTTCATGCCTGACCACCCGGCGAACGCGAGCAGCCCGAGGAGCACCGCCAGCGGCATCAGAGCCACGAGGGTCGAAAGCGGCTGCGACCCCAGCGGGTCATACACATGCGACCAGACTGCCACGTCCATGAGAAAGGCCTTTCGCGATCGATCGGAACTCGCCCGCCCTGTGAAGCATCGCGACCGTGCTCATGGCGTGCAATTCCGCCCGCGGGAGAGCGGACTTCGTTGACGATGTGGCGAGCCTGGCCGACAATTCTCCGATCGGTCCCTCTCGACACCGTTCACCCCATGGAGGAGCGACGTGCATTCCAGCCAGCAGTCCGTGCCAAATTTCGTGGAGCAGGACGATCCCGAGGTGTGGGCCGCCATCGCCTCCGAGCAGACCCGCCAGGCCGAGGGTCTGGAGATGATCGCCAGCGAGAACTTCACGAGCGCCGCCGTGATGCAGGCCGTCGGGAGCGTGCTCACCAACAAATACGCCGAGGGCTATCCCGGCCACCGCTATTACGGCGGCTGCGAGTTCGTGGACAAGGTCGAGGATCTTGCTCGCGATCGGCTCAAGGCGCTCTTCGGTGCGGAGCATGTCAACGTGCAGCCGCACTCCGGCAGCCAGGCTAATGCCGCCGTCTACATGACGGCGATCGCTCCGGGCGATACCGTGCTCGCCTTCGACCTCGCGCACGGCGGCCATCTCACACACGGCATGAAGCTCAACGCCTCGGGCGTGCTCTACAGGTTCGTGCACTACGGCGTCCGCCGTGAGGATCACCGTCTCGACTTCGACCAGATCGCCCGGCTCGCCCGCGAGCACAAGCCGAAGCTGATCGTGGCGGGCGCGAGCGCCTACCCGCGTGAGATTCCCCACGGCCGCTTCGCGGAGATCGCCCGCGAGGTCGGCGCGAAGCTGATGGTCGACATGGCCCATTACGCCGGCCTCGTGGCCGCCGGCCTCCACGACAACCCCGTGCCCGTGGCCGACTTCGTCACGAGCACGACGCACAAGTCGCTCCGCGGCCCGCGCGGCGGCATCGCCATGTGCCGGGCGGCCGATGCCAAGATGCTCGATCGTTCCGTGTTTCCCGGGCAGCAGGGCGGCCCGCTCATGCACGTCATCGCCGGCAAGGCCGTGGCGTTCGCCGAGGCGCTTCGCCCCGAGTTCAAGGCCTACGGGAAGCAGGTGATCGCGAATGCGAAGGCGCTCGCCGAGTCGCTCGCCACCGGCGGCGTGAAGCTCGTGAGCGGCGGAACCGACAACCACCTGATGCTCGTGGATGTCACGCCGCTGGGCATCGGCGGCAAGCTCGCCGAGGAGACGCTCGACCGCTGCGGCATCACCTGCAACAAGAACATGATCCCCTACGACGAGCGGAAGCCGATGGATCCCTCCGGCATCCGCCTGGGCACGCCGGCGCTCACGACCCGCGGCATGGGGGCGGACGAGATGAAGCGGATCGCCGCCTGGATCCTGCGGGCCCTCAAGAGCCCCGGCGACGCAGCCGTCGTCGAGACGACCCGCCGCGAGGTGGCGGAGCTCGCCGAGCAGTTCCCCGTGCCGGCGGCGAAGCTCGAGGAGGCGGTCACGGGGTGAGACCCGGGGCGACGCTCCCTCGCCACTTCGACCCTCATCACCCCCGCCACACCATGAAAAACGGGTGGTGAGTAACCGATTTTCATGGTACGATTTTGCCATGATCGATCGAGCGCGGGATCGCAGCGTGGTGGCCAGGGCGGTGAAGCGCAGTCGCGTCGTCGCCCTCCTGGGAGCCCGCCAATGCGGCAAGACAACGCTCGCGCGGGAGTTCGTTCGCGTCGATTCGCAGAATTACTTCGACCTCGAAGACCCGGCTGGTCTGGCCCGACTGTCAGAGCCGGAGACAGCCTTGCGACCGTTGCGCGGGCTGGTTGTGATCGACGAGGTGCAACGGCGGCCCGATCTCTTTCCCCTTCTGCGGGTGCTCGCGGACCGAAGCCCCTTGCCCGCCCGCTTCTTGATCCTGGGAAGCGCGTCGCCGGAACTCTTGCGGCAGTCATCTGAGACGCTCGCCGGCCGGCTGGAGACGGTGCCGCTGGAGGGGTTTCGTCTGGAGGACATCGGCGTCTTGCGGCAGGACCGACACTGGCTGCGGGGGGGCTTTCCGCGTTCGTTCATCGCCCGGAGCGAGGCCGACTCGATTGCCTGGCGTCGGCAGTTCGTGCAAACCTTTCTCGAACGCGACATTCCGCAGTTGGGTGTTCAGGTACCAGCGGCGACCCTGCGCAGGATGTGGCAGATGCTCGCCCATTACCATGGCCAGATCTGGAACGCCGCCGCGTTCGCCCGGTCGCTCGGCTGTGTCGAGGCGACGGCCCGCCGGTATCTCGATCTGCTGACCGGCACGTTCATGATCCGACAGTTGCCGCCATGGTTCGAGAATCTCGGCAAGCGGCAGGTGAAATCACCGAAGGTCTACGTCCGCGACAGCGGGCTCCTCCATGCGTTGCTTGGAATCGCGTCGAAACGCGGTCTGGAAATGCACCCCGCGATCGGAGCATCTTGGGAGGGGTATGCGATCGAGGAAGTTCTGAAGGCCTTGCAGCCCGACGAAGCGTATTTCTGGGCTACTCACCAGGGGGCCGAACTTGATCTGCTGCTCTTCAAGAATGGCCGCCGGATTGGCGTCGAATGCAAGCGGACTGACAGCCCGACGCTGACGCCTTCCATGCGGATCGCCAGGGCCGATCTCAAGCTCGACCAGCTGTACATCATCTATCCCGGAACACGGCGTTATGAACTGGCGGCGGGGGTGGAGGTCATGCCGCTCGGTGAATTCGTCGGCTTCACGGCGGAGTCGATTTCGTGTTCCGTGGGCCGCAGTTCCCGGGAATCGGTTTCATTTCGTGTGAAGCGATCCGCATCCACTCGGCCCCCGCCTCGGGCTTCGAGGGCACGGGGCCCACGTCGGCTCGGGAGCGTGGGCAAGCCTGGAGCGGGCAACGTACCATAGGGTGCATGAAGAAAGCACCCAACTCCGCCAGACGTTCGGTCGTGCGGATCGGCCTCGTGCAGTCGGCCTGCAGTGGCGATCGTGAGGCCAACATCGCGCAGGCACTCGCGGGCATCGGCGAGGCGGCGGATGGCGGCGCGGAGGTCGTCTGCCTCCAGGAACTCTTCGCCGGCGAATATCCCTGCCAGGCCGAGGACCACGAAAAATTCTCCGAGGCCGAGATCGTGCCCGGCCCCCTGACCGACCGGCTCGCGGCCGCGGCGAAGCGGCATGGGGTGGTGCTCGTAGGGAGCGTGTTCGAACGGCGGACTCCCGGCCTCTTTCACAACACGGCGATCGTGTTCGACGCCGACGGCTCGACGGCGGGCGTCTACCGCAAGATGCACATCCCCGACGACCCGCACTACTACGAGAAGTTTTATTTTGCGCCGGGCGATACGGGCTTCATGAGCGTGCCGACGAGCCGGCTCGCCGTGGGCCCGCTCGTCTGCTGGGACCAGTGGTATCCCGAGGCGGCCCGGCTCACGGCGATGGCCGGCGCCGAGGTGCTCTTCTATCCCACCGCGATCGGCTGGCTCGACGGCGAGGAGAGCCTCCACCGCGAGCAGTATGAATCCTGGGACACGATGCTCAGGAGCCATGCCATTGCCAATGGCGTGTTCGTCGTCGCGGTCAATCGCACCGGTCGCGAGGGGCCTCTGCGGGTCTGGGGAGCGAGCGTGGTCTACGCGCCAAGCGGTCAGGTGATCGTGAAGGCGGGGCACGACACGCCGGAGACGCTCGTCTTCGAGTGCGATCTTGAACGGATCGAATGGTCGCGGACTCGCTGGCCCTTCTTCCGCGATCGCCGCATCGATGCCTATGGAGACCTCCTCAAGCGATGGGGAGGCTGACATGGCCATCGCGCCGACGCCCGCCGAGCTCGGCTACCGGCTGCCGGCCGAGTGGGAGCCGCACGCCGCCACATGGCTCGCATGGCCGCATCGGCGGGCGACCTGGATCGGCGACTTCGGGCCGATCCCGGAGGTCTTCGCCCGCGTCACGAGGATCCTGGCCGCTTACGAGCCGGTGAAGATCGTCGCGACGGGCGCCGCGCTCGAGGAGGCTCGCGGGCATGTGGGCGAGGTCGAGGGCGTCGAATGCATCGACATCCCCACCAACGACTCCTGGCTTCGCGACACCGGGCCGGTGTTCCTCGTCGCCCGAGGCGACAGTCCGCTGCCCGCCGCGGCCGTCGCCTGGGGATGGAATGCCTGGGGCGGCAAGTATCCCCCGTGGGACGACGATGCGCGGGTCGCGCACGCGATCGCCGACCGGCTCGGCCTGCCCGTCTTCGAGCCGGGTGTGGTGCTCGAAGGGGGCGCGATCGACACCGATGGCGAGGGCACGCTCCTGGCCAACGAGCGATGCGTGGTCGATGAACGTCGAAACCCAGGTCTCTCGCGGGATGGCATGCAACGGATCCTCCGCGACCAGCTTGCCGTCGAGCGGGTGATCTGGCTCGGTGGCGATCTGCAGGGAGACGACACCGACGGCCATGTCGACCAGCTCGCGCGGTTTGTGGCGCCGGGCCGCGTGGTCGTCGCTCGGCAGTCGGATCCCGCCGATCCCAATCATGCGTCGCTGGAGGCGAACCTCGCCATTCTGCGGCGTTCGATCGATGCCCGCGGTCGGCCGCTCGAGGTGATTCCGATCGACATCCCGCCGCGGTTCATGTTCCACGACGTCCAGTTGCCGGCGAGCCATCTCAACTTCCTCGTGACGACGGGCCTGGTGCTCGTGCCGGTGTTCGGTGCGGCGACGGACGACGCGGCCCTTCGGACGCTGTCGGAATGTTTTCCGGGCCGTCGGATCGAGCCGATCGATTGCCGCGACCTCGTGCGGGGGCGGGGCGCCCTGCACTGCATCACCCGCGATCAGCCGGCGTGGCCCGCGTAAACCCGGAAAAAAGGGCTGCTTTTGGCCTTGCCCGGGGGCCGCGGGTTCGCGACCATTCCGCCGCTTCCCGGTTCGGTCCCCGGACCGGCCGTTTCGAGGAGGGATGGCAGGATGGAACAGATGGCACACGCGGCGCAAGGGCTGATGGCGCTGTTGGCGCGGCTGATGATCGTGGCGATCTTCCTTGTCAGCACGCTTGGCAGCAAGGTGCCGCGATTCAGCGAGACGGTGATGATGATGCAGTCGCAGGGTGTGCCAAACCCCCGGCTGATGCTCTTCGGCGCTATCGGGCTGATCTTGATCGGCAGCCTGTCGCTTGCCACGGGTGCGTGGACGCGGATGGGCGCGGCCTTCCTCGCGATCTTCCTCGTCGCCGCCACCTTCTACTTTCACGACTTCTGGAAGTTTCCCAATCCGGTGGAGCGGGAGGCCCAGGTGATCCACTTCATGAAGAACCTCGCCATCTGCGGCGGTCTCTTCGGGCTCATCGCGTTCGGCGGAGGCCCGTGGAGCATCGACGGATGGATCGACGCCCGCCGTGAGGAGGCGGAGGCCGGTGGCACGCCCGGTCGCGCGAAACCGGCCGATTCGGGCCCGCAGAAGCGGGCGGCCTGAGCCGACGGATCGAGCCGGAGTGACGCGCTCGGGCCGGGCCCTACAATGGTGGCCAACCGTTGAGGGTCAGCCGATGTGTCGCCTCGTCATGTTCATCGCCCTGGCAGTGGCGATCCTGCAGGGCTCGGGAGTCGGTGGAGAATCGCCCGGGAAGAACGAGCCTGTCGTGAAGCCCCCTGCCGTCCGATCCTTCGGCACGCTCCCCGACGGCCGTGAGGCGCATCTCTACACGCTCGAGGTGCCCGGAGGCTGGAAGGCGACGATCACCGATTACGGCGGGATCCTGACCGGCTTCCATGTGCCCGTGCGTGGGAACGGCGGTCAGAAGGCGGTCGATGTCGTCCTCGGGTTTGAGTCGCTCGACGGGTATCTCGCCGGCCACCCCTACTTCGGCGCGATCTGCGGCAGAGTGGCCAACCGGATCGCGCGGGGGCGATTCACGCTCGATGGGAAGGAGTACCGGCTTGCGACCAACAACGGCGAGCACCATCTCCACGGCGGTGCGGTCGGCTTCGACAAGCTTCTCTGGAAGGCGACGCCCCGTGTGGACGCGACCGGGCCGGCCCTCGATCTCGCGCTGGTATCACCCGACGGCGACGAGGGCTATCCGGGCCGGCTGATGGCGACGGTCACCTATCGGCTCACGCGTGATGGCGAACTGTGGGTCGAGATGACGGCCGAGGCAGACGGCCCCACGCTCGTCAACCTCGCCCACCATTCCTATTGGAATCTTGCCGGCCATGACTCGGGCACGATTCACGGTCATGAACTGGCCGTCGTCGCCGACCGCTATATCCCCGTCGATGACGGCAGCATTCCCACGGGCGAGCTGGCGGTGGTGGAGAAAACGCCCTTCGACCTGCGGCCCGAGCAGCCGGCCCGTCGGCTCGGCGATGCGATCGCCGCCCTGCCGCCGTCTCCCGACGGAAAAAACCCAGGCGGCATCGACCACACCTTCGTGATCCGCGGCTGGAAGCCGGATGGTGCCCTCCGGCCGGCGGCGGTGCTCCGCGATCCCGTCAGCGGCCGCACGATGGATATTCTGACCGACCAGCCGGGCGTGCAGGTCTACACCGGCAACTATCTCGACGGCTCACTCACGGGCAAGGCCGCCGCGACCTACGCCAAGCAGGCCGGCGTCTGCCTGGAGACACAGACATTCCCCGACACGGCCCATCACCCCGAGTGGCCCACCCAGCGGCTCGACCCCGGGGGTGTTTATCGCCACACTATGGTCCATCGCTTCAGGCCCTGAGCGGCGGGCCTTTTCCCCACGAGATTTCCAATGGTTTTTCCCATCGGCGACGACAACTCCGACCGTCGTCTCCTCCCGGTCGTGACGATCGGGCTTTTGATCGCCAATATTTTCGTCTTCGTGGTGCTCCAGGGCATGGGAGCCAACGAAGACTTCACGATGGCCTATGTCCAGGTGCCGGCCGAGATCATCTCCGGCCGCGACATCGTCACGGAGCCGTCGGTTCGCGAGGTCGATATCCAGGGGCAGAGGATCGATGTGCCGGTACCCGGTCTCAAGCCGACGCCGATCCCGGTGTGGCTCACGCTCCTGACGGCAATCTTCATGCACGGCAGCGTCATGCATCTCGCCGGCAACATGTGGTTCCTCTGGATCTTCGGCGACAACATCGAGGACGACATGGGGCACGTGAAGTATCTGCTCTTCTATCTCGCCACCGGCATCGTCGCCTCGCTGGCGTTCGTCGCGCTCAATAGTTCTGGCGAGGCCTCGCTGACGCCGTGCCTGGGGGCGTCTGGCGCGATCTCGGGCATTCTCGGCGCCTATCTCGTGCTCCATCCGCACCGCCGTGTGAGTGTGATCCTGCTGCGGATGATGATCGACGTGCCCGGCTACGTCGCGGTGGGCATCTGGTTTCTCTTTCAGATCGTCAGTGGCTTTTTCGACGCGAAGTCGGGGGGAGGCGGTGGCGTCGCCTACTCGGCCCATGTGGCGGGCTTCGTGGCGGGGATGATCCTCGCCAAGCCGATGAGCTCGTCCGACGTGCGCGACGAGGCCGATCCGATGGTGGTGCTGCGGCGGCGCATCCCCTGATGGGCCCTCAGGCGAGTCCGATCGTGCCGATCGATCTTTCGTTCAGCGAGACGGGCGCGGGCCCCGCAGTGGTGATCCTCCACGGCCTGTTCGGGTCGAAGCGCAACTGGGCCTCGATCGCCCGGAGGCTCGCCGAGCGGCACCGCGTGATCACGGTCGATCTGCGAAACCATGGCGAGAGCCCCTGGGACGACAGGCACGACTACCCGGCGATGGCCGCCGACGTGGCGAGGCTGATCGAGAGGCAGGTCGGCGGGCCTGCCGCCGTGCTCGGCCACAGCATGGGAGGCAAGGCGGCGATGCTGCTTGCGCTCGACAGGCCGGACCTCGTCGAGAGGCTCGTGGTCGTCGATATTCCCCCGGCCCGGTCGAGCGGCAGCCTGATCGGTGCGCTTTCCGCGATGCAGGCGGTGCCGCTGGTGTCGTTCCAGCGTCGGACGGAAGTGGAGGCGGCGCTCGAGCAAACGATCCCCGATCGGGCGATCAGGTCGTTTCTGGTGCTGAACCTCGTCGGCGGGCCGGGCGGCCTCAGGTGGACGGTGCATCTGGATGCGCTCGAGCAGAATATGGAGGCGATCCTCGGGTTTCCGATGATTCCGGAAGGGCGGCATGTTTCGGCCCCGGCGCTCTTTCTGGTGGGCGAACGGTCCGACTATGTGCGGCCGGAGCACCATGCCGAGATCAAGAGGCTTTTTCCCGCGGCGGTGATCGAGGTGATCGCCGGGGCCGGCCATTGGCCGCATGCCGATGCGCCTGGGCCGTTTCTCGATGCCGTGACTCGATTTCTCACGGCGTGAGATGGTCGCCACGACGCCTGCCAGGCGAGGCTCACAGTTCGTAGGTCTGGCCCGGCACGGCCAGTTCCACGCCCGGGAGGTCGCGGTCGGTGATCTCCCGCGCGATCGTCGCGGCATGCGATGCCTTGCGATGCACGACGAACGTGCGGACGCCGGCAGGCAGGCGGCGAACCTCCGCCGCGAAGCTCGCGGGCGAGTGGTGGCCGCAGCGGGCGGCGAGGCCGGCCAGCGACGTCGGAAAACTGCATTCGAGGAAGACGGCCCGCAGGCTGGGGCGATCGGCGAGATGGCTCCAGAGCAGGTCGGTCGGCCCCGTGTCGGATGCGAACGCGACGCACGCATCGCCGTCGTCGACCACCATCGCCATGGTATCGGCGCCGTGTGAGACGGGCACGGGCGTGACGCGGCAGCCGGCGCGATCGACGGCGGTGAGCGGCCGGAGGATCGTGGCGGAGGCGAACCTGTCTTCCGGCCTCGACATCGCGAAGAAATCGGGCCAGCCGCGATCGTTGAAGAAGTCGCGACGGATGTCGGCGAGGACACTCTCCGACGCGAGCACCTCCACGCACTCCGGGCCGGGCTCGTAGGTGTTTTCCACCAGGAGCGGCAGGCTGGCGACATGGTCGAGATGGGCGTGCGTCAGGAACACATGCCGCACCCGCCGCTGGAGTTCGAGATCGCCGTGCAGTCCGATCGACCCGCCGTCGATGGCGATCGCATCGCCGACGAGATAGCTGGAGAGAAACTGCGGCCCCGGCTCCGAAATGCCGCAGCAGGAGGGAAGAAGCTGCACACGCATGGGGCGTTCGAGGGATCTCGGGGGAAGTCGGGGGAAGTCGCGGCCCGGCGACGACAAACCTGCCTTATACTACCCGCTCATGAGCATTCCCACGCCCCCGCTCGCTGCCGCCGAAGCCGTGCCATCCGTCAGGCATCGCGTGCTCGTCGTCGACGACCAGGCGCTCGTCGGCACGCGGGTGCGGCAGATGCTCGCCGACCAGGCCGACATGGAGGTCCATTTTCGCCAGACGGCCGAGGCGGCGATCGAGGCCGGGGCTGCCCTGCATCCGACCGTGATTCTGCAGGATCTGGTGATGCCCGATGTCACCGGCGCGGAGATGGTGCGGCGGTTCAGGGCGCTGCCGGAGACGGCGATCGTGCCCGTGATCGTGCTGTCGGCGGTGGAGGAGCCGGCCACCAAGGCCGAGCTGCTGGCGGGCGGTGCCAGCGATTATCTCGTGAAGCTGCCCGATCCGGTCGAACTCGCGGCCCGCGTGCGGCTCCATTCGGAAGGCCACGCCCGGCTGCTCGAGCGGAATGCCGCCTTCGCCGCGCTCGAACGGGCCAATGTCGAGCTCGCCCGTGAACGGGAGCGATCCGACCGGCTGCTTCACGCGATCCTTCCCGATGCGATCGCAGAGCGGCTCAAATCGGGTCCGCAGTCGATCGCCGAGATGCATTCGGAGGTGACGGTGCTCTTCGCCGACATGTGCGGCTTCACCGAACTCACCGGGCGGATCGGGCCGCGCGAGGTCGTCGATCTGCTCGACGAAATCTTCGGTTGTTTCGACCGTCTCGCGGTGAAGCATGGCGTCGAGAAGATCAAGACGATCGGCGACGCCTGGATGGCCGTGAGCGGGCTGCCGGAGCCGCGGGCCGATCATGCGGTGGCGATGGCGTCGCTGTCGCTGGATCTGCTCTCCGAGTTCGAGGCGTTGGCCGCCCGCCGCGGGCTTTCGGCGACGCTCCGCGTGGGGATGCATTCGGGGCCGGTCGTGGCGGGAGTGATCGGCCGTGATCGCTTTGCCTACGACCTGTGGGGCGACACGGTGAACATGGCCAGCCGGATGGAATCGCACGGCGAGCCTGGTCGAATCCAGGTGTCGGCCGACACGGCCGCATTGCTCGCGGATGGATTCGTGCTCGAGGATCGCGGCGAGATCGCGGTGAAGGGGAAGGGGCAGGTTCGCTCCGCGTTCCTGGCGGGGGTCGCGCCGGGCAGGGGAGTGGCTTCGGGCTCCTGATGGCCGCCGTCTCGCTCTCCTATGCGGGGGTTTTCTCGGAGTCTGTTTCGGAGAGCGCGATGACTGCGACTGGCCGGCTTCGCCGGGTGATTCTCTGTGCGCTTGGCAGCTCCGGCGACGTGCATCCCTTCGTGGGCCTGGGTCGCGAACTGCGCCGGCGCGGCCATACCGTCACCGTCGTCGCGGCTGGCTACTACCGTGGGCTGGTCGAGGGAGCCGGGCTCGGCTTCATCGATCCCCTTCCCGAGGCCGATTTCCGCGAAACGATCCGCGATCCGCTCATCTGGCATCCCCTTCGTGGACCAGGCCGGATCATCGATCTCGCCGTTCGCCCGCTCCTGGAGGCTGTCCATCGAACGGTCGTCGAGCAGGCCGTGCCTGGGGAGACGCTGGTCGTGGGCTCGAGCCTCGCCTTCGGTGCCCGCGTCGCCCAGGAGACGCATGGGATCCCGTTCGTGAGCGTGCATCTCTCGCCGGCGATCTTTCGAAGCGAGGTCGCCGGTCCGCGCGTGCCCGGCCTCCTCGTGCATCGCGGTCCCCGCTGGTTCCGGCGGCTTCAGTGGCGGCTTGTGGACGATCTGGTGATCGACCGCAGCATCGGCTCATGGCTCAACGCGTTTCGTGGACGGTTCGGACTGTCGCCGGTGCGGCGCGTGGCGAAATCATGGATGCACTCGCCGCTGGGGGTGCTGGGAATGTTTCCCGAATGGTTCGCGCCGCCCCAGCCAGACTGGCCGCCTCGGTCAACGGTGGTCGGGTTTCCGCTCTACAGCGAGGAGGGGGTCACCGAGCCGGGCGAGGATGTGACGGCCTTTCTCGCGGCGGGCCCGCCGCCGCTTGTGTTCACGCCGGGCTCGGCACATTGCTTCGCCCACGGGTTTTTCCGCGAGGCGGCCGCCACATGCGCGGCACTGGGCATGCGAGGCCTGTTGCTGACGAGATTCCCGGAGCAGGTTCCGGCCGATCTGCCCGCCGGCGTGCGGTACGTGCCGTTCGTTCCGTTTCGCTGGCTTCTGCCGCGAGCCGCCCTGCTTGTGCATCATGGCGGCATCGGCTCGACATCGCAGCCGCTTCGGGCCGGGATTCCGCAGGTGATCATGCCGATGGGGTTCGACCAGTTCGACAACGCCGCGAGGGTGGAACGGCTCGGCGTGGGCCGTGCGATCGATCGGCGGCGGTTCACGGCCCGGCGGCTCGCGCCCCTCATCGCGAGCCTGCTTGCCGACGCGAGCGTCGCTGCATCCTGCCGCGAAGCAGCTCGACGGCTCGAGCCCATCGACGGCCTGGCTCGTGCTGCCGATGCAATCGAGGATGCATGGTCGGCTCGGGCCGAGCACGAGGCGAGGTTGCCTCGGTGAGGCGGCTCATCCGGTGTCGCATCAGATCGATCAGCAGGTCGTGGGAGGGAGTGACGACGACGTAGAACGCCAGCGACAGCAGGGCGAGATCGCGTGCGGAGTGGTCGGAGGAGAGGATCCACCAAGCCGTGGCGAGCGCGAGCCACGTGGGGAGCAGTAATGGCCAGCCGGCGAAGTGGACGGCCGCGAGCCCTCGGGCCAGTGACGCCGCGTCGGTGGGGGCTGCGCCCGCGACGATCGGCATAAGCAGCCGCATCTGCCGCCAGCCGTGCCAGCAGAGAAAGTAAACACCCACGGAGAAGAGCGGTGCCGTCGTGAGGCCGAGGGCCGCGATCACCGAGAGTTCGAGAGCCGTCGCCATCGTGCGACGCAGGGGCTCCGGCCTCCGACGAGCCCCGACGATCTCGGCGAGGAAGGCCGCGATGACCAGCACGGTCAGCGCGATGCCGAACACGCGAACGAGCCCGGGCTCCGCGCTCACCGGCTGCCCGGTCACCAGCCGTACGACGTCCCCGGCCACGGTCGCCGTCGCGTCAGGCCAGCGGGCCATGGGCACACCGAGCACGAGCCCCCCGCGCGCGACGGCGGCGACGGCCTGCGTCGTGAAGCCACCGGTGACAGGCGGCTCCTCTCCGTCGGCATGGGCCATGCCGAAGTGCCACACGCTCACGGCCGCGAAGACCGCGATGACCAACAGCGGCATGGCCAGGAAGAGGGCCAGCACACCCACCATGAACGCCACATACACCGCTGCCAGCCGCAGCGTCGCCCCGCGTGCCCGTGTTCGGCGAGCGATCGCGAGATCGGCTGCCCCGTGGGGAAGGCCGACGAAGCCGAGCGACACCAGCCAGGGCATGGCGTCGGCCTGCTCCGTCCACCCGGCTCCCCACAGGGCCGCCCCCGCCGCTGCCGCCGCCATCATCGACAGCGGCAGCGTGCGGAAGAATCGGTCAGTCGCGGCTCTGGCCATGTCCCATCGCCTGAATGCCGTGGTAGGCGACCAGCCCGAACCCGACCTTATTGATCACGTCGGCGATGTTGTAGAGGATCTCGCGGAGTTCACCGTTTCCGGAGCGGGCCATTAGGAATCCGATCGGGTAGATTGCCCAGCCGACGAGCACGAACAGCCGCATCGTTTCGAGCGCCTTGGCGAGCGGAGCCGGAGCCTGCGTGATGGCCTGCCCGAGCGAGACGAACAGCACGCCCACGATCAAGGCTTCGAACACGCATGAGACGAGAAAGAACGTCCACCACCGCTCTGAATTGATCGGTGAGGTCTCGGCGATGAAGGCGGTGACGATCATCGTCACGTCGAGAGCCACCAGTTGCCAGAAAAACTTTGCGCCACGCTCGCCCATCCGCAGTAGCAGCGGGAACTTGAGCAGGAGCAAGGGTGTGGTGAAGAGCCAGTCCACATATCGCAGCGCCGTCGGGAACTGACCGCCGGTCTCCTGGTAGACGCCGGTCATCTTGGAGTAGTGGAAGCAGGCGATCGCGCAGATCAGTCCGGCCACGACCATCGTGCTACGGTATTCAGGCTCGACGCTGTTTCGCAGCAGGAAGAAGTAGAGCGCCCCTGCTCCCATCGCCACGGTACCGGCGAAGAAGAGGTAGAGCGTGATCGACTGGAGTGGGGGATTTTTCGTAAAGTCCATAGACAGTGCGGCATCCGACGCGGCCAGAAGGGCGTGCATGGAATCCTCCGGAGGAAAGGCGGGACTGGGGAGAGCCTGAAAAAGAAGTCTCATGAACGGGTCCCCGCACCGTTCATGGCCTCGGGGAAAAAACCCGAGATGGGGGCGTATTATTCGCCGCAGGGAAGGCCGGGGCAAAAACGAGTGCAAAACCCGTTCTCGCGGTGACCGAAACACCCGGTCATGAGCGGAAGATCACAGCCCTTCGCGAAAGCGAGGGGCCCGAAATGAGTTCAATGCCACTCCTGTTCGGCACGGCGATTGCTCGCCGGCTGCGGCATATGTGATCGTTGCTGAGAAGCCCGTGGCGCGAGCCGAGGGAATGCGGGTGGCTGGATATATATGGCGAGCGTATTCCCTCGGCTCGCGCCACGGGCTTCTCAGCAACGATCACATATGCCGCAGCCGGCGAGCAATCGCCGTGCCGAACAGGAGTGGCAT
>JBJTDB010000149.1:0-2608 GCA_046092145.1 Planctomycetia bacterium | reverse complement strand
CGGGTCGGATGGCCCGGACGACGACGGAACTCGGCCGTCACCATGTCGCCACGCGGCTCGAAGTTGAGCGGCATGACGATACCACCCTGCCTGATGGCACGCTCCCCGGCTTCACGGTCCACGAGATGGCGGAAATCGTCCGACGAATGCTCGAGGACATCGGCCTCACTTCGCGGTTCGCGCGGTTGGTCGTGGTGCTCGGGCACGGGTCGACGAGCCTCAACAACCCGCACGAAAGCGCCTACGACTGTGGTGCCTGTGGCGGTGGCCGCGGCGGCGCCAACGCCAGGGCGTTCGTCCGGATGGCAAACGATCCGCGGGTCCGGCAGATTCTGCGCGAGGGCGGTCTGGCGATCCCCGACGATACGGTCTTCGTGGGTGGCATGCACGACACCTGCTCGGAAGCGATCGTTCTTTACGACCGCGATCACGTGCCAGCCGATCATCGCGATGAACTCGTCGCGTTTGAGAGGGCGGCCCGGCGGGCGCGCGAGGCCGAGGCCCAGGAACGCTGCCGCCGATTCGATTCAGTGCCGCTCGACGTGACACCGCGTGAGGCCCTGCGTCGGGTGGAGGGGAGAGCGGCTGATCTGGCACAGGTGCGGCCCGAACTCGGCCATGCCACCAACGCCGTCTGCATCATCGGACGACGGTGGCGATCACGAGGGTTGTTTCTCGACCGGCGGTCGTGTCTTGTGTCGTACGATCCCGACGCCGATCCCGACGGCCAAGTTCTTGCCCGGACGTTCGCGGCCGTTGGGCCGGTTAGCGCCGGTATCAGTCTCGCCTACACACTCTCGCGGATCGATCCGATCGGTTATGGCTGTGGAACGAAGCTCCCACACAACATCACCGGCCTGATCGGCGTGATGGATGGCCATGCCAGCGACCTCCGCACGGGCCTGCCGTGGCAGACCGTGGAAATTCACGAGCCGGTGCGGATGCTGTTGGTCGTCGAGGCGCCGGTGGATCGCGTCCTCGCCGCGATGGCCCGGGTTCCTGCCGTCGACAGGTAGATTCGGAACCGATGGGTACAGGTGGTGCGCTGGCATGCGAAAGGCGACGGTCTGTCGGTGTTCACCGACGGCGCGTTCGTTCCCTACACGCCCGAGTCGACGCGGATCGCGGTCGTGGGACGATCGGCCGAATGGTTCGGCGGCCATCGCGGTCACCTACCGCCGGCCCGGACGATGGCCGCTCTTACCGGAGGCCGCCAATGAACCTGCTCGGGTTTCCGTTCATGGTAGACCATGCTGCCATCCACGATGTCGTGGCGTTCCTGGTGGTCGCCCAGGTTGCTGCGCAGTCGGCGGCACTCACCGCGTTCGGTGTTCCGCCGATCCTCGGCCGGTCACTCTCCGAACGGGCGACGACGCGGCTGGTCGGGGCCGCCTTCGCAGCCGCGTTCCTCGCGGCGTTGGCCATGCTCGCGGTCCTCGCGGGCCGGTGGTTCGCGCCCGAAATCGTCCACCTCGGCGTGTGGTACGGCATGGCGCACCATGAGGCGACGATCGACCTCGTAGCCGACGGCCTTTCGGTGCCCTACGTCTGTTTCTCGAGCGGCTTGTGCCTGCTCGTCAACGCCTTCGCCGGAAAATACCTCCACCGCGAGCCGGGATTCACGCGGTTTTTCATCCTTCTGGCCCTGTTCGGTGTCGGCATGAATCTCATGGTGCTCGCCGGGAGCATCGACGTGCTCTTCGCCGGATGGGAACTGATCGGCATCTCGTCGATGCTCCTCATCGGCTTCTTTCACGAGCGGGCCAATGCCGTGCGGGCGGCGGTGCGGGCTTTCGTCACCTACCGGGTGTGCGACGCCGGTATCTTGGCGGCCGGCGTGGTGATCCACGCGGCGGTCGGCTCGGGAGACTTTGACCGCCTGTTTCACGGCGGCTGGCCGGGGGCGCAATGCCTTGTGCCCGAATCCACGGCGACGGTCATCGCGCTTTTGATCGTCTTCGCGGCGCTCGGCAAGACGGCGCAGGTGCCGTTTTCCGGATGGCTGCCGCGGGCAATGGAGGGTCCGACGCCCTCGAGCGCCATCTTCTACGGGGCGCTGTCGATCCACGCCGGCTCCTATGTGCTGCTCCGTTTCGAGCCGTTGCTTGACGCTGCGCCCATCGTCGGCTGGCTGCTGGTCGCCATCGGCACCGCCACCGCGATGCATGCCAATGCCGTGGGCCGAGTGCAGACCGATCTCAAGAGCATGCTCGCCTACGGCTCGATGACGCAGGTGAGCCTCATTTTCGTCGAGATCGGTCTGGGATGGCGGGTGGTGCCGCTGGTGCACGTCGTCAGCCATGCCATCCTTCGGAGCCTGCAGATTCTTCGTTCGCCTTCGGCGCTCCACGATCGTCACGATCTCGCCGCCGCGATCGGCGGGCAGCCCGGCGCGGCCCGGTCGCTCGTTGTGCTCCTGCCCGAGGCATGGCAGACCTTTTTGTACAGGGTGGCGATCGAACGTGGGTACGCGGAAATGGCGGTGATGCGGCTGGCCGTCGACCCGTTCCGCAGGCTCGTAGAGTCACTCGATGCCGCCGAGAGGGCGTGGACGGACATGCTCGGCGACCTGCGGCTTCGGTGGCGACGCGATCGGGAGGATGAAGGA
>JBJTDB010000148.1:0-14400 GCA_046092145.1 Planctomycetia bacterium | reverse complement strand
GCGCTCCGCCATCCATGGCTCCGCTTGCCAGCATCGAGTGAGCGGAGGGCACGATGCCCGTAGCGAACGTCCGGCGACGGGGCGTGGGCAGTCCTTCGCCGGCCCCACCATCGCTTTCGCGCCGTCGCAGACGCATTCGCCCGCGGGGGCAATGGATGGCCCCGCGGGCATAAAACGGGATGCCCCGGCCTGGGCGAGCTAGGCGGAGTGCCCACCCAAGCCGTTGGGGCATCCTTAAAGGTTTGCGTCGGTCCGCACGTCACCCGCTACGGGAGCATGCGACTCCAATACGACTCCCTTTTGCAAACTCCGTGCCGAAGCGAGTCCTTTGAAAAACATCGTGATTTCTGGCTCTTCTCAGGGCAGCGCCTGCCGCGCCGCCGATTCGCCGCGCCCTTTGTGAGCAGCGGGATGCCCACGAAACCGGCAGACTCCCCCATGAGGCGGCCGGAGGCCACAATGCGGTCGGCGGCAGCCTGGCACCACTCGCCCATCACTCGAGATCGCTCGCGATGCATTCGCTCACGCACCTCCTGTTGCTCGACCGCGATGAGCGAATCGCCCGGCTCGGTGCGCTCGTGCCGACGAGCCTCGCCCACGACACACTCTCCGCGGCGCACGGTCTCGCCTTTCGAGGCGGTCGCTCCGCAGCTCTCGAGCGGCTCGCCACCATCGATCCAGCCACCTATGCCCGCACGCGAAACCATGTCGGCGGGGCCGTCACACGGCTCTCGCCATGGCTGCGGCATGGCGTGCTCTCACTCGCGGAGGTCCGGGATGCGGCGCTGGCCCGCGCGAGCTGCCCCGGTGATGCCGACAAGCTGATCTCGGAACTCGGCTGGCGCGACTATTGGCGGCAGGTGCAGGCTTCCATCGGGCCTCGGATCCGCGACGACATCGAGCCACCCGCCGCCCGACCACGGCATGCCGAACGGCTCGACACCATGCCTCGCGATGTCCTCGAAGCCCGCACCGGCATGGTCTGCATCGACGCCTTCGTCCGACAGCTCCACGACTCGGGCTGGCTACACAACCACGAGCGGATGTGGCTCGCGTCGTGGCTCGTGCATGTCCGAGGCGTCCGCTGGCAGGCCGGGGCCGATTGGTTCCTCTCCCACCTGGTCGATGGCGATCTGGCGAGCAACCATCTCTCCTGGCAGTGGGTCGCCGGAACGTTCTCCGCCAAGCCCTATCTTTTCAACCGCGAGAACCTCGAGCGATTCACCGATCATGGGCACTGCCGCAGCTGTCCGCAGCATGGCTCGTGCGACGTGGAAGGCTCCTATGACGATCTTGCGCGGCGCTATTTCATCGATGCCGAAGCACCGCCGCCCCGACCGCCACTCCGCATCCCCCCGGCCCCGCCGTGGCGGCCGGGCGGGCTCGCCCCATCGGGCCGGCCGCTCGTCTGGCTCACGCTCGATTCGCTCGCGGCCACGAGCCCCGCGGCGGCCCGATATCCGGATGCCCCGCGGGTCTTCAGTCTCGATCCATCCTGGCTGTACGACGAACGGCCATCCCTCAAGCGGCTTGCCTTCGTCGCCGACTGCCTTGCCGAGATCGGGGACGTCGAAGTGGTGCTCGGCTCCCCCCGCTCCACCCTGCCCGCCATCGCGCGCGACCGCGGATGCAGTCACGTGGCCGTCGCGGCGACCTCGTGCCCGAGGACGCGTGCCGACGCCGAGGCGATCGCGACCGAAATCGCCGTGGTGAGCATCGAGGAGCCAGCGTTTTGTGATCGGTCCCGGGTTCGCGATCTCGGCCGCTTCTCACGGTACTGGTCGGCCGTCAGCCGCTCGGCATTGTCCCCCACGCCGGCGTCATGACCCGGCATGAAGGCCACGGCTCCTGCTCGTCACAGCACGCCGAGCGCTTCCACGAAACGGCAGATCATTTCGACGGGCACGATCTCGTCGGAGTCGCGTGGCAGGATGCCCACGTCATACCCGGCCTCGTTCAGCCGCACGCGATCCGCCTCCACCCGCGGCGACAGCCGTCCATCCTTTGAATCGCCGGCGAAGAGAACCCAGCGAAACCGTCCCGGCTCGGCCGGCTCGACCTTCGCCTGCCGCGGCAGCGTGGCATCGAGCATCACCACGCCTCGGATCGCCGGCCCGAGCGCCTCGGCAGCCAGCCAGGCAAAGGCTCCCCCGGCGCCACTGCCGGCCACGGCCAATCGTGACCGGTCGATCGCCCGGCGGCTGCGGAGCGAATCGACGCTGCGGGCCGCGATGCTGAAATCCTCGCGCCCCCATCGCTGCGGATCGGACGAACCGGGCACGATCACGGCCACGCCGTGTCGGTTGGCGGCCATCTTCCACATGGCGACCTCGGCTTCATCGACCGGCCCATGCGGCCTCCCGAAGTAGATGAGCACGCCGACCGGATCGGTTTTCTCACCGGAGGGGATCACGGCCAAGGGGGGCGTCGCCACCTCAGGCGCCTCGAGCTTCACGACCGTCGCCGTGTCGGAGGGCTCGGGCCGGTCCGCCGAATCGTCGGGCACCTCGCCAGGCAGGGCGACCGTCTCGAGCCGATGCTGCTTCTCGGTGCCGTCGGCGGATTTCACGACGAGCGTGACCGCCTCACCCGGCTCGACTCCGCCGAGCACTCCCGCCAGCGACGATGCCGACGCGACGCGCACCGGCGACGCGGCTTCGCCCGGTGGGATCACCGTCTCCACGACCGTACCCCTCGCCATGCCGGCCTTCGCCGCCGGGCTGCCGGGCAAGACCCACTCGACAACGACCGACGAGGAAGCCCCCTCGTCTTCCCGGTCGTTCGTGGCCGCCACACGCATCGGCACGATGCCCAGGATCGCCCTCCGGCAGGGCGGCAGCGAGGCCGTGAGCTGGGCATCCATCTCGATCCGCTGCGGCTGCCCCTCGGGCCGAGCCCGTTCGATGGCAAGCCGGATCGTATCGCCGGCATATTTCGGGACGAGCACATGCCGGAGTTCCGCGATCCGACTGATCGGCCTGCCATCGGCGGCGATGATCGTGTCGCCAGGACGGATGCCCGACTTGGCGGCCGGTGAGCCAGGGCGACTGGAGGCGACGGTCGCGGCGCCGGTGAAGGGATCGCGCGAGTGATAGGAGATGCCGAGCACGCCAGGCACGAGTTTCTGGCCGGCCTGCAGCTTGGGAAGCACCCGCAGGATGTCCTCCATCGGCACGGCGAAGCCGATTCCGGAGTCGTAGAGTTCCGTCCCCAAGGGCATCCCCGCCGTGTCGGCCGGCAGCGGTGCGAGCATGCCGATCACTCCACCGCGGATGTCGATGAGCGGCCCGCCGTAGTTGGCCGGCGAAACGGCCGCATCGGTCTGGACCGCCCTGCCCCAGCAGCGACTCACGGCCGAGAGCACGCCCACCGCCACGTTGGGCACCGCGGCATCCCAGCCTCGGCCGACGGCGATCGTCCACTGGCCGACGGCCAGGCCATCCCGAGGCACGGCCGCCGTGATGGCCGGAAGCGCCGCGGGGGGCTCCACCTTGAGCAGCACCAGCCCGCGTGAGAGATCTCTACCCGCGACCCGGCCAGCCAGCCGTGACGTCGTGCCCTTGGCGGAATCGGCGAGAACGACGATCGCCTGATCGACGTCGTCAGGAACCGCAAAGGTCGTGCCGAGGATCCATCCCTCCGCGCCGACGACCAGCCCGGTCGATGGCCCGCTGGCAGGGGTCGCTTCGGCCGCCGTGCCGAGGGCCGAAGCCGAGGCGACTGCAGGCTCGATCCGCACCACGGAGTCGGCCACGCGGGCGACGGCGGCGCGGAAGGCCTCCTGCTCCGCAAGCCCCACGGCGTCGTCGGCGGCCGACGCGGCATGTCTCGCCGGAAGCATCGAGCCAATCGCCACGGCCACCACCATGCTCGCGACAACGCGGCCCATCAGCGCCCCTCCTCGGATGAAGGCTCGGCATCCCGCGCCGGCGGCCGCGGCCCCAGATCGACCTCGACCACGCGGCCATCCCGCACCACCCACAGCCTCACCGGATCGCCGTCGGTGAGACCGCCGATGGCCTGCTGCACCGCCACCCGCGACTGCACGCTCCGCCCACCGACGGCAATCACGAGGTCGTCGGGCTCGAGCCCCGCCTCCGCCGCCGGCGACCCGGAGATCACCGACTCGATGAACGGCGGTGTCTTGTCGAGCAGGTCGGGCACCAGAACGATGCCCAGCTGAACCGGATCGAAACCCACGGCATCCCGAAGCGGCGGCGCGGTCACCGTGCCGCCGACGATGTCGCGATACCCGCGAGCCAATTCAGCCGTCGGAATCGCATAACTGAGCCAGATGCCCGAGGAGGTCGCGCGAAGCTCCTTGCCGAGCATCCCGATCAGTCGGCCCCGCCAGTCGATCAGCGCCCCTCCCTGCGAGCCTGGGTTGTTCGTGGTGCAATCGAGCACGTAGACATCGCCCACCACCGGCACCTCGTAGGCGCCGCGGCGGGCCTCGATCGGACCGCGGGCCGCCACCACGCCATGCTGCACGCTCACACGCTCATCCCCGACCGCGACTCCGAAGAGATTCGAGAGGGCCAGCACGCGCGTGCCGACCGCCACCGGCTCGGCCTCCGTGAGCCCGAAGAACGGAAGATCGGTCGCGCCGAGCGCAAGCACGGCGAGGTGGCTTCGCGGATCGGCGCCGAGCAGCGTGCCGCGATACCGCGTGCCATCGTCGAGCACGCAGTCGATCTCGTCGGCATCGAGCACGCTGCTCATCACGGTGAGCACATGCCCCTCGGGCGAGACGAGGATGCCGGTCTGATACGATTCGAGCCCACGGAGGCCGCCCGCCCCGTAGATCTTCACGACGCGTCGGGACGCATCGGCGATCGTGTGCCGCGGCGTCTGGGCGACCGCCGAGATCGATCCCACGAGGCCGCAGGCGAATGCGACCGCCATGGCCATCGCTCCCCACCGTGGTCGCGTCGTGGACCGCCGCATGCCTCTCATGGTGACCTCTTCGCGTCGAACATGGCCGACTCGATCCGGAAGACCCCGAAGAGATCGCCGCCATGCCGCACTTCCATCAGCGACGGCATTCCGGTCGGCGCATCCCCCTCAAGGCTGCCAGAAAACCTGATCTCGCACGGATCGGCATCGGGCTGGGCCCACAGATCGATCGCGACGATCCGGCCTGCATCGACCACGCACCGGGCTTCGACCGCGGCCACCGACATCGTGAGCGCGTCGAACAGCGGAACCTGTCCATCCGCTCCATGATCGGTGGGATCGGTGGGATCGGCGACCACGACCTGCGACCCCCGATGGGCATGCACGGGCACCGTGCCCCAGTACTCCGTGCGGCCGACCGCCGCCGGTCCCTCCCGCATGAGGCGCCGCCAGAGCAGAAGCGCCGCCAGCATCCCGCCGCTACCGGGTGGATTCGGCGTGGCGTCGAGGTCGCGGCCGGCATCGACCCGCGTGGTGCCGGTCGGAAGATCGATCACCCCTTCGGTGTCGGAGAGCGTGATCCGGAAGTCGCCACCATCCGCCAGCGTGCCGGCCAGCACCCACTCCCCGGAACCCCGAAGCGATGCCGCCTGCGATGCGATCGCCTTCCCCACGCGGTCGCGCTCGAGGACGTTGAAGACATGGTTGGTGAACCCCGGACGGGCCTCGTAGAGGCCGCGAATCGCCTCGGGGAGGGGAGGTGTTTCCCGCGGCTTCGCGGCCCCTCCATCGCGAGGTGGTTCACGCTCCTCCGGAGCGACGAGTCTGGCGAGTTGTGCCGGCGAGTGGACGCCCGCCAGCCGCACGAGCATCTCGACGCGACGCCCCGACCGCCGATACACCAACGGCACCTGCCATCCGGCGGGAAGCGTGCCGAGTATGTTCTTGAAGGCATTGACCGTCCGCACGGGCCGCCCCGCCAGGGCGACAATCTCGTCGTCGTACCGCAGGCCCCTTCTGAATGCGTCGGAATTCTCGAGGATGTCCGACACGACGACACGGCCATCGGCGCTGGTGGCGACGGTCGCGCCGAGCGTGGCATGATCGACGAGCCGCCCGCCCTGCAAGAACCCGAGGAAGTTTCGCAACTGGTTGGCCGAGATCGCATAGCCGACCCCGACGTTCACGCGGCCGCGTTTCTCGAACGACGCGCGGCCGTTGACGCCGATGATCCTGCCGGCGGCGTCGAAGAGGCCGCCCCCCGAGTTGCCCGGATTGATGGCCGCATCGACCTGCAGGCAATCGGCGTATTCGAGAATCGTTCCGGCGGGGAACTGAGACCGATGCACGCCCGACACGATTCCGACGCTGATCGAAGGCTGCAGGTCCGTGGCCAGCAGGAACGGGTTGCCCGCAGCGAAACAAAAGTCGCCGACCTCCACGGCATCGCTGTCGGCCAACGACGCATGGGGAAAATCCTCCCGTCCCAGAAGTTTCACCAGCGCGACGTCGCCGGTCGGGTCGAGCCCCACGAGCACCGCGTCGTAGAGCTTGCCATCGGCCAGGCCACATCGCATCGCCACGCCGGCGGGCTGGACGACGTGAAAGTTCGTCAGCGCATAGCCGTCGGCCGAGATCAGCACGCCCGAACCGCCGCCGGCTTCGCCTGCGAAGATCGAAACGGCCGTCTGCATGGCGCGGCCGATGACGTCGATCCTTCTCTGCTGGGCGGCGAGCACCGAGGCCTCGACGGCGTCGGCCACCGCAGGCCTCGCCACGGCGGTCGGCAGCAGCGCGAGGATCAGGAACGACACGATCGAGCGGTTCACGGGCTCACCTGGTGAAGACGGGATCGTGGAAGAGAACCGAGCCGCCCACCGGCCCGGCCGAGCCGTAGTCGACGATGATCGAGAGCCTGCGTGCGTTGTCGAGAGGGATCGCCTCGACGGCGATGCGGCCATCGCTTCCTGCCGCCGCGCGATCGACGGAGATGCGTCGCACCTCGCGATCATCGACGACGACCGACACCACGCTCCCTCCGCCGCTGGCATCGCTCCACGGCGCAAGCGAGGTCGTGAAGGAACGGCTTCCCGCCGGCACCCGCCAGACGGCGACCGTCCGAGGATGCACCACGAGATCCTTGCGCATCCCGCCACCGACGGCACGGGGCCGGAAATAGCCGTCGAGGCCCTCGATGCCGGCCAGCCCGCCGAAGAAGGGCTCCACCTCCAGCCGCTCGGTCTCGAGCGTCGCCAGCCGCACGGTGCGGGCCGAGGCATAGTCGATGCCGACGATGGCATCGGCGGGACATTGCATGGCATCGAGCAGAAGGCCGTCTGCCGTCCAGGCGACACGGGCGGCAGAGAGTTCCCCGCCCGCCACCCGCACGGCGATCCCTGCGGCCACGGCCGGCTCGCGAAGCCAATGCAGACCCACGACGCGGTCGCGCTTCACGGGAATCGTCTCGCCATCGAGAACCACCGTCACCTTGTCGGACGAGATGCCGATGATGGCGCAGTCCACGAACTGGATCTCATCACCCTTGGCCACGGCCACGATGTCGGCCTCGGGCTTTTCGGGCAATTCGCGGATCCATTCAGGCTCGCCGTCGGCGGCAGCCTTCTCCGTGGGACGGTTCAAGACGATCGTCCGCACCCGCGCGACCGGCAGCCTGATCGGCCCCTCAGGTCGCGTGAGGGAGAGCGTCTCCCCATCGAGGGCGAGATCGGTCCCGGAGAGCGTGGCCCCATCCGCGCAGGTCACCAGCACCTCCGGCGAGGAAGCCGGGGCATTGCCTACTCGCGTGACCGTGCGGACCGTGGCGACCGGCAGAGACCGCGTTCCCTGCTCTCCGGTGAGGCGGATCGATTCCTGATCGATGGCTTCCAGGGAACCCCGTTGGATGCCGCCATCGACCGACTCGACCTCCACGACGATCGCATCACCAACGGCCCCGGCCGGCCGGGGTTGGGCCGCCACAAACAGGCCCGCAACGACCGCGACCCACACGGACGACACACGGCTCACGCATCGCAGGGACTGGTGCATCGCGGCGGGTTCCCGAGGCGGCCTAACGATTCTCGCCGCCCGAGGCGAGCCGCTTGAAATACTGCTCGATCGCCTCGCGGTAGTGCGCAGGAAACTCACGGCCGATCTGCTGGAGCGCTTCCTCGCGCTGATGCGGGGGCAGGTTGCCCCAGCCATCGGCATCGCCGATCTCGCGGTTTTGCACCTCGCCGCGGCCCTTCCCGCCGGCGATCCGGCTTTCGTCCATCGGCGTACCGTTTCCACTGCCACCCGGGCCGCCGCCCCCTCCGCCCGAGCCCTGGCTTTTGTTCCGCTGATCCTCGATCTTCGAAATCAGTTTGTCGAGCGACGCAATCACGCCATCCTGCACGCTTCGGGTCTTGGCACCGGCGCGGCCGAGATCGAGCCGACGTGTGACATCCCTCATGCGACGGGCGATGTGGTCGAGCGAATCCTCCTCGAGCGACTCGATGTCGGCCCTCAGCAGCCTGGCCGTGCGTTCGTAGCGAACTGGAATTCCGTCGGCACGTTCCAAGAGCCGATCGATCTCCTCGATCGCGGCGTCGGCATCGAGCAGCCAGAAGCGGCATGCCGCCCTGTGGAAGAGGAGCGACGCCGGGTCGAGAGCCTTCTCCACCGAGAGACCGGCGAGCATCTCGAGCCCCTCGTCGAAGCGGTCGTGGCGGACACAATGCCGGCCGACCCAGAGCCGCACGGCATCCCGCTGCATCGCGGCGGGCCCGTCGTCCTCCGACGCCGCGGAGGAGAGCAGCCACGCACCATCGCCCAACGATCCCTGCTGCGGATGCCGGGCCATGCCTCGGATCGACTCGCACCGCGGATCGAGCACGGCGAAGGTGTCGATCGCCGCATCGAGCACGTCCGCGGGTGGCGGCGCATCGGCCGCCCAGATCGCCCGGGCCGTCGCCACGGCGGCAGGATCGGCCCCCTTCTGGCCATCGATCCACGCGAGCATTCGGCCGCGCAGCTCGTCCTTCGTCGGAAACGACCAGGAGGGCTGCCGCGACAGGTCGGAGCGACCGTCGGCAGGGGCGGGGACGGTGTCGGCGGCGGTTGCCGGCAGCATGACGACCGCCAGGGCCACCGCAGCCACCACGCCGGCCCACCGGTCGCTCACGGCGAATTGCCTCTCCATGGTCATGGCCCCATCTCAACGGGTTTCGTGCCGGGTCCGACAGGCGGATGATCCGCCCCCTCATCATATCCGGTGGCCGCCGCTCCGGCACGGCGACCACCGAAACCCGCACGGTCACTCGGTGCGGCCGGTGACAATGTCGCGGGTCGCCTGCTGGATCGACCGCTCCCCTTCGGACAGCCGCTCGAGGGCCTCGACCAGTTCGTGCTCCTCGGCCTGCTCCGCCCCGTCGGCGAGCAGCTGGGCAAACCGCCCGGTGCGGGTGTTCACCCGCATCTGCAGTGAGCGGATCATCTTGAGTTCGGCGAGTTTGTCGACCAGGGGCTGCTCCCCGGGCTCGGCGGGCCGCCCGCCCGACGAATTCTGCTTCTTGTCCTGCTGGTCACGCTGGGCCTTTTCGAGAGCCGCGAGCATCTCCTCCAGGCTCGACACGACGTCCTGCATGATCCCGCGGGTGGTTCCGCCGACATCGCCCCGGGTCAGTCGGCCCGCCGCCTGCATCGCGTCGTCGCGCACCTGTTCGAGCGCCTGCGGAATGGCCACGGCGGAGCCGTCGTCACGAACCACCGCCAAAGCCTTGCTGGCGTCGGAAGCAACGGCCGCCTGCTCGCGGCCCAGGCGGGCCACCTCCAGCTGCGCCTCGCGACTCGACCGGTCCGAGGACTCGTCGGCTTTTTCCGCTCCCGCCAGCACCGCCTTTTCCGCGCGAAGCATCCCGCGGATGCGTGCCTCCAGTTGCACGAGGAGCCGCTCGACCTCCTCTTCCCGCATCTGGCGGAGAATCTCCTCGAGTTCGGCCCTGGCCGTCTCGAGTTCCTCGATCGCCTTCTGCTGTTCGGCACGGGCGTCGCGGCGATTGGCCTCGTCGAGTTTTCGCTCAGCGTCCCGCATCCGCTTCTCGGCCGACTGCAGCCGGTCGCGGGTGCGACGGGCCCGAGAGGCCTCGTCATCACCGGCGTCCTTCGCCTCTTCCCCCACGCCCTCGGACGGCGTGCCGGCGTCGCCTTCCTCTCCCTGCGAGCCTTCCCCCTGCCCATTTCCCTCGGCTCCCCTCCCACCGTCGGCCGATTTGCCGGAGGAGCCCTCCTTCGAACCGCCCTCCTTTTCACCGTCGGAGCCTTCCCCGTTCCGCGGACGTCCGCCCTCTGGAACATCGCCCGATTCGGCGTCGGATTCCTTTCCCTCGCTTCCCGCCGCTCCCGACTCGGAGCCGCGGGGCTCCAGTCGCTTGGCGAAGCCCCCGATGTCGCCGGCCAGCTTGCGGGTCTCCTCAGCGAGGGCCTCCTGCCGGGCGGCAAGAGGGTTGTCGTCACCGCCGAACTCGGTCGAGCCTTCGAGGCCACGCTGCTTGGCGATCAGCTTGGCCACCCTGGAGATGAACTGCCGCACCTCCTCCTTGGTGTTCGTCAGGCTCTTCTCGGAATCTCCCGACTCCAGGAGCGCAAGCAATTCCTTCATCTGATCGATGGCGTCGGACTGACTGGTGCCTGCCTTCAGAAACTGGTTCTTCTCCAGGAGCGCGACGATCGCGTCGAGCCGCTCGCCCACATCCGCCTCGCGGGCCTGCTCGAACACGCCCCGAAGCAGGGCGGCGCGACGAGGATCGCTGGCGGCCAGCACGTCGGCCAGCCGGAGGAATGATTTTTCGAGATCCCGGAACTGCTTCAGCAATTCCTGCTCCCGCGCCGCGAGCGTCGGCGAGGCATCGGGAGCGGCGATGGCCGGCAGCGACGGCACGGCCATGATGCCGCCGAGAATCGCCGCGGCCAGACGGACCGGAAACGTCGCTCCAGGCATCCTCGTGGTCACAGCCCCTCCAGGGCCTCGCGGGCCCGCTTCTTCTGCTGTTCGAGCGTGTCTTGGCGGATCTGTTCCTGCGTCCGGATCACGCCGCGAAGCCGCTCGATCACCTCGTTGAACGATTCCAACTCCATCATCATATCGAGCACGGACCGCATCCGTGCGAGCACGGCATCGGCCCGGCGCAGGAGGGCCTCGCGGGTGGCGGCCGGATCGCCCGCCGCCCGGCCCGCGGCCGCGAGTGCGGGAAGATCGCCGGTCGCGATCGCGGTGAGCGGGTCGGCGATCTGGCGGATCAGCCGCGTATCGACCTCCGGTGTGAGCAGCCCGTTGTTGTCCAGTTCCAGACGGATCTCCCGAAACGCGGTCGCGATCTCGGTCGTTTCGCCGGCGGCCCTGCCGGCCGATTCGACGAGCCTCGCCGTGGCGGTCGCCAGCAGGTCACCGTCGGTCGCCGAGGAGGCCAGCCCATCACGGGCCTGGGTCACATCGGCGACCACGCTCTCGAATCGACGCCGCAGGATCACCTCCCGGGCCTCGAGCATGGCCTGCATCGCCTCGGGGGTGACGACATCGAGCGTCCATGTGTCGCCGGACGCACGATTGGGTCCGCCTTCGAGCGCGCAGCCATCGGCCGCCGTCACCGTGATCGAAAGCCGGCTGCCGAGGGCCGCCGCGAGAGGCTCGAGCAACACCACTTCGGCCGCTTCGCCCGGCAGTTCGACCATGGCAAGGCCCGGTCGCACCCGCTCGACCGGATGCGACGCCTCGCGGGCCGGTGCATCGGCCGACTGCACGAGTATGTTGACGGCCGCTTCGGCCAGGCCGTGATCATCGGCGATCGTCCCCTCGATCGGAATACGGGCCCTCGACGTGACGGCGGTCGAGATGCCACGCAGGCGCACCGCCACCTGCGGTGGCTCGTCGGGCACCGTGGAGATCACGAAGCTGATCGGGTCTCGGTTGACCAGGCCGTCACGATCTGTGAAGTGGACGACGACCGTTCGATCGCTCTCGACATCGTCGAGCCGCGCCGTGATCGACCGCGGCGGCGGATCGGCGGCGTCGGCCCCGATTTCGGCGACCTTCGATTCGACCCCATCGACGACGACCGACAACGACGCGTGCGACAAGGGCTTGGTGGCGGTGCATGCGATCTCGACGTCGGAGCCACGGGGCACCGCGACGACACGGGACGTCGCCACCCGCCTCGTACCCTTCCCGAGATACTCCGGGAGTGTCGCCGTGATCACGAGCGACTCCATCGCCGGCGCATCGACCACCGCCAGCCGCAGCGGCCGCAGCCGTGCATCGCCCCCGCGGATCTCCAGGTCGAGCGATTCTCCGACCGCCTTGATGACATGCCCGAACACCTGCCCCTCGGGCGTCCGACCGCCACGGGTTCCCATCCGCTCGGTTCGCCATCCACGGCCCCGTGGGCCGACGCCCCGGGACCGCATGTCGACGATGTCGGGAATCGTGTGATCGCCCCGCGCCAGCACGAGCACGTCCACATCGGTGCCACGGGCCACGATCCGAACGCCATTCACGAATCCCTCGGCATCCAGCCGAACGCGACGCGGCCAGGGCGTGTCGTCGAAGAGCAGCATGCGGGACGTCCACACCTGGGCAACGTCGGGCCGGCCCGCGACGAACCCTGCGACACCCGCGGCGGCAAGACATCCCACGGCGGCGAGCATCCCGAGCCTGCGTTGACGGAAGACCGCCGCCGGCCGAACCTCGCCCAGTCGTCCGATCGCGACCGCGGCCGTGCGGGCCAGAAGCGCCGCGTTGGTATCGCTTCGTGACGCCTGGGAAAGCTCGATCGCGGTCGAGAAGCTGTCCTCGAACTGCGGATGAGTGCGTTCCACGAGCAGGGCGAGCTGCGGGTCGTCGAGCGGCACAGCCAGCCGGCTTGCGAGCTTCGCCATCACGAGCCATCCCAGACCGATGGCGGCGATGGCGGCGATCGCGGCACGGATTTCCCAGGGCGGCTCGATCATCCAGTCGATCCAGAGCGACACCCAGAAAACAGCCGCGGCCCAGAGGCATATCAAGGCCAGCGTCTCGATCCAGATCCACCGCCTCGCCTGCCGTCGAAGCCTCGCGAGCATCGCCCGCAGCGGCGCGACGGCGGTCTCGGCCGGGAGGGCGGACGGCGGCGGTTCGGCACGGGAAGGCATGAGGGCGATCGGAGACATCAGGCGAGACGAACGAGACGACGAACGATCCATTCGAGGCACAGCAGGCCGACACCGACCGCCATCAGCACGGCATTGAGCCGCCGCTTGAAGAGGCTGTCGGGGGCGCCGGTCTGATATTCACGGCGTGAGCGATCGACGATCTTCGCGGCGATCGCGGCGGCATCCGAGGCCGTCCATCCGCCATCGACGAGGAACCGCGCCGAACCGCCGGTCACCATGGCGACCTGCTCCAGCGACCCTCGGTCGAGTCGGGGCCGCTCGAGCTCGCGGTCGGGCAGCCTCGCCTGAATGCGCTTGGAGATCCGTTCGCCCCCGCCATCGAGATCGACGTCGATCAGCCAGGTTCCCTCGCGGGCCGCGACGAATGCACCACGAAGCGAGCCCGGACGATCCGGGTCGGCCGCGAGCGGCACCCGCAGCGTGCCACCGTCGGGGCCCGTCACGGTGCACGACGCCGATGACAGGCCGGCATCCCCTTCCGGGGCCACGACACGCACCGCCACCGTGGCCCCGACCGCGAAGCGGTCGCGATCGACGAGCAGCCGGGCCCGACGCGATCCGCGGAGCAGACGGCCCTGCGAGACATGCCGGACCAGCTGCGTGACGAGCCGCTCGTAGACCGCATCCTCGATCGATCGCAGCCGCCAGAGTTCGCCACTGCCGAGATAGAACACGCTGCCCGAACCGTAGAACTGACCGGCCATGTAGACCTGTTCGGAGCCACCGCCCGACCGCGAGGACCGCGCATAGACCGTGGCTCCGGGCTTGGCGACGGTCGCGTCGTAACAGGAGAAGACCCCCGGGAACTCGCTCCAGACGGTCTGGCTCCCGATGCGGCTGGCGGCGAGCCAGAGAAACTCGGCATCCTGGCCATCTCGTGTGAACGACAGCGGCATCGGCTCGGCGCTCCCGGCCGCGCCATCGATCACCAGCGACGTCGATCGACGCGTCTCCACCGGAATCATGTCGCGGATCGTGACCGTCTGCGGGTCGCCGACCCATGCCTCCATGAAAATCCCGCCGGCCACGAGGAGGAGCCCTCCCGATTCACGGGCCACCCACCGCTCGAGCCGTGCCTGGGCCGCAGGATCGAGGAGCCGCCAGTCGTAGTCGAAGGCGACGATCACGTCGTAGGCATCGAGCGCCTCGGACGATTCGGGGAACGCAGGGAGGATTTTCCGCGCGTCCTGCGAGACGCCCTTCGAGGCCGTGCCCAAAATGACATCGACCACGAAGCTCTTGTCGCGGGCGAGGACGTTCCGCATGAACTGGTACTCACGGCTGGGGCCGCCCGCCATGAGCAGCACCTGCGTGACG
>JBJTDB010000147.1:0-27018 GCA_046092145.1 Planctomycetia bacterium | reverse complement strand
TCGCTGTCGGCCTCGTCGGCCTCGAATACCTACGGCGGTTCAACAGCACGTTCGATGCCGTCTGGCCTTTGCCGCTTGCCGGTACACCGCTGGATGGCGCGATGCCCAAGGAGCACGTGGTCGCCCTGCCTTCCCCGAATGCTCTGGCCGATTTTCTCGCGGCGAGCGTTCGGAAAGGGGAATCATTCATCGTCTTCACCCACGATGACCTGCTCGATGGCCGCTACCGGCTCGACCGGTTCTCGCTCGGTCCGGTGCGCATGAGCCTTCCGATCACGTCGTTTTCGGCCGATGAACTGGCAGCCGATCGCGGGCTGGCGGAACTGGTCTTCGAGTCGGCCTGGTTCGGCCGTGGCGGCTTTCTCGTGCTGGGGGAGCACCACGCCGGCAACGTGCTGGCCGGCATCCTCGCACGGCTTGCCGCCCGCCGTCATTGCCGAGCCTTCGCGAGGCGCACGCTGAATCTCGTCTGGGCCTTGTCAACCCCGTGCGATGCGGCGGTGGCTCACCAGCTCGAGTGGCTCGCATCCGTGACCAACGTCCGATGGATCCGCCCCACTGCAGGGGAGCGGCCCATGATCGACGGAGTCATCCCTTAGCAGACTGTGGAACGAGTCTGCCGGAGCAGGATGCGACGACTGCCGACCGTGGAAAACCTCGGTGTTTCCACCGGTCGGCCACGTGGAAAAACGTCATGAATGACTTTTTCCACGGACAGAAAGCTCGACTTTTGTAGTTTTTGAAGGCCGGTTCCTCCCCAAACAAGCCCCCGGTGGTAACCGGGGGATCAAAACGGGCCGCCACGTCAAACCATCCCCGGGTTTTCACCCGGGGCTTCTTGGGGCGGGGTCTTCAAAAACGTTTCGAAGTCGGGAAAGGATCGCCACGATCCTCGCCCGTAGCGCCGTCAGTCGTCGGCGGTCGCCCTCTCATCGCATCTGAAGAACATCAGATGCTGCCACGGCAGACGGTCGAACTCGCGGACCAGTTCGAAGCCGTTGGCCTCCAGTTCGAGCCGGACCTGTGCCTTCGTCATCTTGTGCAGCGGCTTGATCGGCACGGCCGGATCTTCCGCACGAAACTCCGCAAGCACGAGTTGCCCGTCCTCCGACAGGCTCTCGCGGATCTTCGCGAGCATCTCCGACGGATGCGAAAACTCGTGATAGACATCGACGCAGAGCATCAGGTCGATCGCACCGATCGGCAGCCGCGGATCGACCGCCGTGCCGAGTACCGGCTTGATCGTCGTGATGCCGAACTCCGCCGAGCGGCCGGCGAGCATCTTGAGCATCGGCGGCTGGATATCGACGGCGTAGACGGTGCCGGTCGGCCCCGCGAGCCGTGCCATTTCCAATGTGTAGAAGCCATTGCCACAGCCCATGTCACAAAGCGTCTGACCCGGCTGGATCGCCAGCGCCTCCACGAGGAGACGGCAGTCCTCCTCACGCTGCCGGCTCTCGCGAACCAGCCACGGCGCCCCCGTGTAATGCATCGTCTGGGCGATCTCCCGCCCCATGTAGATGGGCTGGGCCGGCGGCACCTCGACGGATCGGTCGATCCCGAAATCGATCGGCGGCGGCCGCACGGCCGGAGCCTGGGCACGGGTCGGCCCGACCATCCCGGCCAGCGCCACCACCACGAAAACAATCCGATGCCGAGGCATGATGCCCCTGAGTATAGATCGCATTCCGGATAGCTGTAGCGACGATCTGACAAACTGAGAAAGGTAGGCGAGGGGGTCGGCGAACGCTCGAGGAGCGTGGGGCGTATCCTCGCCCCGCGACAAGACTTTTGCCGCCCCCGAGCCGGCGATACACGTAGGCTAGCGCTGTATACACTTGGGCGAGGAGTCCGCGACTCGCTACGCCGCGTCGGCGACGGTGTCGAGGACCGGTTGGCCGGCGTCGTCGTAGCAACTGACGACGGTGATTCCGCTCCGCACGGCGAAGTCGGCGAGTCGGTCGGCATCGACGAGGATCGTCCTCCCCGCCTCGATCGCCAGCACGATTGCGCCGGCAGCCCGCAGCGACTGCAGCGTGCCGACGCCGATCGTCGGCATGTCGAAACGCAGATCCTGCTGCGGCTTGGCCACCTTCACTACCACCATGCCCCCCGCAGGGCAGAGCCGTCCGGCACGGCGGATGCATTCGTCGGTGCCCTCGATCGCCTCCAGGGCGATCGGCGCGCGATTCTTCACGACCACGCTCTGACCGATGTCGAGCCGGCCGAGTTCCTTGGCAAGCCGCCAGCCGAAGGCGACGTCGGCGAGCTTCCGCGCCGAGAGCGGCCGGCCGGCAAGCACGCCGCCGGAGGCGAGCAGTTCGGGCGCCACGTCGGTCGCCGGCACGATCCTCACGCCGCCCGAGTCGAAGGCGGCGGCGATCGCCCCGAGCAGCGAGTCGTCGCGGTTGTCGCGGCGGCGGCTCACGAAGTGCGGCCAGAAGGTCTTCAGGCCGGTCCAGTCGGGAAGGTGCCGCAGCACCGCATGCTTGGTGAAGAGCCTCGTCTTGTGGATCTTGCCGGCCATCGTGGCCCGACGGCAGCCGTGCCGCCTGAAGAACTCGACGGCCGTGCCGATCTCGGCCACGCCCACGTCGCCGAGATGGTCGGCCAGGTGCTCGAGCACCGCATCGGCATGATCGCGGATCGCGAGGATGGCGGTCTTGCCGCCCCGACGGCGGACGGCCTCGGCCACCGCCACCGGAAAACGTCCCCAGCCGGCGAGGATGCCGACCGTCTCCCCGTCGAGGGAATGCATGTCGCCGGACATCGTCATGCCGCCTCCGCGGCTCCCGAACGGCCGCGGCCATCGAGAGCCTGACTACCGGCCTGCTCGAGGACGTCGAGGCGGGCGGCGAACTTCTTAAAATCCTTCCGCATTTCGGGCAGCTTGCTCATGGCGGCCAGTTGCAGCTTCCGCTCACGCAGTTCGATGGCGGGCTCGCCCAAGACGGTGATGCCGGCGGCGATGTCGTTCGACACGGCGGAGCGGGCGCCGAGCACGGCGCCATCGCCGATGTGCACATGGTCCCGCACGCCGCACTGCCCCGCCATCACCACCCAGCTGCCGGTGCTCGTGCTTCCCGCCACACCGACCTGCGAACAGATCATGTTCGTCGATCCGATCCGGCAGTTGTGGGCGATCTGCACCTGGTTGTCGATCTTCGTGCCCCGACCGATCAGGGTTGGGCCGTAGGTGCCGCGGTCGATCGTGGTGCCGGCCCCGATTTCGACGTCGTCGGCCAGTTCCACCCAGCCGAGCTGGGCCGAGAGCACGTAGGCATCACCGTGCACCTTGTAGCCGAAGCCATGGGATCCGAGCACCGCGGCGGCATGGATGATGCACCGGGCTCCCACGACCGTGCCCGGGTAGAGCACGGCGTTGGGGAAGATCTCCGTGCCCTCGCCGATCTGGCATCCGTCCATGACTCTGGCGCCCGAGTGGATCGTCGCGCCTCGGCCGATCTCGACATCGGCGCCGACCGTCGCCAGCGGATGGATATCGACGTCCGCGGCGATCCGCGCCGATGGTGCGATCACGGCCTGCGGGCTCACGCCGCATCGTGACGCGAGCCGCGGTGGACGGAAGTGGGTGATCACGCCGGCGAACGCCGCATGCACGTCGGCAACCTCGATCGAGGGACGGTCGAGCGGCCCGCTCCCCACCGGCACGATCACGGCACCGGCCTTGCTTTTCGACAACAGGTGGAGCTTGTCGGCCGCATCGACGAGCGTGATCTCGGTGGGGCCGGCCAGTTCGAGGGTGGCGGCACCGGTGATCGACATCGTGGCGTCACCGGCGGCTGTGCCACCGAGGTGGCTGGCGAGCGCATGCAGCGTGATCGACATCGATACGTCTCCTGAGGACGGCCCGCAACCCGCGGGGCCGGGAAGATAGGGGGCATGGGCCGCACTTCGCAAGGCGTTTTCCGCCGACGGAAAGCCCACTTGGCCGGCAGACGCGTCGGGCGGAGAGCCTACAGCCAGTCACCCACCCGTTGCTCGAGCCTGACCTCGGTAGCCATGTCGCGGAGCTTGTTCATGGCCCGGGTCTGGATCTGACGGATCCGTTCCTTGCATACGCCCATCTCGTCTCCGAGTTCGCGGAAGGTTCGGGGCGGCTTGCCGTCGAACCCGAAGCGGGCGACGACGATCTGCTTCTCGCGTGGCTCGAGATCGCCGAGGAATTTCGTGAACAGCTGGCTCAGTTCCGCGACCTGCTCGGACGAGCAGTATTCGGCGGTGTCGGGCTCGGCCGCGCGATCCTTGAGCGTTTCGTCGGTTGACACGAAGCGGCTGCGAAACTGGCGGGATTTGTGGGAGACCCGGAAAAAATGCCGCTGGATGGCATAGGTGGCGTAGGTGCTGAACCGGTTGCCAAGTGCGAAGCTGAACTTTTCCACGGCCCGCATCAGGGCAAGATTCCCTTCGCTCACGAGTTCCTCAAACGACGTCCCCGGATCGACGAACTTTTTGGCGATTGAAACGACAAGCCGCAGATTCGAAGTAATGAGAATCGACTTGGACGTCTCGGCCTCGGCAAGCCAGTCCTCGATCTCGTCGATCTGGCGGATCGTCGCACGCTTCCGATCAAGACGGCCCCGTGCGGTGGCGGCGCGGAATTTCAGCCAGTTCATCCGCCGGAAGTAGAACTGCTCCTCGTCCTTCGAAAGCAGGCGGGTCTGGTAGAGACTGGCGAGGTAGGGCGTGAGTCCCGACGGGATCGCAGCCTCGGGCAGACGGCGTTCGAGTGGCATCGCGGCATCGGCGGGGGGAACGCTCGCGAGACGCTCGGCATCGGCCTTCAGAAACTGTCGGCACGGGATGTAGTCGATCTCCCGATCGAAGAGCCGCGCCCGCCGCTCCCGCAGGAACGATGCCCGATCGGCCTTCGCTTGCCGCGACACAGACCGCTTGGTCACGACCGAGCGACGGCTGCTCGGTCGGCTCTTCAAAATCGCTGCGTGCGCGATCACGGCATCCCTCCTGAAGGTCAAGCCAGAAAAGTTGATCGGGAAGCCGTCCCAACCTGGGACCAGCCTCCCCGTACCGAAAAAACCGCAGTCCCAGGGCGTTTGTAACAGGCGTGGAAAACAGACACCCTCCGAGGACCAGGGTCACAAAAGCCCGTCACGGCGAGGCTCAAAGACTTTCTGGCACCCGTTGGTTGACTTCGCCACGGGTCGCCCTAGAATTTTTGAAGAGTCAAAATTTCTTTTTTGATGCATCAAAAAGATACGGTGGGGCGCATGTCAAAACTGGTCTCGCGTGGCGGACTTCGTCAACGCATTCGTGCCGAGGGGTTTAGTCTCGTCGAACTGCTCGTGGTCATCGCGATCATTGGAGCCCTCATCGGGCTGCTGCTGCCGGCGGTTCAAGCAACTCGAGAGTCGGCCCGCCGTGCGTCATGTTCCAGCAAACTACGTCAACTCGGCATCGGACTTCTGGCGCACGAATCTACCCATCGCACCTTTCCGGCGGGCTACGTGAGCGAGGCGGGCCGAACGCCTGTTGATCCGGACACTCTCGATCGGCCCCCCGGAACGGGTTGGGGCCTGCTCATCGCTCCTTTCATCGAGGAAGGGCGAGTCGCTATCGACTATCGGAGTGATCTCGGCATCCAAGACCCGGCCAACCGTGGCATCGTCGCCACATCGCTCCCTGTTTTCCGATGCCCTTCCGATTCAGGCCCATGGGACCCGTTCGCCGTGCTCGACCAATCAGGGGCTCCGCACTCCTCCGGAGCGACGCTCGGTCGATCGAGCTACGTGGGCAACGCCGGCCACGATGAGCCATGGTCGCAGACGATTGCCTCATGGGAAGGCGTCGCCAACGGACCGCTGTATCGCAACTCGTGGCTGCGAACGAGCCAAATCACCGACGGCACATCGAAGACAGTCACGATCGGCGAACACCTCTCCCGGCTGTCCCAAAAGGCTTGGGCCGGAACGATTCCCGGTGCCTGGTCGCATCCCACCCCCGAGTTCATGGCCCGGGCGGGAACCGGCGCCGATGCCGCCGCTACCCTGCTTCTGGCTCACAGCGGCCCGTCATCAAGTGAACCGGGCGTCATCCATCCACCCAACGATCCGGCTGCCCACGTCTGCCAGATGTATTCCGACCATCCCGGGGGGTGCAACGTCATGATGGGGGATGGAAGTGTACGGTTCGTCATGAGCCGCATTTCTAAAGAAATCTGGGCGGCTGCCTGCAGCTTCAACGGTGGCGAGCCTGTTTCCGTAGATGCATGGTGACCCTGTCGATCATTCCTTCCCGACGATTCGGCATCCCTCGCGGGCATGCGGCTGATCGTGGAGAATCGTGCTGATGTCGGGAAACCTCATTCTCGTGCTCGGCGACCAGCTCGATCGGTCGAGCGCCGCCTTCGACGGCTTCGACCGCCGCCACGACCGCGTCTGGATGGCCGAAGTGGCCGAGGAATCGACGCATGTCTGGAGCCACAAGGCCCGGATCACGGTCTTCCTCGCGGCGATGCGGCACTTTCGAGATGCGCTCACGAAGGAACGGATCGACGTCGCCTACACGGAACTGGCGCCGCGGAAATCACCCTCGGAGCCGACCTCACTCGCCGATGCACTGCTCGGCTTTCTCAAACACGCTCGCACGGAGAAGCGACTGCCGCAGAAACTGATCGTCGTCGAACCGGGTGAGTGGCGGGTGCGGAAGGCCCTCGAAGCCGCCGCGACGAATGCGGGGATTCCGATCGATGTCCGGACTGATCGGCATTTCTTCTCGTCGCGGGACGAGTTCGCCGCCCATGCCGAGGGCCGCAAGCAACTGCGGCTGGAATACTTTTATCGGCCGCTGCGGGAGAAGTTCGGCGTGCTCATGGATGAGGGCGAGCCGGCCGGCGGCCAGTGGAACTACGACGTCGAAAACCGCGGCGCCTTTCCAAAGGGCGGCCCCGGGAGCCTGTCGTCGCCGATCCGATTTTCTCCCGATGCCATCACCCGCGGCGTGATCGATCTGGTGCATGCACGGTTCGCCTCGCATCCGGGGCGACTCGACGACTTCGACTGGCCGGTGACGCCGGCCGACGCCCGCGCGGCCCTCGACGATTTTCTGGCGCACCGCCTGGCGAACTTCGGCCGCTACCAGGACGCGATCTGGACGGGCGAGCCGTGGCTCTATCACTCGCGGCTCGCACAGGCGATGAACATGAAACTTCTCGACCCGCGGGATGTCGTCGCCGCCGCCGAGGAGGCCTGGCGGAAGGGGCGGGCGCCTCTGGAGGCGACGGAGGGCTTCATCCGCCAGGTGATCGGCTGGCGGGAATATGTCCGCGGCGTCTATTGGCATTTCATGCCCGAGTACATCGATCGCAATACTCTTGGCGCCGATCTCCCGCTGCCGAACTTCTATTGGACCGCGGCGACGGAGATGAACTGCCTCCGTGATGCGATCGGCCAGACGCTGCACTACGGCTACGCCCATCACATCCAGCGGCTGATGGTGACGGGCCTCTTCGCACTGCTCTTCGGCGTGGACCCTCGGCGGGTGCACGAGTGGTATCTGGCCGTCTATGTCGATGCGGTCGAGTGGGTCGAACTGCCCAACACGCTCGGCATGAGCCAGTTTGCCGACGGCGGCATCATGGCCTCGAAGCCGTATTGCGCCAGCGGCGCCTACATCGATCGCATGAGCAACGCCTGCGCGGGATGCCGCTACGAGCCGAAGGCTGCCACCGGCCCCGATGCCTGCCCGTTCACGACGCTCTACTGGGATTTCCTCGCACGGCACCAGAAGCTGCTCGCGAAGAACCAGCGCATGGGGATGCAGCTCAAAAACCTCGCCCGCAAGGATGCCGCCGAACTCAGGGCGATCCGCCGCCAGGCTGATTCTCTGCGGGCGGAATAGCGCCGGGCGGGCCGCAGTCGCTACTTGGGCGACGGCGTTGGCAGCAGTTCAGCCGCAGCGGCCGGCTTTGGCTCCCGGATGAGCACGCTGCGGGTGCCGTCGTCGATGGCTGTCGCCTGGCTGACGGGGGCCGGCGGCTCTTCCATCGGAACCGCAGGCGATGGCGTGACCGGCGCGGGTGTCGGCCGCGCGAGTGCCGGCGCGGGCCTGGCCGTGCGGGCCGTCGCGGGTCGTGGCGGTGTGTTCGCCGTGCCGCGCGGTGCCGGAGCCGGTCGGGCGGCCTTGGCCTCGGCATCCGGCAGTGGCTCGCCTCGGCGGATCGCACGCCGGACATCGGCCGGACGCGGCGGCATCCGCGCCTCGGCCTCCGCCCGCCGCTCGATCGCCTCGATGCGGTCGAGCCGGCGATCGATCAATCGCTCCGTGCGTGGGTTCGCGTTCGACTCCTGCGACCATGCGGCGAGGCACGCGGCGGCGAGTGCCAGCCGTCCTGCGATGACCGTGATCCGACGAACGATGACCGGGCAGGATGACCGAGGTGCCATGGGGGAAACCTCCGCGAGACGGTGGCCGAACCGACCTACAGTATCCGCGACATCCACGAAAAGAACCAGTCGCGAACGACCGAATCTGAATTGGCGAACGGGGACGAAATTGCCTAAATTGACCCGGTTCCGCGATTTCGCCTCGAGCCGTTGATGACCGCCTACAACCTCACGCACCTCCGCCAGCTCGAAGCCGAAAGCATCCACATCATCCGCGAGGTGGCCGCCGAGTTCGAAAACCCGGTGATGCTCTACTCGATCGGCAAGGATTCGGCCGTCATGGTCCGCCTCGCGGAGAAGGCTTTTCATCCGGCGAAGCCCCCATTTCCGTTGATGCACATCGACACGACGTGGAAGTTTCGTGAGATGTACAGGCTTCGCGACCAGTACGTCGCCACGGATCTGGGCCTCACCCTGATCGTCCACGTCAACGAGGAGGGCCGGGCCGCTGGCATCAACCCGATCACGCACGGCAGCAAGGTCCACACCGACATCATGAAGACGCAGGCCCTGCGGCAGGCGCTCGACAAGCACCGTTTCGACGCCGCCTTCGGCGGGGCCCGTCGCGACGAGGAGAAGTCGCGGGCCAAGGAGCGGGTCTTCTCGTTTCGCGACGAGTTCCACCGCTGGGATCCGAAGAATCAGCGACCGGAACTCTGGAATCTTTACAACACGAAGGTGCGGAAGAACGAGAGCATTCGGGTGTTCCCGCTTTCCAACTGGACCGAGCTCGACGTCTGGCAGTACATCCACCTCGAGAAGATCCCGATCGTGCCCCTCTACTTCGCGGCCGAGCGGCCGATCGTCTGGCGCGACGGCGTGATGATCATGGTGGACGACGACCGCCTCCCGCTGAAGCCGGGCGAAACGCCGGAGATGCGCCGCGTGCGGTTCCGCACGCTCGGCTGCTACCCTCTCTCCGGGGCCGTCGACTCCACCGCGACCACGCTCCCCGAAATCATCCAGGAGATGCTGCTCACGACGTTCTCGGAGCGGCAAGGACGCCTGATCGACTCCGACGAAGCGGGCAGCATGGAGAAAAAAAAGAAAGAGGGCTACTTCTAACCATACTCGGAAAAAGCCATCCCTGGCCTTTTTCCGCTTGGGTCGGCTCCACCGATGACGACGAGACAACTCATGCGTGACACACATCCAGATGCTGAACGCCGGGGTCGGTGCGAGGATCCCGAGCATGTGGATCGATCGCAGCGAGAGACACCGCGAGGGAACTCGTACCGCCCCGGCGGCAATATGGTTTGCTTCAGGATTTCAACACACGTATGTCCCATCAATCAGCACTGATCGCCTCGAACATCGATGAATACCTCGCGCAGCACGAGCGCAAGGAGCTGCTGCGGTTCATCACCTGCGGGAGCGTGGACGACGGCAAGAGCACCCTCATCGGCCGGCTCTTCTACGAGTCGAAGATGATCTACGAGGATCAGCTCGCCGCGATCAAGAAAGATACGTCGCGGTATGGCACGACGGGCGAGGAGGTCGATCTGGCCCTCTTCACCGACGGCCTCGAAGACGAGCGCCAGCAGGGGATCACGATCGACGTCGCCTACCGCTACTTCTCGACCGACAAGCGGAAGTTCATCATCGCCGACACGCCCGGCCACGAGCAGTACACGCGGAACATGGCGACGGGCGCCTCGACCGCCGATCTGGCGATCATCCTGATCGACGCCCGCCATGGCGTGCTCCCGCAGACGAAGCGGCACTCGTTCATCGTGTCGCTCCTGGGGATCAAGCACATCGTCGTGGCTGTCAACAAGATGGACATCGTCGACTACGACCAGGGCGTGTTCGAGCGGATCAAGGCCGAGTACGTCGACTTCGCGTCGCGGCTGGAGCTGCCCGACGTCCATTTCATGCCGATCTCCGCGCTCAAGGGCGACAACGTCGTCGCGCCGAGCCCGAACATGCCCTGGTACACGGGCGCGCCGCTGATGCCGCTTCTGGAGAACGTCTACATCGGCTCCGACCGCAACATGGAGGACTTCCGGTTCCCGGTGCAGCTCGTGCTGCGGCCCAACCTCGATTTCCGGGGATTCGCCGGCACGATCGCCTCCGGCATCATCCGCAAGGGCGATGAGGTGATGTCGCTGCCGTCGCGGAAGAGGAGCCGCGTGAAGTCGATCGTGACCTTCGACGGCGAATTGGAAGAGGCGTTCGCGCCGCAGTCGGTCACGCTCACGCTCGAGGACGAGATCGATTCCAGCCGCGGCGACATGCTCGTGCGACCCGGCAACGCGCCGAAGGTCGATCAGAAGTTCGATGCCATGATCGTCTGGATGAGCGAGGAGCCGCTCGTGCCGGGCAAGCAGTACCTCTTCAAGCAGACCAGCAAGCTGACGCCCGGCGCGGTCGGCACGCTCCGCTACCGGGTCGACATCAACACGCTCCACCGCCAGCCGTCCCCGACCCTCGCGCTCAACGAGATCGGCCGCTGCGGCATCACGCTGACCAGCCCGATCGCCCACGACGCCTACCGTCGCAACCGTTCGACGGGCGCCTTCATCATGATCGACCGCGTCAGCAACGCGACGGTCGGCGCCGGCATGATCCTCGACCGCGAGCCGGAGGACGGGCGCAAGGACCACTGGGACGACGAGCCCGCGGCCGGCCACCTGCACGAAACGGCAAGCGGCGTGACGGCCGCCGAGCGGGAGGCGCGGTTCGGACAGAAGCCGGCCACGGTGCTCCTGACGGGGCTCACCGGGTCGGGCAAGTCGACGATCGCCCGACTCGTGGAGCGAAAGCTCTTCGACATGGGCCGTGCGGTCGTCGTGCTCGACGGCCAGTCGATGCGGCTGGGAATCAGCCGCGACCTCGGCTTCTCGGCCGATGAGCGGAGCGAGAACCTTCGTCGAAGCGTGGAGGTGGCCAAGCTCTTCAACGACGCCGGCATCCTCTGCCTCGGCGCCTTCGTAGCCCCCGACGAAGCGGTGCGGCAGAAGGCGGCCGACCGGCTCGGGCGTGACCGGTTCCTCGTGGTGCACCTCTCGGCGCCCGTCGAGGTCTGCCGCCAGCGCGACACCGACGGCCACTACGCACTGGCCGACGCGGGCGAGATGGCCAACTTTCCCGGTGTCTCGGCCCCCTACGAGCCACCCGCGAACCCCGACCTCGTGATCCCGACCCACGAATGGCCGGTCGGCCGCTGCGTCGACGCGGTCATCTCGCTCCTGGAACAACACGGAATGATCTGATATCCAGCGAATCGTTGAACGCCCGGGTCGGTGCGAGGGAACTCGTACCGCCCCGGCGGCAACGCGTTGTGAGTCATATGTCTCATACTCCAGCCCTCATCGGCATCCTCACCGTGTCTGACCGGGCCAGTCGCGGAGAGTATGCCGACGAGGGCGGGCCGGCGATCCGTGGCTACCTCGCCGAGGTGCTGACGACGCCGTGGGAATCCCGTGAGCGGATCGTGCCTGACGACCTCGACACGATCGCCGGTGCGATCCGCGGGATGGCCGACGGTGGCTGCTGCCTGATCGTCACCACCGGTGGCACCGGCCCGGCGCCCCGCGATGTCACGCCGGAGGCGACCGAACGGGTCTGCACGAAGATGCTGCCCGGATTCGGCGAACTGATGCGACAGATATCGCTGAAGCATGTCCCCACGGCGATCCTCTCGCGACAGACAGCCGGCGTCTGCGGCGGGGCCCTCGTCGTCAACCTGCCGGGGAGGCCCAAGAGCATCCGGGAATGCCTCGACGCCGTGTTTCCGGCGATTCCCTACTGCATCGACCTCATCCACACCGGTGAATTGCACCCGCCCCGGCTGGAAACCGACCCAACTCGCCTCGTGTCATTCCGGCCGAAAGGGTAGCCTTCCCGGCACCTTGAAGGAGTTGTCTTCCCATGTGGTTCATCAATGGCGTTTTGGCCGTGCTCGGCCGGCTCATGATCGCGGCGATTTTTCTGATGAGTGCCTTCGGCAACAAGATCCCGAAGTTTCAGCAGGTGGTGCAGGCCATGACCAACGAGGGCGTGCCGCAGCCGAAGATCCTGCTCGCCGGGGCGATCGCGTTCCTGGTGCTCGGCGGCCTGTCGATCGTGCTGGGATACCGGGCGAAGACCGGGGCGTTTTTGCTGCTCATCTTTTTGGCCGCGGCCACCTACTACTTTCACGACTTCTGGAAAATCGCGCCGGACGATCCGGAATTCGGCCCCCAGATGATCCAGTTCATGAAAAATCTGGCGCTCATGGGCACGATGGTGTTCCTGATCGGCAACGGGCCCGGTCCGTGGAGCCTCGATGGCCGTTCCGGCACCGGGATCGAAGGCCGGATCGACGAGGAAGAGTAGCCCCGGCCCGGCACTACAGGCTGCGGGCGATCTCGGGGGCGAAGTAGCTCAGGATCGCGTCGGCACCGGCCCGCTTGATCACGAGCAGGCTTTCGAGTGCGGCCTTGGCTCCGTCGATCCAGCCGTTGTCGGCGGCCGCGCGGATCATCGCGTATTCGCCGCTCACCTGATAGGCGAAGGTCGGCACGCCGAACTCCCGTTTCACGCGGTGGATGATGTCGAGCGAGGTCATTGCCGGCTTCACCATCACCATGTCGGCTCCTTCCCCAAGATCGAGCGCCACCTCGCGGATCGCCTCGTCGGTGTTGGCCGGATCCATCTGGTAGGTCTTCTTGTCGCCCACGCCGAGCGCCCGTGCGGTCGCGAGCGATCCACCGCTGCCGAGAGCGTCGCGGAAGGGACCGTAGAAGGCCGACGCGTATTTGGCGGCGTAGGAGAGGATGCAGATGTCCTGCCGCCCTGCCCCGTCGAGCGCCGTGCGGATCGCCCCCACGCGGCCGTCCATCATGTCGGAGGGGGCCACGACGTGGCAGCCCGCCTCCGCGAGCACGAGGGCCTGCTTGCAAAGGACGGCCACCGTCTCGTCGTTGAGGATCCGGCCATGCTCGAGCAGCCCGTCGTGGCCGTGGCTCGTGTAGGGATCGAGGGCGACATCGCAAATCAGACCCACCTCGTCGCCGAGCCGGTCGCGGACGGCCCGCACCGTGCGGCAGACGAGGTTGTCGGGATCGCATGCATGCCGGGCGTCGTCCGACTTGTGCTTCGGCTCCACGACCGGAAAGAGCGCGATGGCCGGAATGCCGAGCCGCTTGGCATCGTCGGCCGCCTTCACCACGCCATCGATCGAGAGCCGCTCGACACCGGGCATGCTCGCCACCGGCAGGCTCGCCTCGTGGTCGTGCACAAACAGGGGCCAGACCAGATCGGCCGGTGAGAGGGATGCCTCGGCGACGGCGCGGCGGAGCCATTCATACTGACGGGTGCGCCGCAGGCGGGTCGCGGGAAAGGCCGGGGTCATGGGCGTGGCTGGCCGGAGCCGGCCTCCGTGCGGTCATCGATGACGATGGCCGACTGCACGGCCATCGTGGCCGCCGATGCGGCTCGCGCACTCCTGGTCGCGACGGCGCACGATTCGTCGGTCTCCCACACGCACACGCGGCGGGCCTCCACGCCCAGATCGCCGAGCACGCTCGGGGCCACCACCTCGAGCAGGTAGCGGGCCATGTTCTCGGCGGTCGGATTCCAGGGGAGCACGAAGTATTTCGTCGGCCGGGCGGCGCCGACGGCCGCCAGCGCGACTGCGTCGTCGGCGAACACGATGAAGGCATGATCCCAGTTGGCATCGAGCCAGCCGAGCATCCGGTTCTTGATCTGCGAAAAATCGACGACCCGGCCCACGGCATCGACCGTGGCGCCCCCGGCCACGGCCGCCACCTCGATATCGACCCGATAGTTGTGGCCGTGCAAAAAGGCGCACTTCCCCTCGTGCCGATAGAGGCGATGGCCGGCACAGAATTTCAGCTGTCGGACGAGCGAGAGTTCGGTGGAGTCGTGCATGGGTGGGCCCGGGTCAGGCGGATCGCGGCGAGCCAGGCCGGATCACAGTTGTGTCGGATTCGGAGCGTCGCCGTAGACGGCCTTGGGGTCGAAGGCCTTCTCGTGCTCGAGAAACTCAAGCGCCGTCCCCTTCGTCCGCTCGGCCCCGACGGGCACCTTCCGGTAGAAGCAGGAGCGGTAGCCGACGTGGCAGCTGGCCCCGCCGGCGATCTCCACGCGGAGCCAGACACAGTCCTGGTCGTCGTCGATCCGCATCTCGACCACCTTCTGGATGAGGCCGCTCGTGGCCCCCTTGTGCCAGAGCTGCTGCCGGCTGCGGCTCCAGTAGTGCGCCTCGCCCGTCTCGATCGTCTTCGCGAGGGCCTCGCGGTTCATCACCGCCACCATCAACACCTCGCCCGAGGTGAGATCGGTCGTGACGCAGGGGATCAGTCCGGCGGCATCGAATTTCGGAGCGAGGTCGTGGCCCTCCTCGACCTGCTCGACGGTCATTCGCCGGCCAAACAAGGAATCGGAAACGGGGGAATCGGTCACGGGCAACGCTCCTCGATCAACACCGCAGGGCCACAAGTTGTGGCGTCTTATAGTCCCTCAAGTGTAGCCTGCAAATTCACCCTGGTCATTGACCGTCCGGCTTTCCCGGCCGTAGGCTCGACCTTCGTCGTACGCTTTTTGAAAGCCTTTTTTTGAAGCCTTTTGTGGAGTCGCCGCGATGAGGTCACGCGCCACGGGACCGACACTCTTCCACCTGCTGACCGTGACGGCGGCGGCCGCCTGCGTCTCGACGGGCATCGCCTCCGACTGGCCGACGTTCCGGGGGGCCGACCGGTCGGCCGTCGCGCCCGACAGCAACCTGCTCGAATCCTGGCCGGCCGACGGGCCCGCGATTGCCTGGCAGACGGCCGGTGCCGGCCGCGGCTATGCGAGCCTCGCCATCGCCGGAGACCGGATCTACACGCTCGGCGACGGCCTCTCGACCGCATCCGACGCCGACGAATACCTCACCTGTTTCGACCGGGCCACCGGCAAGCAGATCTGGAAGACGAAGACCGGCCAGCCCTGGGCCGAGGGTCAGGAGTCGTGGCAAAGCTCCCGCAGCACGCCCACCGTCGATGGCGACCGGGTCTACGTGATCACGCCCCACGGCCAGCTCGTCGCCTGCCGCACGAAAGACGGTCAGGAGCTGTTCCGCATCGATCTCAAGGCGCAGTTCGGCGGCACGAAGGGGGATTCCTGGGGCTACAGTGAGTCGGTGACGATCGACGGCGACCGGCTCGTCTGCACGCCCGGCGGCGAGAAGGCGTCGATGGTGGCCCTCGACAAGAAGACCGGCCGCACGATCTGGACCTGCCCGATGAAGCTCGACCGTGGCGCCGGCCATGCGTCGATCGTCACGAGCACGGTGAATGGCACCCGGGTCTATGTGCAGACCACCGCCAGCGGCGCGTTCGCTGTGGAGGCCAAGACCGGCCGCTTCCTGTGGGCTTATCCGATCGATCAGACGACGGCCGTCATTCCGACGCCGATCGTCAAGGACGACCTCGTCTTCTTCTCGGCTGGCTACAAGCGGGGCGGCGCGCTCTTGCGGCAGGTGGCGGGGCCGGGCGGAGCGGTGCGGGTCGAGGAGGTCTACGGGCTCAAGCAGGAACTCGCCAACAAACACGGCGGCATCGTCCTGGTTGGAGATCATCTCTACGGCTGTGCCGACGATCAGCCGATCCTGATCTGTGCCGAACTGCAGACGGGCAAGGTCGTCTGGAAGGAGCGGGGCAGCGGCAAGGGCTCGGCCACCGTGGCGGCCGCCGACGGCCATGTCTACGTCCGCTATGCCGACGGCACGGTCTCGCTCGTGCAAGCAGACCCGGCCGCGTATCGGGAGGTATCGTCGTTCAAGACACCCGGCAGCGGCGACCGTCCGAGCTGGGCCCACATGGTCATCCTCGACGGCATGCTCTATCTCCGCGAGGGAGACGCGATCCTCTGCTACGACGTGCGGGCCAAAGCACAATAGGCCGGCGCTACCACGCCCTGAGCCAGGCGACGGCCCGCGTTCCGAAAATGATCGCGCCGATCACGGCGGCGGTGATCCCGCCGACAAGCACCGCGGCGCTGGCCATGTCGAGGGCGTCCCGAATCCGCGGATGACGGCCGACATCGAGCGACCTCGCCAGCGACTCGATCGCGGTGTTGAACACTTCCGCCACGAGCACGAAGCCGATCGCCCCCACGAGCAGGCACCATTCGACCAGCGACACGCCCAGCACGCCGGCCGCGGCGACTACCGCCACCGCCACCCAGAGATGGACGGCGAAACTCGTCTGGCTGCGGATCGCCCGCCGCAGCCCACGGAACGCGTCGGCGAACTTGTGCCGCCATGAGCGACGGATTGACCGCATGGGCGAGGCTCACCCCACCTTCACGTAGGGATCGCCCTTCTTCCAGTTGCAGGGGCACAGCTCGTCGCTTTGCAGGGCGTCGAGCACGCGGAGCACCTCGGCCACGTTGCGGCCCACGCGGCCCTGGTTCACATCGACCCACTGGATGATCCCATGGGGATCGACGATGAACGTGGCCCGCAGGCAGTAGCCTTCGGTCTTCTCGAGGATGCCCAGTTCGGGAGCCAATTTTTGTGCCGCGATCAGCGGGTAGCCGAGGCCCTTGAGATCGGCGTGCGACCGCCGCCACATCATGTGCGACCACTCGTTGTCGGTGCTCCCACCGACCACGCTCGTGTCGCGATCGGCGAACGCCTTGAGCTGCTTGTTGAACTCGGCCAGTTCCGTCGGGCAGACGAACGTGAAATCCTTCGGGTAGAAGAAGTAGACCACCCACTTGCCGGCGTAGTCGTCGCTCGTGAGGAGCTTGATGTCATCCTTTTCGGTTCCCACGCAGGCCTGGCAGGAAAACCTGGGAAAGGCGTCGCCGACGGTGAGCATGATGCTGGTCTCCTGGAACGATCGGGGTCAAACGAGTGGATGAGTGTACGGGTGCGTTCGGGGGCGTTCAACATGGCCGGCCGTGGTTCATGCGATACTGATGCCGTCTCGCATCGATCCGTCCCGCACCCGAGCATTCCATGTCAGGCAATCCCCGGATTCACCGCCACATCCTGGCCGCACGGACCGTCGTCGTCGCTCCCAGGCGGGCCGATCGTCCAAATGATCTCGAGAAGCCCTCCGGCGCTTCGGCAGGCGGCTGCCCGTTCTGTGCGGGCCACGAATCCCTGACGCCGCCCGACCTGCTTCGTGCCCCGGAGACGGCCGACGCGCCGTGGCATGCCCGGATCATCCCCAACCGCTATCCGATCGTGGAACGGCTCGGTGGCCATGCCGGACACGATCCATCGGTCCGACCGGCGCACGGCATCCACGACGTGGTCATCGAGTCGGCCGAACATCACCGATCGATCCTCGACATCGACGCGACACGATGGCGCGAGGTCTGGGCGCTGGTGCAACGGAGGCTTGCGATGCTCGACGGGGCCGACCGCATCGCGTGGGCCACGGTGTTCAAAAACTCAGGACCGGCCGCCGGGGCATCGCTCGAGCACGTGCACAGCCAGCTCATCGGTCTTGATTTCGTGCCCCCGGTGATGGAGGCGGAACTGGCCGCGTTCCGCGAGCCGGGGCACTCGTTCGGGGATCTCATCCGATGGGCCGAGGCACATGGATGCGTCGTGGCGGACGCTGCCGATCTGGTCGCGATGATACCCCCGGCGCCCCGCCAGCCGCTCGAGACATGGATCCTGCCGCGCGAGCCCGAGCCACACTTCCATGCCACATCGCATGCACGAGTGGCGGCGTTGGCCGATCTCACCCGCCGCATCGTCGCCACGATCGATCGGGCCGCGCCCGGGGCCGACTACAACTGGTGGCTCCACCAGGCGCCATGCGGCGAACGAGCCGTCGGCGGCTGGCACTGGCACCTCGAAATCCTCCCACGGCTCGCGCCCTTCGCCGGCTTCGAGCTTGCGACCGGATGCCACATCACGACGCTCTCGCCGGAGGACTCGGCGAGGCGGATGGCCGCCGCCTGGGAGGCGTGAGCGTCTCGATCGGGATGAAGCCGTCGGAGCCCGCGGGGCCGGCCGATGGGGGCTGGCAGGGTGCCGCGAAGAACCGCCTCCAGAGCGATCGGGCCAGCCACACGGCGGCCGCGAGCGACACGGCGATCGCGATCACGTCCTGCATGGCACCCCCATCACCCGAGGAGCATCGTTCCAAGCTGGTAGGTCGCAAAGCTGCCGAGCCATGCCAGCGCCGTCATGTACGCAAAGGTGACCACGGGCCAGACCCAGCTGTTCGTCTCCTTGCCGATGATCACAAGCGTGCTTGCACACTGGGCGCACAGCGCGAAGAAGACCATGATCGAGAGCGCGACCGGCAGCGTGAACACTTTCCGATCGGTGCCGTCCCAGGTCGCGGCCTTGAGGAGCCGGATCAGTTCCGTCGCCCCCTCCTCCTCGCCCGGATCGACATCGCCGAGGTTGTAGATCACGCCGAGCGTGCCGAGGACGACTTCCCGCGCCGGAAAGCTCGCGATCGCCGCGCAGCCGATCCGCCAGTCCCAGCCGAGCGGTCTCACGATCGGCTCGATCAGCCGGCCGGCCCGGCCGAGAAAACTCTGCCGGAGCGCCTCGCCCCGCACGTCGGCCTCGGTGACGTTCGGTCCCTCGGGCGGCGGCACTTTCGGATAACTGCCCAGCGCCCAGACGACGATGCTCACCGCCACGATGAGCGTGCCGGCGTTCTTGAGAAACGACACCGCCGCCTCGCGAACCCGCTCGAGCACGACGGCCGGCTGCGGCCACCGCCAGCCGGGCAGTTCCAGCACGAAGGGCTGCGGGGGGCCGCGAAACAGGGTCCGCGACAGGATGAGGGCGACGACCGCCGCCACGACCACGCCGATGGCATACATCGCCGCGAGCACCACCGCCGGCAGCCGCAGCCACGGCACGCCGACGGCCACGTTGGGCACGAAGGCGGCCGTCAGCAGCAGGTAAACAGGCAGCCGCGCCGAGCAGCTCATGAGCGGGGCGACGAGGATCGTGAGCAGCCGGTCACGGCGGTTCTCGATCGTGCGGGCCGCCATGATGCCTGGAATCGCGCAGGCAAAGCTCGAGAGCAGCGGAATGAACGACTTGCCGGAGAGGCCCACGCCGACCAGCAGCCGGTCCATGAGATAGGCGGCGCGGGCGAGATAGCCGCAGCCTTCGAGGATCGCGATGAAGAGGAAGAGCATGGCGATCTGCGGCAGGAACACGACCACGCCCCCGAAGCCTGCCAGGATTCCATCGACCACGAGCGAACGGACCGCGCCCTCCGGCACCATCCCTTCGACCATGCCGGCCACGGCATCGACTCCCCCAGACATCAGATCCATCAGCGGTGCGGCCAGCCAGAAGATCGACGTGAAAATGGCGAGCATCGTGAGGGCGAAGATCAACGTGCCCCACAGCCGGTGCGTGAGCACCGCATCGATGCGTTCGTTGACCGAACGGCTCGCCTCCCGCCGGGCGATCACGCCATCGACGATCGAGTCGATCCAGGCATAGCGTGCGATCGCCTCGCGGGCTGCCGGTGGATAGGAGCCCTCGACCGCGGCGAGATGGGGTGAAAGATCGGGCCTGTGGGCTCGCGCGGTGCCCGGGGCGGCACGAATCGCCTCGCCGAGTTCGTCGATCCCCTCGCGGGATGGCGCCACCACCCGCACGACCGGGCACCCGAGCCGTGTGGCGAGGAGCGCCGTGTCGATCGAGAGACCTTTGCGGTCGGCGATGTCGGAGAGCGTGAGGGCCAGGATCGTCGGCATGCCCGCCTCGAGCACCTGGCTTGCGAGGTAGAGATTTCGGACGAGATTCGTGGCGTCGGCGACGACCACGACCACGTCGGGCCGTGTGACGCCCTGCATCCGGCCATGCAGCACATCGACCGCCACCTGCTCATCGGGGCTTTTGGGGACGAGGCTGTAGGTGCCCGGGAGGTCGATCAGTTCGATCGTGCGGCCGCGGTGGCGGAATCGGCCGAGCTTCTCCTCGACGGTGACGCCCGGATAGTTGCCGACCCGCGTCGGGATTCCGGCCAGCGCCGTGAAGAGCGTGCTCTTGCCCGTGTTGGGGTTGCCAATGAGGGCGACCGTGAGCGGTGGGTCACTTGCCGCCGACGGGCGGAGGGCGGCGTGATCTGGCATGGGGTTGGTCAGGCGGAGACGGCGATCCGGGCCGCTTCACTGCGGCGGATCGACAGGTGATAGCCACGAACCTCGAGTTCGATCGGGCACCCCAGCGGCGCGGTGCCCACCACCTGCACGGCGATTCCCGGAGTGATCCCCATTTCCAACAGCCGAAGCGACGTCGCGTCGTCGCCGCGCACTGCGGCCACACGGGCCGACGAGCCGACAGGAATGGAGTCGAGGGACATGGGCATGGGATTCAGACAGCCACCGGTCGGCCACGTGGAAAAAGGTCATGGATGACTTTTTCCACGCACAGCTAGTGTAAAACCGTCGCTCGCACGGAGCAAACGCATGGCAAGCAGCGGCCTGTTCATCACCGGCACCGACACGGGCGTCGGCAAAACCGCGGTGGATGTCGCACTCGCCGCTGAGCAGCGGGCTGCCGGAAAACGCGTCGGTGTCTATAAGCCCGTGGCCAGCGGCGTCGTGCTCGATGGATCGAGTGATGTGGAGCGACTCTGGGAGGCGGCCGGTCGGCCGCTGTCCCTCGCTCACGTCTGCCCGCAACCCTTCGCGGCGGCGATCGCCCCGGTGCAGGCGGCGGCGGTCGAAGGAAAGTCGGTCGATGAGCGGTTGCTTCGCGAAGGATTCAGGCCATGGAGCGAGGCCTGCGACCTGGTGATCGTCGAGGGAGCGGGCGGCCTCTTTTCACCGCTCGGCGAGCACACGCTGAATCTCGATCTCGCCCGTGATCTCGGGCTTCCGCTCGTCATCGTCGATGCGGCGAAGCTGGGGATGATCGGCCGCACGCTGGCAACCGTGCGGGCGGCGCGTGCCGAGGGCCTCGACGTGGCGGCTGTCGTGATCTCGCATGTTCAGCCGCTTCACGGGTCACACGACGATCCGACGAGCGATGCCGGGATCGTGCGGGATGCACTCGCGGAACTGATCCGGCGTCTCGGCCCGGTGCCGGTGAGAGAACTGGGCCATGGCGCGGGGCTCTCTTTTCCGTTTCGGACCCCCTGATTCTCCCAAGGGTTTGCAGCTCGTGCAGCCACTTCCGTATCATCCGGAGTGCTCCGCACTTCCAACGCCAACGACCAGCGACCACCATGACAGACGACGCGAACACGGGATCCGAGTCCACGCCGCCCCTCGAGACGATTCAACACTCGACCGTCACCGCCAGGGTGCCCGATGACGTCGGCCGCGGTGTCTTTGCGACAGGCGCGATCGTGCTCAGCGGAGCCGAGGAATTTACGATCGATTTTGTGCTCGGCCTCGGGCATCCGGCGAGAATCGTGGCTCGTGTGATCCTGCCTCCTGGAGTCGCCCGAAAAGTCGTCGCCGCACTCGAAGAGAGCCTCGGAAAATACGTGCAGCGTTTTGGGAGCATTCCCAAGGATCCGGCCAAGCCCGCGGAACCGCAGCCCGCCGCCCAGCCGAGGCCCATCGCAGAGGTCTACGACAGCCTCAAGATTCCTGACGACATGCTGGCCGGGACATACGCCAACATCGCCTCCATCACGTTCACGGGAAGCGAATTTTGCTTTGATTTCGTCGCCGGCCTTTTTCCACGGTCGATCGTCGCTGCCAGGGTCTATATGTCCGCCCCACACGTTCCCGAATTGCTTGCGTCGATCAAGCGGTCGGTCGGCATGGGCTGACGGCGCGAAACCCGCCCTGGGTGCTCATGCCGCGCGGCGGGCCAGATCGATGCGGCCGGCAACGGCGCCCTGCGGAAGCGCTTCGTCGTGCCCCGAATATTCGGGCGCGAGTTCATGGAGAATCGCCCGCACGTCAGCGGGTGACCGCATGCAGGCATGTCGGAGCCTGTGAAGAATCTGCTCGGGGCTGGCGTTCGTGGCCGGATCGAGTCGGGCGGCACGGATTTTTGGATGGGGCGTTTCCCGGAGCGACTCTTCCCCCGTGAACAGTTCTTCGAAGAGTTTTTCGCCCGGTCGCAGGCCGGTGAAGCGGATCTCGATATCGCGACCTTCCTTGAGATTGGAGAGGCGGATCATGTCGCGGGCGAGGTCGGCGATCCGCACGGGCTCCCCCATGTCCAGCACGAACACCTCGCCCCCCCGCCCCATCGCGCCAGCCTGGATGACGAGTGTCGCCGCCTCGGGGATCGTCATGAAGTAGCGCTCGATGTCGGGGTGCGTCACCGTCACCGGCCCGCCCCGCAGGATCTGTTCGCGGAAGATCGGCACCACGCTCCCGGCCGAGTCGAGCACGTTGCCAAATCGCACGGTCACATACTCGGTCGCCGACTCTCGGTCGAGCGAGGAGACGACCAGCTCGGCCAGCCGCTTGCAGCAGCCCATCACGCTCGTGGGGTTGACGGCCTTGTCGGTCGAAATGAGCACGAACGAACGGACCTCGTGCGCGGCGGCTACTTCGGCGAGCGTCGCCGTCGCGAGCGTGATGTTCTTCACGGCCTCACCCGGATGCTGCTCCATCAGTGGCACATGCTTGTAGGCCGCCGCATGAAAGACGATTGCCGGCCGGTGCTCCGCGAGCACGGCGTCGATCCGTCCTCGATCGGTGATGTCGGCGATGCAGGGAATGATCTCGACATCGGTGCCGGTCGCCCGCAGTTCCCGCTCCATCCAAAAGAGGCCCGTCTCGCTGCGGTCGAGGAGCACCAGTCGGGCCGGCCCGTGCTTGACGAGCTGGCGGCAGATTTCAGAGCCGATGCTCCCGACCGCGCCGGTCACGAGCACGGTCTCCCTGTCGATCCATTTCCAGATGCCGGCCAGATCGATCTCGACGCTCTTCCGCTTGAGCAGGTCGGCGATATCGACCGGCCGCGGCTGCACCTGCACGCTGCCGCTGAGCAGGTTCTCGATCATCGGGATCACCCGCACCGAGCAGCCGGCGGCGGCGCATCGTTCCTGCAGCCGTCTCACCTCCGCCCCCACGAGCGTGTCGGACATGAGCATCACTTCGTCGATCCGATGGGGGCCGAGGAGCCGTTCGATGCCGTCGGCGGTGGCCAGCACGGGCGCTCCGCCGATTGCGCGACCGATCAGGCCTTCAGCGCCCGGCCGGGCGACGATCCCTACGATCTGCTTGCGGGCATGCGGCAGCGATTGGATCGCCCGCACGACGGCATCGCTCGATGGGCAGGTGCCGACCAGCAGCACCCGCGAGGCATTGCCCATCGCCCGTCGCTGGAGGTGCTTGTGCACCTCGTAGACAGTCGCCTGGAGTCCTCCGAGCAGGCAGATCGCGAAGAACCATTCGGCCACCCAGATGCTCCGCGGCACGGTCACGGGTATCGCCTTCGCATTGTGGAGCGTGTCTGCGAGCGGCGGCAGCGGCTGCGGGGCGGGCGGCGCGTCCTCGTGCGAGGCCATCTGCACGGGCGACGGTGGGGCCGACTCGGCAACCTCGATCGGTCGCGCACCAGGCACCGGCAGGAACAGGCCTGGGGACAGATCGACCGACGAGGCCCCGAGCCAGGCAACGCCGCTCCCGGCCGTGACCGCGAGCACGAGCCGCCAGAGATCGTGCGTGGAGAGCCCGCGAACGCTCCGGCGATACCAGTCGGCGATGAAAAGCATCGCCATCTGCAAGGGCACGATCAGCGTGAGGCAGCGGACGAGGCTGGGCAGTTCCCGCGGACCGATCACCCCCTCGAATCGCACGAGGTAGGCGAGCACACTGGCCGCCATGAGTACGCAGCCATTCACGGCGGCAAGCAGAAGGCCACGGCGGAGGCGGGGGTCGAATCGCATGGCGGCAGAACGTGCCTAGGGTTGTTCGTGCGAGACGGTGGTGACTCGTTCAGCCCGCAGGCAGGCGAGCTTTGCCTGCCGGGTGCGGACGGCATCGCTGTCCGGGCGGCGGAGCCGGCACCACTCGAGTTCGCGTTCGGTCAGGTCGTACTCGCCACACTGCATCGCGATGTCGGCAAGCGTGAGGTGCGCCTGATAGTTGGACGGCTGGACGGCGATCGCCGACTCGAGCGTGGCCATCGCGGCATCGACATCGCCGAGTGTCCGACGGAGCCCGGCAGCCTCCATGAGCAAAGCAGCCTGTGGCCCGGCCCGATGCTCGTCCGCTGCAGCGATGAGCACGGCTTCGAGCCGCTGCTCGCGGATCGGCCGCATCTCATCCGCGGTCGAGCGTCGCGACCACATCACATCGATGGCGCGGAGACCGGCCAGATCGGGGGCGAGCATCGCCGCAGCCTCCGTCGCGGGCACGAGCGGCAGCAGGATCGTGAGAATCCGCGTCCGCTGGCCGCTCGACACAGCGAAGCTCGTCCGCCAGAGGTCGATCGCCCGTGGCTCGTCGCCGTCGAGGGCCGCCTGGGTCGCCGCCTCGAAGAGCACGAGCGAATTCTTCGGTCGCACGAGCAGTGCCTGATCGATGCATCGCGTGCGCAGCGCGGGATCCGCGCATGTCAGGAAGGCGATGCTCCCGAGGGCACACCATGCCTCTCCATCGAGCGGCGCGACGGTCACGGCACGTCCTGCGGCGGCAGCGGCTTGTTCGAGCTGCTCATACTCGGGCCCGAGCGTGTTCCGGGCCCAGGCCCGCATGTCTTCGGGCGTCGCAAAGCCGCCCTCCGTGGCCACCTGCCTCAGATCGGCAAGGCCGATGCCCGAGCCGGCCAGTCGCCTCGCCAAGCCGAATCGCTCCAGCCGTGCGACGGCCAGGGCACCCCAGGCCCGCGGATGGTCGGGCCGCAATGCCGTCACTGTTTCCAGTGCGGCAATCCGCGTGTCGAGCGTGGCGAGGATTCGAGCCGGCTGCTCGGCCTCCGAATCCGGAACCTTTGACTGGAGCCAGTCGCTCGCGTCACGGGCAAGCAGACGTGCCTCGCGGATCGATGCCTCCCACGCCGGCTCGGCGGTGGCCGCCGCCAGTTGCCGAACACCCGATGCCACAAGGAGGGCACACGCTCCACACGAGACCGCGGCCACGGCCGGGCGACCGAGCGACAGCGAAATCGACGGAGCCCAGCCACCATGTCGTGAGGCGAGCGCCATGCCGCAGGCGGCCACGACAGCCAGCAGCGTCGAGATGGCGGGCACATACCAGATGAAGTCGGTGCCGGCATGCACGATGCCCGCGGCCAGCGCCGCCGCAATCGCCGCGGCGATGCCTCGCTGCCGCTGGTCGCCTCCGCGGAAGATAATCAGGCATGCCAGGATGGCGGCCACGATCGCGAGCACGGCCAGGCCGAGGCCGACACCACCGGTCTCGACCCCAAGGTTGAGATAACTGTTTTCGGCGTGCGTGAAGACGGTCGTATCGGTGGGGGGCATGTACCGCTGAGAGATGTCGGCATGGCTGCCTACGCCGCTGCCAAGCCACGGAAAATCGGCGATCGCACGGGTCGCCGCCCGCCACACCTCAAGACGGCCGAAGCCCGTTTCCTGATGATGCCCGTCGAAGAGCGTATCGAGCCGGTTTTCCACGCGATCCATCCCGTGGATCTGGAGCGCGAGAAAGACGCCGCCTGCCGCGGCCGCGATGCCCAGGGCCGCCAACGGCTGGATCGCGCGGGCCCGCAAAAGCATCGCAATGCACACGGCCGCGGCCGCAGCCAGCGCGAGCGTGCCACCCCGCGAAAGCGAGGAGAGCGTGGCAAACGCCACCACCGCGAGGCCGAGCATGCCGCAGGCCAGCCGCCAGGAATCGGTCAGCGGCGCAGGCTGTGAATTGCGCCGCCGCTTCGGCTGTCGCGCCGGCTGGCTGAAGAGCGACCACCAGGCCACCGCGGCCGCGCCGACTGCCAGAAAACTCGCGTAGTGGTTGCGGTTCGTGAACGTGCCTTTGACCATGCCCCCGGCGTCGTTGTGCACGAACTCATAGACCCACAGGTATTTGCCATTACCGGCGAGGTATTGCACCACGCCGAGCATTGCCAAGAGTCCCGTGGCGGCGGCCACGACCGTGAGCACCCGCTCCGCCTCTCCCGGGCCTCCCTGTCGCACCCGCTGGAAAAGGATGGCGACGAGGATCGCCTGCGCAAAGAGGATCTGGATGCCGGTGAGCGTTTCACCGGGCGTGAGAGAGATCGTTTTCCAGCGACCGAGCGTGAGCGGTCCGCCGCTCCAGCCAGGGAGCAGGTCGGCCATGTGCGGCGAGATCGATGCAAGCGTCTGGGCTGGCAACGGCACGATCTGCACGATGCCGATCGCGAGCCCTGCCGCGCAGAAACCATCCACGAGGCTCCATCGCCATTCAGTTTTGCCCTGTGTCCACGCACGCAGGAACCACGAGATGGTGGCGAGCCCGGCGGCCAGGGTGAGGATGCATTGCCCGAGCGGGTGGCGGCCCCCCATCGCGATCGGCGTGGCGACGAGCGCCGCCAGGAGCGCGGCATCAAAGCAATGCCGCTCCAGCCGTTCGCCTGCGGTGGGCGGTCGGCTCCGGGAGCGACGGTGTCGATGGTGATGGGAGCGGGCTCTGCTCTCGTTCATGCGGCCCTCGACCCGAACCAGCCACGGATCGGCTGGTGTTCGTCCGACTCATCGTCCACTGGTGCTTCGTCTTCCAGAGCCCCCTCGATCTCGTCGTC
>JBJTDB010000146.1:0-2226 GCA_046092145.1 Planctomycetia bacterium | reverse complement strand
CATAGAGGGCGTCGTCGCCATACCGCTCCTCCAGCCCGCCCAGAAACCAGGCCAGCCGGTTGTCGATCTCGATATGGCCGTCGGGATAGGCGAGTCGGGCCGGACCCGGCGCCCGGTTGGTCTCGTGGCCCGTGGAGTAGTTGCGGAAGTGGCCGCAGGCCTTCGCGAAGGTCACCGACCCACAGCGGCCGGTGCAGAGCACGAACACGTGCCGGAAGCGGCGGCGCGACAGGTGCAGCGTGGCGGGACGATCGGGCTCCACGAGACGAGTCCTCCGCAGCTTTTGGCAGGTCAGGCGGCCCGGGCGGACCCGACGCCCGGGCTCGATCCGAACAAGGTGCGGTACAGCCGGTTCGAGGCCAAGAGGTCGTCGTGCCTCCCGCAGGCCACGACGTGGCCGTGGTCGAGAACATAGATCCGATCGGCCCGTTCGATCGTCGAGAGTCGGTGGGCGATCACAACGGTGGTACGGCCCTCCATCAGTGCCGCCAGTGCGTTCCGCACCGCCCGCTCAGTCTCGCCGTCGAGGGCGGACGTCGCCTCGTCGAGAAGGAGGATCGGGGCGTTCTTGAGCACGGCCCGGGCGATCGCCAGCCGCTGGGCCTGACCGCCGGAGAGCGTCGCCTGCCGCTCGCCGACGAGCGTCGCGAAGCCCTCGGGCAGCCGGGCGATGAAGCCCGCCGCCTCGGCCGCGCGGGCGGCCTCCTCTACCGCCTCGTCGCCCGCATGCGGTGCGCCGAGCCGGATGTTGGCGGCGATCGATCCGCTGAACAGCGTCGTCTCCTGGCTCACCACGGCCATCAGGCGGCGAACGCTGCGGCGGTCGAAGGCGGTGATGTCGTAGCCGTCGATCGTGATCGAGCCGCGACGCGGATCGTAGAACCGCTGCAGGAGTGCGAACACCGTGGACTTGCCCGCTCCGGAGGGGCCGACCAGCGCCGTGATCTCGCCCGGCCGGATGTCGAGCGAGATACCGTGGAGCACCTGCGTGCGCCCGTATTTGAATGTCACGTCGGAGAAGGCCAGATGCCCGCGCACGTTCCCCGGCGGCAGGGCCGGCAGGCCGGTCGGCTCGCCTGCGGGCCGGTCCAGTTGGTCGTACATCTGCGTGACGCGGTCGAGGCTCTGGGCGAGCGTGACCTGCACGTTGGCCAGTCGCTTGGCCGGCTCGTAGGCCAGCAGGAAGGCCGTCACGAAGGCCATGAACTCGCCGGGCGTCTTGCCATGCGCCACCGTCTGCCAGCCGGAGTAGACCACCATCGCCGCGATCACGACCCCGCCGAGCGACTCCATCAGGGGGCTCGTCAGCCGGCCGATGCGGGCGATCGCATTGCCTCTGGCCTCGACGTCGGCGACGGCGTGCCCGAGCCGTGCGCGCATCTCCGGCTCGAGGTTGAACGCCTTCACGGTGCGGATGCCCTGGCATGTCTCCTGGATCGCCGCGATCACGCCGGCAACACCTTGGATCTCGGCATCGGCCAGCAGCCGGAGGCGGCGGACGATCTGCTGCGTACCGAGCATGATCACCGGCCCGACGAGAAAGGCGACGAGGCTGAGCAGCGGATCCTGATAGATCATCACCGCCACGAGCCCCAGGAGTGTGAGCAGGTCGCGGGCCAGGCTCGTGGTCACGAGTTCCAGCAACCTACTGGCCGCCTGGGCCTTCATGTTGATCTGGGTGATCAGCTTGCTCGAGTGGACCTTCGTGAAGAAGGCGAGCTTCGAGTCGAGGAGCCGCTCGAAGAGCCGCCGCTGGAACGAACCCGTGACCCGGTTGCCGATCCGGGTCATGACCACGCCCTGGGCGTAGTCGGCCGCCCCCTTGATGATCGAAAGCACGACGATCGCGACCGCCACGAGCCACATGGCCCGCAGGTCGCGGTCCACGAACACGTCGTTCACCGCCAACCTCATCGTGCCGGCAAGTCCGGCCGTCGAGCCCGCCACCAGGGCCATCGACACCACGGCCAGGCCGTACTCGGCCCGGCAGTCGCCCACCGTCTCCCGGAACAGGCGGAATACGACCTGCGGGCTGCGGTGAGCGGCCGGCAACTGGCCGTCTTCGTCGTCGGGCTCGCCCGTGGCGACGGGCGCCGGCCCGTCGCCCGTCGTCGGGGCGTGGGCAGAGTGCCTCGACTGCGCCCCGCGCAGGGGTGCCCCGCGCCCGACAGCCCCGCCGAGCGACCGCACCGCGAGCACGAGCGTCCCCACGCCGGCCACAGGCAC
>JBJTDB010000145.1:0-5189 GCA_046092145.1 Planctomycetia bacterium | reverse complement strand
AGAGAGGGTGCTCATGCGCCGATATGAATCGCTCCGGCGATGCCTGGTGATCGTGGTGGCCTTTTTTGTGATCGGCTGCCAGAAGCCGGCCGATCGGGCGATCGTGTCGCTCCCTCCGGGCACGCCCGCCCCGGCGCCGGCCGTGATGGAGCCGGGTGCCGAGTGCATCCCCTTCACGCTCACCGCGCAGGATGGCGAGCCGTTCGATTCGGCCAGCCTCGCCGGAAAAGTCTGGCTGGCAAGCGTCTTCTTTTCCAACTGCCCCGGCCCCTGCTTCCGTGAGAACCAGGCCGTCGCCGGTATCCTCGAGAAGATCGACGATCCCGATCTCGTGGCCGTGAGCATCACCTGCGATCCCGACACCGACACTCCCGACGTGCTGCGGCGGTATGCCGACCGGTTCGAGGCCGATCCGGCACGCTGGAAGTTTCTCACCGGCGACTTCGCGCTGATCAAGAGGATCGCCAACGAATCGTTCCTGCTGCCGGCCGAGGTGGGCGTGCATTCCGAGCGGGGCGTGGTGTTCGATCGCCAGGGGCGGATCCGCGGCAGCTACCATCTGCTGCAGGAAGACCGGGTCGCGTTGCTCGAGAAACTGATCCGCGACGTGCTCGCCGAGGGGCGGCCGCCGGAAGCCGCCGCCGCGGGGGAGCCGACCCCGTGATCGCGTCGCCGGGGCCTGTCATGCTCTTCGCCGTCCATCCGCTGGCCACCACCAACGCGGTGCTCAACACGCTGGCCACGCTGCTGCTGGTCGCGGGATGGGTCTTCATCCGCCGGGGCCACTGGAAAGCCCACCGCGCCGCGATGGTGGCGGCGTTCGCCGTCTCGGCCGTCTTCCTCGTGTGCTATCTCACCTACCACTCTCTCGTGGGCCATGTGCCGTTTCGGGGGCAGGGGCCGATCCGGGCCGTCTACTTCACGATCCTCATCTCCCACATTCTCCTGGCCGTGGCCGTGCCGGTGCTGGCGATCGCGATGTTCGTCCTCGCCTGGCGTGGCCGCTGGGAGGCCCATCGCCGCCTGGGCCGGGTGACCATGCCGATCTGGCTCTATGTCTCGGTGACCGGAGTGATCGTCTACCTCATGCTGTATAGAATGCCGGTATGAGATCGAAGTCGATAATCTCCCCTCTGGCTCTTGTGTGTGCGCTGCTCCTGGCGGCGGAGGCGATTGGCTGCCCCACCTGCAAGGACGGTATCGCCGCGACCGACCCCGACGGCCTCAATGTCGCGAGGGGCTACTTCTACAGCATCCTCTTCATGCTCGCGATGCCCTTCACGCTCGCCGGGACCTTCGGGGTCTACGTGTGGCGGGAGACACGGCGTCAGCAGCGGGCCGGTGGCCCCGATCAGCCGCTGCCGTGATCAGGCATCCCACGAAGCGGCCGAAAAACTATCTCACGCCCGGGGAGCATCGTCGTCTTTTCTGGCGATTCATGCCGCCGGCGGTCGTCGTCGTGCTGCTCGTGGGCTGGGTGGAGCGGGCATGGTTTCGCCCGCCGCAGCCGCCGGCGCCGCCGCAGGTCGATACCCGGCTGGGGCGGCCGCTCGATGATGCGGCCGAGCCGGATGCGGTGCTCATCGAGCCGGAGCCCGAGCCACTCGATGCCGCGGTCCACGACGATCACCTGCTCGGTGCCTCGAAGGAGTCGCTCGATCGCGTCCGCGACGACACCGTCTTCCGAGCCGACGATCGCGATGCCTGGTTCGAACTCTGGCAGAGGCTTCGCGATCGTGGGCCGCCCGAGGCCGCCGCGGCCCGCCGGGTGAGCTTCACCGAACTGTATGGGCAGCCGAGGAGTTTTCGGGGACGGCCGGTGGCGATGGCCGGCACGCTGCGGCGGCTCGAGCGGGTCGAGGCGCCGGAAAACGATCTCGGGATCGAGGGCTATTGGCAGGGATGGCTCGAGCCGGAGGCGGGGCCGGCCTCGCCCGTGGTGGTCTATTTTCTCGACATTCCCGATGGGATGCCCGAGGGGCTCTCGATCGCCGAGCCGGTCGATGTGACGGGCTACTTCTTCAAACGGTGGGCCTATGCGGCCAAAGACACCGTCCGCACCGCACCCATGATCGTGGCGGCCTTGCCGCGGTGGACGCCACGGCCCGATATCCGTCCGGCGGCCGAGTCGATCGGAGGCTTCGCGATCGCTACGATGGCGGCGCTGGTGCTGCTCACGCTGCTTGGCATCCGTCTTGCCGGCCGGGGCGGCGGCCGTCCGCCGGCTCCCATCGCCGACATCGGGGCCGCCCTGCAGGGAGCGGAGATCGTCTCCACCGAGGAGGCGCTGCGGAGGCTGGCCGAGTCAGAGGAACCGCCGAAGGAGGCCGCGTCATGATCCGTTTTGTGGTTGGCATGTGGGGAGTCGCGATGATCACCGGCCTGCTCGCTTCGGGCGGCCCCGCCCGTGCGGCCGATCCGGCGGCCCCGTCGATCGAATCGTTGCCCGCCTATCTGGCGTCGTGGGATCTGGATCGCGAGGCCTGGACGGCGCTCTCCGAGCCCGGCGGATGGAACGAATCGAAGCAGTCGCTCGTGCTTCGGCTCATGGCGAGGCTGGCCCGGATTCCGTCCGATCGCGGCATCCGCTGGCAGGCCGAAGCGATCGATGTCTCGGAGTCGCTGCCCGATGCCGCTGGCGATCGTTTGGTGCGGGTCACGGGGCGGGCGGTCGTCGTCGCGCCACAGCGTCTGTCGGCCGACGATGCCGCCGTGGCGGGCCGGCCGAGCCTCGATCTTGTGCGGGTGGCCACCGGCGCGGGCGGCCTCGTGGATGTGATCGTCGAATCGGCGCCGGCCGAGTGGCCGCGGTGGACGGCGATCGACGAGCCCGTGTCGGTCGTCGGACTGCCGCTTGGCACGGGGGCTGGCCCGGTGCCCGAGGCCGAAGGGCATACATGGCCCTCGGGGCCGCATGGGCTCTTGATGCTGGGCTCGCGGATCTCCTGGTATCCCGCCACGGTGCTCGGGCGCCTCGGCATGGACTATGCCACGTTCGACACCGTCGCCGACGGCAAGCCGCTGGTGGCCGGCGACACGGAGGCCTTTTTCGGTCTCTTGGCAGCCGTGGGGAAGGCCGGGCCGGAGGCGATCGCCGCGGCGGCGGGTCCGCCGGCCGACATCATTCCGATCATCGATCCGGCGGAGCGATGGTTTGAGTCGCACCGTGGCGAGCCGGTCACGGTGGAGGGCGTCGCGCGGCGGGCCACGCGGATCGCGATCGACGATCCCGAGCGGCGGCGGCAGGTCGGGGCCGACCACTACTGGGAACTCTATGTGTTCGTGCCGACGCAGCCGATCCGGGTGAACACGCGGGTGCAAGACGACTTTCCGGTCGTCTGCTGTGTCCGCACGGTGCCGGAGCGGATGCCCACGGGCGAGCGGATCGGCGAGCGGGTGCGGGTGTCGGGCTTCGCGCTCAAGCGGTATGCCTATGCGCTGCCGCGGGTGAGGGTCAGTTCGTCACAGGGCGACGAGGAGCTGCCCGCCGGCCGTCGTGAGACGCCGCTCTTCATCGGCGGGGCGGCGACCTGGCTTCCGGGCCCGTCGTCGCGTTCGTTTGCCGGCGATCTGGGCTGGGTCCTCCTCGGGATCGCCGCCGTCGTGGGGCTCCTGCTCGTGGCGGCAGCATGGTCATTCAACCGTGGCTCGCGCCGTGCCGAAGCCGCAGCCAAGAGCCGGCTCCCTGATCGGATCGAGCTGCCACCCAACTGACAGTTTCGTGCAATGGTGGCGCGGATCCCCCGGTTTCCACCGGCGATCACCGGGCCCGTTATCGAGAGCCGGCGGGCTTGGGCCGTGGGGCGGCAGCGTCCAGGGGCACGGCGATGTCGAGCGTGCTCGACTTCTCGGGCAATGTCATCTTCATCCGGTAGTTGTTGAACAGAACCATGCCGATCGGAGACTCCTTCGTCTCCACGCCGTCGGCGCCCCACGCCTCGATGATCACGGGGCCCGCGATCGCGCCCTTGGACGGGGCCGTCTGGAACCGGCCGTTCCGGATCTCCGCCTCGGCCCGCGGCCCGCGATTCCCCGCCGCTGAATCGGGTTCGATCGCCACGCCTCCCTCGGGCACGGGCTTGCCGTCGAACGTGATGGTGCCCGACACCGTGTAGCGGCCATTCGACCGGCCGCAGCCGGCCAGAGAGCTGGCGATGAGCACCATCGCGATGGTCACTCGACCGACGGCAGGAATCATGGCAGCCTCCCGGCCGCGTCGCCATCATTTCTTCGGCCGAGTAGCCGATGCACGGCGATGTCGAGGGTCTGCTCGACGAAACGCACCGATCCATCCGCCATCGCCATGTGGCAGCCGTTGGGATGAAAACTGCCGAATTTTCGGCTCGAATGACTCCACGAAGCCGTGGGCGTGTCCCAGTTCCTGATGGCCGGATTGGCGTCGGTGTGGGAGTTGATCCCGTCCGACGCCCCGGTCTGCACGCAGGGAATGTAGCAACAGCCGGCGTTTCCTGCTCGCGCGTTGCTGGCCCACGACCAGTAGTGATTGGGGTCGGAGTAGCCGATGATGGTGTTCTTCGTCCACGCATAGATGCCTTCGCCGACGAGATAGGTGGCAGTCGAGCCGTCGGTGATGTCCTTGAACCGGATCTTCGAGTTGGCAAACAGCAGGCCGTTTTCGAACCAGAGTGCCTGTGTTGCCACAGTCGCGCGTGCGAGCGTGGAATCACCGCCCCCCATCACGCCGAAGTAGTTCGTGGTCAGCGCCTGCGGATCCCGCGACGACGGGCAGGAAAAGTCGGGATTGGCGGTGAACTGGGGATTGCGGTTGGTGCCGGTCGACTCGCTGTATTCTCCCTGGAAGCCGGACGTCATCGAAAACGTGGCGAACCGGTCGGCGGCCTCCATGAAGGGCAGGATGCGGACCGTCCAGGGGGCGCCGCGACTGCCCGGGCCGTCGAAAGGATACGTAGCCGTGGACGTGAACGACGACGGAAAACAGTCGTAGGTGTCGTGGTGGTTGAGCAACCCGAGGCCAATCTGCCTGAGTTTGTTGCTGCACGCCGTTCGACGCGACGCCTCTCGAACTAGTTGCACCGCCGGCAGGAGCAGCCCAACCAGCACTCCGATGATCGCGATTACGACCAAAAGTTCGACAAGCGTAAAACCGTGTAGGGGCCGGAAGGAGGGTGTACCCTCCTTCAAAGCGTGAAGTTGTTTGCGACCCCTGA
>JBJTDB010000144.1:0-12020 GCA_046092145.1 Planctomycetia bacterium | reverse complement strand
CGCCTTTCCGAACGATCCTGCCGAACTCGTCGATGCCGAGATCATCGTGCGGGGCGTGAGCGGCGCCTGCTACAATTACCGCAGCGAGTTCCTTTCGCCGCGGATCCATGTCAACTCCCGCGACGACATCGTCGTCGAGCGTCCGGCGGCCGTCGAGCCGTTCGAGGCGACGAAAATAGCGCTCGCCGATCTCGCCGGCTACCGTTTCGCCGGCAGGGGCGGGCACCGGACGCGGGTGGAGGGCGTGGCCACGTTCGTGAAGCCGGGGGAGTGCTTCTACCTCCAGGATGGAGACATCGGCGTGCGGGTGGAGACCCGCTCGACGGCGCCGCTGCGAGTGGGCGACCGGGTCGAGGTGGCCGGGTTCGTGACCATGGATCGCCGCGTGGCCGGGATCAAGGAGGCGGGCAGCAACCCGCTCGCCGGCGACGCGCCCCCGCCGCCGCTGGCAACGACGATCGACGACATCCGCAAGCGACAGGGCCGCGACGTTGGGCTGCTCGTGACAGTGCCGGCACGGCTGCTCGACGTGCATGCCACCGACACGGGATGCCTGCTCTCGCTGGCCGACGGCGACTCGACGTTCGAGGCCCGGCTCGACGGCGCCGGCAGCGCCGACCTGCTGGCCCTCCGCCCAGGCAGCGACCTCGCGCTCACCGGCATCGTGAAGACCGACCTCCGCTACGACTACCGCGTGCGACCGAGCGTCGACCGCCTCGACCTGCTGCTGCGGTCGGCGGACGACGTGGCGGTCGTGCGGCCGCCGTCGTGGTGGACGCCCCGCCGGCTCCTGCAGGCGCTCGCCGCGCTCGCGGCCGTACTGCTCGGGGCACTTGCATGGGGCGTGGTGCTGCGGCGGCAGGTGGCGACCCGATCGGCGGCGCTCGCCCGCGAGATGCGGAAGCGGCGCGATGCGGCCGTCGAGTTCGATGCGACGCTCCGCGAGCGGAACCGTCTGGCGGCCAACCTCCACGACACCCTCCTGCAGACGCTCGGCGGCAGCCTGACGATCGAGAGCGGCCCGGGCCGGGGCACGAGTGTGCGGGCCCGCGTCTCACGGCACGCCCTCGACGCCGACCTGGTGTGAGGCGGAAATCCGGGACGGGAGCGGATTGCCTGCCCTGGCTCAGGGCTTGACCTCGGCCGGAACGGCCGCGGCGATGATTCGTTCGAGGTCGGCCACTTCGGCGTCGGTGAGCATCGCAAAGTGGGCCACCCGTTTGCCGCGGGACAGCGTGCCGCCGTTTTGATGCACGAGCCTGATGAAGAGGTCGATGAGCCGATCCGGCATGTCGAGGCGGTTCATGATCGCGTTCTTGATGCGGCCGTAGCGGGCGAGAAAGTCGAGTTCGGCGGGCAGGTCGCGTCCGATGCTCGTGGCCACGCAGGCATAGAGATACTCCGCCATCACCGTGAGGTCGGGATACCGATAGAAGGACGCCGTGTCACCCTCGACGGTCATCTCGCCTCCGGCATCGAGCCGGTAATCGATCCGCCTGAGCAGGGGTCGCGAAAACCGTTCCAGGCAGCGGTCATACGCGGCCCCATCCGTCAGCATCACCGCCGAGACCGGCAGAATCATCCCCGGCGGCGTAAATCCACGGCGGGCCAGAACGTGATGGACGAGATAGCGGTGGATGCGGCCGTTGCCATCGTCGAAGGGATGAATGAACACGAAGCCGAAGGCCACCGCCGCCGCGGCGACGACGGCATCCACGCCGCTCTCGGGTTGGTCGAGCCGGTCGAGACAGGCGAAGAACCCATGCATCAGCGCTTCCACATCGCCCGGCTTCGGGCAGACGTAGTGAACGATCTCGCGAGTCCAGTCGGCCGAGGCGCCGACGTAATTCTGAGTATCGCGATAGCCGGCGGCGGCAAACCGCGGCTCCACGATCGCTCGCTGCAGGGCGAGCAGTTCCGGGGCCCCGAATGGGCGACGATCACCGGCGCGGTGCAGCGCGGCGATGAACCGCTCGGCACGACTCGACGACGGGGTCTCGCGTTCGATGGCGAACGACGACATGGTTTCCCTGGTGAAGAGATAGCTCACGGCACGCTGCAAAAGCTCCGGCGAGATGCCTTCGACCAGACGGTGAGCGGCCTGGTCGAGGCGATCGCCGACGAAGGCATCGAGGGCGGCGGTGCGGCGGATCAGCGGACAGAATCGGGCGTCGCCGAGCAGATTGTCGATCACGCGGTGTCGTCGGCTGGGCGCTCCGCGCGTCGTCACGCACCGCGCCGGGTCGAGCAGCGGGATGTAGTTGCCGCTCTGGGCGTCGGGCAGGTCGAGCGTGCGACCGGTGAGCCACTCGAAAAAGAACCACAGCCGGCGGCGGTAGATGCCGGTGGGTTTTTCCTGGACGATTGCCCTGACGCGTTCGTCACCGATGGCTGCGAACACAGCCCGCAGGATTTCGGGGCTCGTGCCGTCATACTTGAGGGCGAATTCGAGCTGCCCGCCGACGTCGTCGCCAGGATCATAGGCATGAGGAAACCACTCGGTCGTGTTGCCGTTGTCCACATCCGAGGTCCGACCGCCCGAAGTGGCGTACGACTCGTGCCAGTGGGGCATCACGCGGAGCCGCAGATCTCTGATCAGGGCGGCATAGCCCAACGGACGGTCAGCCAGATGAGCCATAAACGCACGCACAAACAGATAGAGGAAGGCCTTCCGGCCAATAATTACATACAAATCCTCTAGAAACAACTACATAAGCGGCAACTTCGCCCAAAACCGATACGCCCGCACGCTGTTGAATCGCATGGCGTCCATATCCACGCGCGAACCATTTGCGTTTGCGATACCTGACAATAAAATACTTAACGTCTTGTATATCTGACTCTATGGAAAAACCCTCGTCATCCGCTCTGCCGCAAACCGTGCGGGACGCCCTGCGGCGTCTCGGACGCGACCTCGCCCTCGCCCGGCGAAAGCGGAGGATTTCTACCTCCGATATGGCCGGCAGGCTCTTCGTGAGCCGCGACACGCTCTGGCGGCTCGAGCGTGGCGATCCAAGCGTGTCGCTGGGCACGTTCATGACCGCCGCCTACGTGCTGCAACTGCTGGATCGGGCGGCGGGCATCGCCGCGGCCCGGGACGACCGGCTCGGCCTCGACCTCGCCGCCGAACGCCTGCCGCTGCGGATCCGGCGCCGGAAGCGCCGCGAGGATCGTGCGCCATGAATTCCGCGGTCGAGGTATGCGTCGAGTGGCGCGGCGCGACGCACACCGTCGGCACGATGCACCCGGCCGCGCACGGCGAATCGATCGTGTTTCGCCATGCGGCGGAGTGGCTCGCGCGGCCCGATGCCTTCGCGATCGATCCCGTCGCGCTGCCGCTGGGCGGTGGAGTCTATCCATGCGGCGGCCTGCCCGGCGCGGTGGCGGATGCCGGCCCCGACCGGTGGGGCCGCATCCTCATCGAGCGGGCCGTCCGGAAAGGCGTACTCGCCAGGCGACCCTATCGCAGCATCGACTAGCTGCTCGCCGTCGACGACGCGGCGCGGATCGGCGCGCTCCGCTTTCGGCGGCTGGGCGAGCCCGCGTTCCTCGCTATCGGCTCGGGCGTGATTCCGCCGCTCGTACGACTCCGCGAACTGCTCGCCGCCACGGATGCGGTGCAGGAGGACCGAGAAACGTCGACAGAGCTGCAGTTTTTGCTCGGAGCCGGATCACCGCTGGGCGGCGCCCGGCCGAAGTGCCTTGTGACTCTTCCAGACGGCCGTCTGGCGATCGCCAAGTTTTCCAAACCCGACGACACCCGCGATATCGCCGCCGGCGAAATTCTCGGCATGGCCGTGGCCCGCGCCGCCGGCGTGCGGACGGCCGATCATGAGTTGGTGCGGGCCGATGGCCGCAGCGTCGCGGTCATCACGCGGTTTGATCGCACGGGGCTGCAACGGCTGCCGTTCGTCTCCGCCTCCACGCTGCTTGGGCTCTCCGCGGATGATGCCGGCAGCTACACCCGCCTGGCGGATGCGATGCGGGTCCACGGCGACCGCGTCCACGAAGACCTCGTGGAACTCTGGCGAAGGGTCGTGTACTCGATCATGGCCGCCAACTACGACGATCACATGCGTAACCATGGCTTCCTGATGCGTCATCCGGCGGCCTGGTCGCTGGCGCCGGCCTTCGACATCAATCCCACGCCCGTGATCGACCGCGCTCGCCAGCCGAAGACACCGGTGGACGACGAATCGCCCCCGATCGACGATCCGGCCTCCGCCCTCGACGAAGCGTGTCGCCATGCCGCCCGGTTCGGCCTCCGGCCGAATGACGCCCGCCGAATCATCGGAGAGGTGGGCGGTGCGGTGGCCAAGTGGCGAACGATCGGAAAGCGGCTCGGTATACCCGCGGCCACGCTTGCCGCCTATTCAGATGCTTTCCAATGCGGCCGGCGGTGACGAGCCGCTGCGCGCTGCGCACAGCACCACCGTGCGGCTCCGCTGGAGGAAACTCGCGGCTACGGCGCGGCCACGCTGCTCTTCGCCGGCAGCACCCAGGGGGTGAGCGGCTCAAGGCCAGCCACGGCCTCGTAGAAGGCTCCCACCGCCTCGCCCATCCCCTCGGCGTCGTCGGCCATGAGGGCGACCGACTCCTGCCCCTTGCCGATCATGTCGCGCTGCCAGGCCACGTAGCCCCGGCCCGCCCCGGGAAACGCTCCCGCCTTCGGTGCATAGGGCAGCACGTTCTGCTCGGCGAGGAACTTGATCAGCGGATTGTCCTCCGGCGCACCGAGCAGGATCACCGGCCCCGCGACCGCGAAGCCCGCGACCGTGAGCGGGTAGCCGGCCCCCGGCTTCGTCGCACCGCTGCCGGTGTAGGTGAGCCCGACCCAGGTCTTCGCCTCCTCTTCGGTGAGCGACCGCGGCCCGCTCACGCCGGCGGCATCCACGATCGTGCAGGTGACGCCCCACGGCGCCAGATCCTTCTTCAGCCGCTCGGCGGCAGGCCCATGGTGGTCGGCGGAGCCCTTCACGATCGTCACGGCATGGTTGACGCGGGCGAACCGAAAGAAATTCGTCTCCTCGCCGCCGAGCATGATGGCGCGACGGGTCAGGCCGGCCGCCGCTCCGCACGTCGGGAGAGATCCGTGGGCGAACGACGCCTTGCCTTCCTTGTTGTCGAGTAGTTCAGTGACGACGACCGACCAGTCGCCAGCCCGGTCGTTGGCCGCCAGCGGCAGGTCGAGCGAGAGCACGCCGAGTTTCGTCGCTCGATGCAGGTCGTAGCGGGCGTTGCCCTGCGGATCGAGTACCCGGATCCGCAGCGGCACGCTGCCGGCCAGAAGCCCGCCCTTGTCGTCGACCACCGTGGCGGCGACCCGCAGCGTGATCGGCGTCTGTTGCGTCAGATCGCGGTGCACCACCGGCGCGGCCACGCTCACCGCGCCGATCGGACGGGCCGTGAGGGCGAACACACGCATCTCGCCCTTGCCAAACTCGTAGCGGTCCTTGGCCTTGGCCGCTCCGCCCTGGAGGGCGTCGTAGACGGTCTTCCCCTGCGCGGGCAGCGCGATCGTCGCTGCCGCGGGCATTGATGCGTTTCTGGTCGCCGCAGCCGGATCGGCCGTGGCGTTGACCGCGAAGAGATACTCGACGTCGCCCTCGGCCTGCCGCGTCGCGACGATTCCCGGTGCGTCGCACTCGAAGAGCGGGGGGATGCCGGCTTGGTCGAGCTTGGCGGCGATCGCCTCGGCCAGCGGCTCCGCGGCCTGCACGTGCTTGGCCACGGTCTGGAAGGGCGTGAGGTCGGGCCATTTCTTCGCGGCCACGAGCGCCTTGTACTCCTCCGACTCCTCGTCGGGCAGCCGCGGCTTCACGCCGAGATTCACGCCGCCCTTGATGGCGACCGTGCAGTCGCCGGTGAGCAGCACGAGCCCACCATGAGCCGCGAAGTCTTCGAGCGCCGCCGTCACGGCCGGGTCGAGGTGGCGGATGGCCGTCAGGATCACCGCCCTGTGGTGGGCGGCGAGCGTGCCATCGACGACATCCTCGTCCACGATCGGGAGGAACTGCCGCTGGATCAGCTTGCCGGCCAGGTAGGTGAAGGGCAGCCGCTGGCCCTGTGGCATGGCATGCGCATAGTTCACGCTCCGGTCGGCGGTCTGCGCGGCGATCACGTCGGAGAGGGAGTAGAGCATCGCCACCGGCGGCCGGGTGACCGGCATGGTGGTGAAGATCGTGCCCAGCCGGCCCATGAGCCGGTTGCATTCGACGATCGCCTTGAGGGCGCTTGCGTTGCGGGCCGGTTCGAGGGGCGGCGGCGACATCATGCCCTCGATCCCGGTCTGAAACGAGAGGTTTTGTTCCAGGCGATAGTCGTCGTCGGTGGTGTTGGGCAACCAGGTCGGCAGATACCAGCAGTCGCGGGCCAGGTCGCGGGCACGGGCCATCTCCAGGTAGTAGGAGGGGTTGAAATACCCGAGGCCGAAGTCGTCGTAGCCGCCGTGGCCGCTGATGACGGGCAGGCTCCGCACGACGTTGAAGTAGTAGCCGTCGGTGAACGCGCTCCAGCCGTATTGGCTCTGGTTGAGCGACAGGAAGTCGGGCCGCACGTAGCTCACGCCGAACTGGGCCTCCTTCCAGGCGGCGTCCATGAAGCCGAGCTTCCACGTCGCCCACTCCTGCCAGGCGGCCACGTCGGCGGGCTTGTTCGGATCGAGCTTCCACGACTGCGGCGGACTGCGGCCGAAGGCTGCCTCGAAGGCCCGCACCTGCTGCGGCACGTCGTGCGGTCCCATCACGCCGGTTTCGGGATTCTTCCACCAGGTGAGCCCCGGCTCGTCGTAGAAATGCACGCCCGGCACGTTGCCGCGGCTGCGATCGATCAGCGCCTGGTGCGCCACCCGCTGCGTGCCGCCCCGGGTGACATAAGGATCGGACCAGTCGCATTCCATCCGCAGGTCCATCTGGTGGCCGCCGCTCATGGTGCAGACGCTGACGGCATCCACACCCGCCCGCATGAGGGCGATGTCGGCGGCCTTGCGGCCGAACTGCCCGTAGAGCATGTTGTAGCCGAAGCCCGATTCGCCCTGCTGGGGGAATTCCTCCGGCTTTTGCGCCGAACTCCAGTTGATCAGGCGGTAGTTCGAACGGCGGACATGGCTCACCACCTCGATCTCGATCGCCGCGGTCGCGGCACCTTCGGCGACCGTCACGGTGTAGGCGGCCGGCCGCAGGAGGGCGGCGTTAACGTGCAGATGCTCCGTGCCGCGGCTGGCCGGCATGGTGAAGGCCATCCGACCACCGTCGGCCGCCTGCAGCGTGACCTCGAGCGTGCCCGGCCCGGCCGGCCGGTGCACCGTGAAATCGATCCGCTCATTGGTCTGGTAGACCGAGCGTTGCAGGGGGAGCGTGAGCCCGAGATCGGCCGCGGCGAGCGGCCCAGCCGGCGCCATGCCCAGCATGAGAAGAAGCATCGTCGCTGCGAACAGAAAGACGGACGAGGGCCGAGGGAAAGGCGTGGCGTTCATCGGCTGCATGCTCCTGGCTGACTGCTCTGAGGAGAAAAGAGGAACCACAAGAGAGAAGCATCACGGCCCCATCCGCACAACTGGCGGATCCGCCAGGTGTGAACGCCTGAGCGAGTGATCCTGCCGGAAGTTGCTCGGGTCTCTCGCGCAGTCCGACTCACAATCGATCAGCCAACTACTTCCCCGGCGCGCGAGCCGTGTGCATCACGCCGAGGATGAGCCGTTCCTCGCCGGTCACAGCGTAGAAAATCACGTAGGGAAACCCGCGCACCGGCCAGTAGCGGAAGCCAAAGTCCCCGGTGCCACGTCGGGCCGGGTCTGCGATCAAGTGCTCGACCGCTTGGGCCACGTGTGCAATGAACGCCGACCCGAGGTCGGCGTTCCTGCCGTCGTACCACGCTGCCGCCCCGAGCACATCCGCCTCGAAGAGCGGGTGATAGCGAATCGGGCTAGGCATGGCGTGCGGAATCGATGCGGGCCCACATCGCGGCGTGCGGCACCCCCAGCGTGGGATCGGCGATCATCTGGTCACGTCGCCTCGCGGCCTCTCGCAAGGCCCAGCTTGGCAGCGGGATCTGGCTTTCGTCGGCCGCCAGGTCGTCCCAGATGCGTTCGACGAGGCGAAGTTTTTCCGCGGCTGTCAGGCATTGAATCGAATCGGTAAAGAGGTCCACTGCCATCTCCGAGTCACACCGCGATAGGTTCGGGTTCGGCGGGGTTTTGGTGTTGCTGCCCCGACACTCCCGCAATCTATACACCTGACCACATTCCCGTCAAGTCGCGGACCGTCCGCACAACTGGCGGATCCGCCAGTTGCACCCCGATCGTTGGCACGGTCTGATCGGGTCATGAAACACGAGCCAGGTTTTTTGAAGGCGATACGCCGAGCCGGGCTCACGGCCGGCGTGCTGGCGGCCGTCGCCATCGCAGCGGCGGCCCCGCCGATCGCCGCAGAGCCGCCGGTGTCCATCAGCTACGAGATGCCGCGCGACGGGTTCGCCGCCGTCCATATCTATGACCGCGACGGCACGACACTCGTGCGGCGGCTCTATGCCGAGATCGAAAAGCAGCAGGGGACGGTGCGCGATCCCTGGGATCTCCGCGACGATGCCGGCCGAGCCGTGCCGCCCGGCGAGTATGTCTGGAAGGCGCTCACCCGGCCGCCATTTCAGCTCACCTACGAATTGACGGTCAACAACGCGGGCCAGCCGGCTTGGTGGGCCCCCGCGCCCGGCAAGGGGGGCGGCGGCTGGCTGGCCGATCACGGCTCGCCCAACTGCGCCGCCGCCATGGGCGACATGATGTGGTTCGGCTCGCTCTGCGCCGAAAACGGCCATGCCGCCATCGCCACCGATCTCGAGGGCAACAAACTCTGGGGCACGCACCACATCGCCCCGGGCTTCCGCGGCCCGATGTACATCGCGTGCGACTCGGCCGCCGCCTATCTGGTCACGCCCGAATCGGTGTTTCGGGTGGTGCCGTCCCGCGACTTCCAGATGCGGAAGGTTTTTTCATGTCCGCCCGACCCGCTCCTCCCCTGGATGCCGCCGGGCTACGAGATCGCCGGCGGCGCGGCGGCCCGCGACGGCAGGCTTTATTGGTCGATCCGCGCGACGCCCGAAACCTGGCTCACGTCGAGCTTCGCCGCAGCCGACCTCGACCCCGGCAAATGCAGTCCCGGCGTGGGGCACTTCCAGGGCAAGGGGCAGCGGGCCGCGAGGGGCGACAAGAACTACCGGGAGGAGGACTACGACGAACTGATGCGGCTCTACGCCGCCTTCCTCACCGGCCAGACGCCGGCCAACTCGCGGACGCTTTCGGGCGTGCATCTGCCAAGCTCGACGCAGGCCTGGTTTGGCGACGCGGCAACGGCGGGCGAACTGGCCGGGTCGGTGGTGTCCGTCTTCCGCACGCCGGTCGTCGTCGGCACGGTGCTGACGCCCGACGCGACCACGGCGGTGTATGCGCTCAAGCCGGGCCTCGAGCCGGCGGAAGCGGTGGGGCCGAAGGCGGCGCCGGGCGGGCTCGAGGCCGGCGGCGACGACGCCGAACTCGACACGCTCCTCGGCGACTTTGAAGAGGATCTCGGCGACGGCGAGTCGACCGATGGCAAATGGATCCGGCTGAAAGCCGTCGCGGCGAAGGGCGGCCCGGGAGTCGCGGTCGCGCCCCCCGGCGGGCTCCAGACCAAGGCACTGCGATTCAAGACCAAGCGGCTTGCCTTCGCGCAGGTGATGGCCCGCCGCATGACCGACCGCGGGCCCTCGGCCAGCCGGGTCTACGGCGACGGCAAGGCGACGGCGGGAGGCGGATGGACCGTGCAGCGGACCGCCGACCGGACGATCTGCCCGCAGGCACCCGCGGCGGCCGCGCTCGTCTGGCCCGAGCCGCAGGAGCTGCGCGGCATCTCGCTTTCCCATCCGGTCTTCGCCGCACTCGACGTGGCCGTGTGGAACGGAGAGACCGGGCCGGACCAGGCCGCCGTGAATCACGACGAGGGCTGGACGACCGTCGGCAGGCTCGAGCCGGAGCCGAAGTTCAACGGATATTTCCAGCAGGTGCCCACCTGTCGGCACGTCGATTTCGGGGGCGTGGTGAAGGCCCGGGCCGTGCGGGTGAGGATCACGGCCGGCGTGGAACTCACGGCCGGCTGTGCGGGGATCGTGGCCTGGAGTCCGATCGGCGACGATCCTGCCGGGCTGCCCGTGCCGCTCACCGAACGGATCGCGGTGCTCGAGATGCCGCCGCTCGACGACGACAAGGCCGAGGCCCGCGTCGTGAAGTCGATCCCGCTTGAGCGGCCGGGCCAGCTGGCATTTGACGCCGAGGGCTCGTTGCTCGCTATCTCCGACAAGCAGGTGGTGCGGGTGCCGCTCGCAGGAGACGCTCCACCCGAAGTCGTAGTTCCGGCGGGGCATCTCGACCGTCCATCGGGTCTGGCGGTGGATGGCCAGGGGCGATTGCTCGTCGCCGACCTGGCCTCGGCCACGATCAAGGTGTTTGACAAGGCCGGCAGGCCGGCCGGCGTGATCGGCTCGGGCCGCCCCGCGGCGGGCCCGTGGGATCCCGCGACGCTCGAAGCGCCGATGCAGACAGCGGTCGATGCGCAGGGCCGCGTCTGGGTGGCCGACTCGTCGTACCGACCCAAGCGGATCATGCGGTTCACCGCCGATGGCAAGCCCGATCGTTGGTTTCTGGGGCCCACGCAGTATGGGGGCGGCGGCTGGATGGACGAGCGCGACCGGTCGAGGATCTCCTACAACGGCATGCTGTTTCGCATCGATTGGGCGAAGCGGGACTGGTCGCTCGAGAGCGTGGTGCATCGCGACGAGGATCCGCGGTGCCTCGCGGGCGCTGCCCCGCCCGACCGGCCGATCTACCATCGCGACCGGCGGTATCTCGCCGGCATCACCCACGCGCCGATCGCCGCGGTGTGCGAGGAGCGCGACGGCGTGGCCCGGCCGATGGCGGCCATCGGCTACCTCGGCACGTGGGGCGACGTCGACCGCCGCGACGACCTGCGGAAGCGGTTTGGCACGGCGGACCGCTCGAAGCTGCTCTTCGTCTGGAGCGACCTCAACGGCGACCGCACGCCGCAGGCCGACGCGGTGCAGACGGTGGCCCCGCCCGGGCATCGGCTCGGCTGGACCGTGGGCGAAGACCTCACCTTCTACGCCCCGGGCCATCGGCTGCGGCCGTCGTCATTCCGGCCCGACGGCGTGCCCGTGTATGAGATCGCGAAGCTCGAGCCGTTCGAGACGCATGCCCGGTCAGGCAGCACGCAGAATATCTGGGGCACGGGCGACGGCCGCGTCTTCATGATCGGCACACGGCTGATCGCACCCGACGGGCGGACGCTCCTGTGGGAGTTTGAAAACGAATTCGCCCGCCACGAGGGCTACTACCACAGCGGCTTCGGCTTCGAGCGGCCGCCCGGCGTGCTCAATCAGGAGCACATCCCGATCGGCCACGTGACCCTGGGCGACGAGGAATATTTCTTCACCAACACCGACCCGGGCGACTGGTATTGCTACTCCCGCGACGGCTTCCTCGTGGGCTGCGTGTTCGGCGGCCCGAAGGGCTACGGGCTGCGGCAATGGACGATGCCGGAGTGGACGCCCGGAAAGGTCGATCTGAGCGGCGTGCGGCTGCGGATGGACCACTACCAGGGCTGCGTCGTGAAGGCCGAAGACGGGAAGTTCTACGCCGTTGCAGGTCACACCCACGCGAGCGTGGTCCGCGTGGAGGGGCTCGAGGATGTTCGTCGTTTGCAGGGATCCGTAACCGTGTCGGCGGCAGACGTCGCCCGCACCCGCGACTGGGAGACGAGCCAGGGCGTGGCGGCGGCCGGTGGCGCGGCCACGAAAGGCGACAAGGCCCGCAAGGCGCTCGTCGTTCCCCTCGCGCTCGATCCACTGCCGATCGACGGCTCGCTCTCCGCCTGGCCGAAGGATGTCTTCGTCACGATCCACGAGCGGAGCCGGGGCAGCCTGAGCCAGGGGGAGGTGCCGGTTGATCGCGTCCTCGGGGCGCTGGCCTACAACGC
>JBJTDB010000143.1:0-11576 GCA_046092145.1 Planctomycetia bacterium | reverse complement strand
CCCCCCGGCCACCCCCCGGCTGCGGCCCCCGCCCCCCCGGGCCCCCCCACGCCAACGCAGCCGGGCCTCCGGCCCGTGCGCCTTCTGTTCGCCACGTGGAGCCCCGGGTGGAAACCCGGGGATGATGCGAGCCCCATCACGTGTCGCCACGCACAGCGATCCCCCGGTTTCCACCGGGGGCTTTCCTGAAAACGGTTTCCACCGGGGGCTTGACTGTCACATCGGGCGATTCCCGTTGGTCGTGGTTGACGAACCGTACCGGGGCCTCCGGCCCAAGAACGTCTGGTGACGGGGCATGGGCAGCCCCGACCGATACACGGTAGACTATTGGGGTTTCTCCCCCGGACGCTCCACATGGCCGTTGCCACTGTCACCGAAACGCTTCGCACACTGCACCGGATCCACCGGCAGTTGGAGGATCTGCGCGACCGCATCGCCGCAGGCCCGCGGCAGATCGCCGCTCATACGAAGCACCTGGAGACGGCCGAGGCCTCCCGCGCAGACGTTCAGGAGCGGGTCAAGCAGGCGAAGCTCGCCGCCGACCAGAAACAGCTCCAGCTGCGTTCGGCCGAGGCGAAGATTCTCGACCTCGAAGGGAAGCTCAACGCCTGCAAGACCAATCGCGAATACCAGCTCCTGGGCGAGCAGATCGCCGCCGACCGGATGGCCACCAAGGTGCTCGAAGACGAAATCCTCGAAGGCCTGGAGACGATCGACACGATCAAGGCGACGCTCCCCGGCGCCGAGCAGGCGGTGGCCGCGGCGAAAAAGCATCTCGACGAGGTCAAGGCCCGCGTGGCCAAGGAGGCGACGGGTCTGGAGGCCGAGGTCCATCGCGTGCGAGGCGAGCTCGACGCCACGGAACGAGAGCTCTCGAGCGAGGCCCGCTCGCTCTACGATCGTTCGGTCAAACAGAAGGGCGCCGATGCCATGGCCCCGGCCGAGGGTGATTGCTGCGGCGGCTGCTTCCAGCAGATTACGGGCAAGATGGCGTCGGATCTGCTCCTGGGGCATGCCGTGATGTGCCGGAGCTGCGGGCGGCTGCTCTACACGCCCGAATCGCGACCGACGGGCTGACGCCGACCTTCGGTCGCCAGCGTCCGCGACCGCCTCACGGAACCGAGATTCACGTTTCACACGACCGGAGATCGATTCGATGTCAGATCGCATTCCGATGACCCGCGCCGGCTACGACAAGCTCAAGGCCGAGGTCGATCAGCTCGAAACCATCGAAATGCCGAAGGTCACCCAGCGGCTCGCCGCGGCCCGCAGCGAGGGCGATCTCAGCGAAAATGCGGAGTATCACGGTGCCCGCGAGAGCCAGGGCATGCTGCAGGCCAAGATCAACCTGCTTCGCGACAAGCTCGCGAGGGCGGTGATCGTGGAACGGGCCAAGGAGTCCTCCGGCGAGGTCGTCTTCGGGGCCACGGTGGTGGTGAAGGATCTCGACTTCGGCGACAAGGAGGAATTCGTCCTCGTCGGTGCCGGCGAGGAGGATTACGACGCGGGCCGAATCAACGTGGCCAGTCCGCTCGCCCAGGGACTTCTCGGCCGCAAGGTCGGGGAGAAGGTCTCGATCGACGTGCCGGCCGGCACGATGAAGTTCGAGATCCTCCAGGTGCGGTTCGACGACTGAGGGCCTTCCGTCTGACGAGACGTCCGGCCACCCTGCCCTTGCACGTCAGCCGATCCAATGGATCGTGCTTCCGTCGTCCGAACGCGGAACGGCCTTCGGCTCGGTCGAGACCTCGACGCGAAAGACGAACGGTCCGATTCGCAGGATGTCGCCTCGATGCAGCGAGGTCGCGATGGTGCCCAGCCGCTTGTCGTTGAGAAAGGTTCCGTTGCGGCTCATGCAGTCTCGGACCACAAAACCTTCGGCGCCGTGCGTGATGACGCAGTGAACACGGCTCACCTTGCTGGCGTGAAGCCGAAGTTTGCAATGATCGTCTCGTCCGATGAGAAAGGTTTCGCCACCATGCACATGGACCTCCTGGCCTCGTAGCGTCCCCTCCATGAGACAGAGCGTCAGGCTCACCCCTGTCGCCACCATCACTCACCCCCAGTTCGATTGCGCGGAACCCTGGAGACCTCGCCTCGAGTCAGGGACTGCCGCTCATCCCGCGCGACTGAACGCGCGTTCCCCGACTATCCGATTTAGTCTCTCCTCGCGACGGGCGGGACGCAATCCAGCCCTGAGGGGCCATTCACCCGCCGCCGGGGCCCATGCCCTCGAACAGGGCCGACCCGATCCGAACCAGGGTGGAGCCCTCGAGAATCGCCTCCACATAGTCGCCGCTCATCCCCATCGAGAGTTCGGCCAGATCCTGCCCGGGAAATTCCTCCTGCAGCCTGTCGCGCAGGCCGCGAAGCCGGGCAAACTGCCGCCTGGCCTGGTCCGACGGATCCGGCCCCTCGGGCACGCCGGCCATCCCCATGAGCCCCCGGATGCGGACATGCGGATGGGCCGCCGCGGCCGCGAGCAGATGCCGTGCGCCATCGTCATCCACGCCGGAGCGACCGGGATCGCCGACGAGGTTCAGCTCCACAAGCGCGTCGCACGGGCGCCCGAGTCGTGCCGCCTCGCCGTCGATCGCCTCCATCAGCCGCAGGCTGTCGAGCGTGTGCACCAGCGTGGCGACCTCCAGCGTCCGCCGCACCTTGTTCCGTTGCAGATGGCCGATGAGATGCCATCGTGGGGCGGGATCGGCATCCGCCAGGGCGGCAGACTTTCGCCAGAGTTCCTGGGGCCGGCTCTCCCCCAGATCGACGCAGCCTGCTGCGAGCACGTCGCGGGCCGCATCGAGATCGACATACTTGGTGACCGCGATGATCCGCACGCCGCGAGGGTCGCGCCGGGCACGGTGGCAGGCCTCGGCCACCTTCTCCCGCACCACCGCGAGCCTCTCCGCGACGGTCATCACGCGATCTCGATCGCCCGCCGCACGACCCCCGCTCGGTCGATTCTGCCGACGACGAACTCGCACGAGACATTGCATCCAAGGAGCGTGCGGTTCCTCGCCTCGTCGAGTGTCCGGTAGAGCAGCCATTGGTCGAGACCGACCTGCACCCGATACCCCGCGGCCATGCTCGGCGGCAGATTGACCCGCGTATCGGCGACGGTGAGCTGCCTCCAGGTCAACTGCCCGCCGATTCTCCGCGGATCGCAATCGAGCCACACGGGCGCGAACAGCCGTCCATGCCCCTCCTGCTCGAGGTGGAGCCCCTCGGGAATCTTCTCGAATCGGCCGCGGCCGGCCGACCTCCATTCGGGCAGTCCAAGGGGCATCACGAGGCATCGCATCGACGAATCGTAGAGAAACGCCTCGCTGGTCTCCTCGGCCGGCTCGACCTCGAGACCTTCGGCCACCGGCACGGTCGCGCTGAACCGCAGCCTTCCCGTTTCGTGCTCGCCGCTGCGTCGGACGATCGCGTCGGCAAGCACGACCACCTGATCGCGGGCGAGAATCGTGACCGACCGTTCGATCTGAAGCCCATCTGCCAGTGGCGCCGTGATCTCGAAGAACGTCGCCTTGCGGCCCGATTCCAGGCATGACGACGTCCACGGCCCTTCCACCGGGATGGCCCCGCCGTCGCGGGCGAGGCTCCACCGCCACGGTCCCTCGACCAGCAGGCGGTCGCCGACCGCGATCTCGATCCGGGGCACGGCCTCCCGATATTCGATCCGCACCCGCAGGCTGCCGGGACCAAAGCCCGATCGCAGGATGGCGACGGCTGCCGAGGGATCGTCGTGGTCGCGGGTGATGAGCCCCGTTTCCGTTGCCGCGCTGCGACGCTTCGACCCGCTGGATGCCATGACCTTCGCGGTCTTGCGAAGCCGTCGGCACCCCGCGGCCCGGCGTGCGGCATCGACCAGCGGCGCCGTCGTGTCTTCCTTGAGTGATCCCGCAGCGACCGGCAGCCTGGCCCGGCCACCGAGCAGCCGCAGCCCTGTGGAGAGCGAGGCGACGAACCGACTCTCCGTGGCGTCGTCCCACGGAAGGCGGCCGGTGGCCTGCCCGATCTCGCGGCACAGCGCCCATCGGCAGATGCGATCGATCACGACGGCAGAGCCCGAGAGCGCGACCGAGCCACTCTCGGACACGAGCCGGCCGATCTCCTCCCGGAGGGCCGACGCCGCATCGGGCTCCAGATCCCGACAGGCATTTATGTCGCAAAAGAGACGTGCGACGGAGAGCACGAATCCCGCGGGCAGCGTATCACGAGCCTCGAGCAGGACGATCGCGGTCCTCGCTTCGCCGACGATCCGATCGAGCATGGCACCGGCCGAACCACCAGCCCGTCGGGATCGCGCGAGCCAGGCGAGCGCCCAGACTGCGGCTTCTCGAAACAGCCACTGATCGCGCGGCCCAGCCGCCTCGACGGCCTGCTCGAGGCATTCGCCCGCAGCCGTTTCCAAGGCTGCCAGTTTCCGGCCCTTGCGGGGCCGACTGGCGATCTGTCCTGCAAAGGCCCTGAGCCTGCGGCGGGTGTCGAGCGACTCCGCACGATCGGCGAGCATGCGAATATGCTCGGCGGCAGATCGACCCGTCACGGCGGGCGGAACCGGCGTCGGGCGGTGCTCGTCCGCCGGCACGACCGGCGACTCCGCCGCGGCCGCTTCTTTCGCCGGGGCCGCCGCCTCATCGGCCGACTTCTTCTTTTTCTTCTTCGAATCCTTCGTCGCCGTCATGCTGCTGCGCCTTGGCGGGGTGGCCGGCCCGGGATCATGCGTTCCAGGAGGCCGACCGGGGAGTTATTCTCAGGGGGCATCGGGCCGGCCCACGAAGAGCCGGCCGAACCGGCGACCATGGTACCGAAGCCCCGTGGCGTGATCCACGGAGGCGGATTCCCCGGCCGGGAGGGGACGGCCCGCAGGACAAGACTCGCATGAAAAACAGTTCACTGGTGCCGACGAACGCCCTGGTGACCCTGCTCGTGACGCTTGCAGCGGTGCCGCATGGCGTCGCGCCCGCGGCCGACCAGCACCCGGAGCTCAAGCGGCTTTCCGCGACCGACGATGTCTGGATCGACATGGCGAGGAAAGAGGTGGTGATCGGGGGAACGGTCTGCCTCGAGGCGGGGCCGATCGAATACTTCGCCTGCCCCAAGGACACGAAGGACTACGAATCGCTCGTGGCCGTCCGATCACCAGCCCGGCTGATCCACGCCGGTTTGCTGGCGGTCGGGCTCGAGCCCGGCACGCCGGTCGCGTTCGATCCCGGCTATGTCGCGGCCACCGGGCCGGTCGTGAGCGTGCAGATGCGGTGGAAGGATTCACACGGGAAGACGCAGGTCGTCGCCGCGCAGGAATGGGTGCGTGACACGCGGACGAAGGCCGCCATGAAGGAGCACTGGGTGTTCGCCGGAAGCAGTTTTTGGACCGATCCGGCCGACGGCGCGCGGCACTATCAGGCCGATGGCGGCGACTTCATCTGCCTCTCGAATTTCCCCACGGCGATGCTCGACATTCCGATCGAGAGCACGCAATCCAACGAGGCGCTCCTCTTCGAGGCCTTCGAGGGACGCGTGCCGCCCGTCGGCACCGACGTGGAAATCCTGCTGTCGGCCGGCAAGGATCCATGAGCCGGGCTCCCTCGGCGGCCGTTACCGTGTGGTGTGATCCTGGCATGCGTGGCCCTGATCCCTTCATCGGTGCGATCACATCCTGAAAGCGCCGATCGCGACCATCGTTCACGCTGCACGCCCTGCACTCGAAACCTGGGCGATCGTCATTCCCCCTCGAGGTCGAAATCGTCGGCCGCGCCGGCGTTCGGGTCCAAGAGTTTTGTGGCGTCGGGAGGACGGGGCCCGAGGCTGTCGGCGCCGGGGAAGATCGCGTGGCCCCAGAGATTCGGCTCGAGCCGCGCCTCCGTCGGTGCGTCGGCCAGCGTGGAGGTGCTCGTGTTCGACCAATACGAGCGGGCGAGCACCGCCGAACCTTCGGCGTCGGTCTCGAGCACGCCCCAGTCGAGCTTCACGCGGCTGCCCGGCTTCGGCACGAGGCCGATCTCCACGAGCGGCAGCGTCACCTCCACCACGTAGCCGCCGGACGACGGCGCCACCGACACGGCCGCCTTCTCGATCCGCCGCACCCGGTCGAATTCGGTCCGCCCCGTGGGGCTCACCACCTCCCAGCGGTCGGCCGGCTTCGTGCCGGGCACCTCCGCGTCGTAGAGCACCACCGTCGGCTTGCCCGAGAGCATCGCCACGAGCACCCGCTTATCTCCCGCCTCCGGTGCGCGGCGGAGCGGATCGGCCGCCGCCCCGAGGCCGAGCATCAGGTCGACGCAGCCGCCCGACTTGAAGAGCCGATCCCACTGGTCGCCCGTGTTTTTGAACGGGCCCGCCCCGCGGACGTCGTACCGCAGGTAGAGATTGTGCTTGTCGTGGCAGGCCTGAAACGAGACCTGCCGCTCCGGCGCGAGCGGGTCGGCCGCCTGCCGCGCCACCGGAAGCGTGGCCCACGGCCGCGCCTGCGCCGCGGCCTCGACCGCCGGGATGTCGATCACCCGCGGCTCGCGGGCCGCGTTGAAGGCGACGAGATCGGCGTTCCGCTTGCGGGCCCGCGCCACGTCTTCCTCCGTGACCGTGATCTCGCCACCGAACCGGCGGAAGCGATCCATGCCCACGACCTCGACCACGCTCGCATGGTTGTGCCCGGCGACGGCGTAATACCGGCCATCCTCCGTGGAGCGGCAGAACCAGCCATCGAAATGCTCCTGCCCGGTCGTGACGTCGTCGAGCCGCATGCCGCGGTCGTGCTCCCGCATGCTCCACGACACCCGTTTCGGATCCCGCAGGTCGCGAAAGAGCTGCCCGGCGAGCAGGCCGTCGGACGTCCAGATGTTCCAGCCGCCGAAGTTCGTGTTCATCACGAAGAATTCGCCGAGGTCGCCCGAGCCCGCCACGTCGTGGCCCGCGAGGCCGAACTGGCAGACGACCTGCGCCGGCGTGAGCGGCCCGCAGCTGCGATCCGGCCCCACGCTCGCGCCCTCGTTGGCATAGCTCCAAAGCAGCGTGCCGTCGGGTGAGAACGCGGCATCGGGCTTCTTCGGGCCGTCGCCGAAGCGATAGAAATTCCCGTTGAAGAGGCGATAGACGGCCTCGCCCCGTGGATCGACCGGCAGCGGATATTTTTTCTTCGCGTATTCGGGCGTGCCGTTCGGCAGGAACCGCACCACCTCGAAGGCGGTCGCGCCGGCGTTGATGTTGAGGCCGCGGTCGAAGTCGGAAAGGCTGCCGATCTCGAGCGGCTCGAACCGGCATTCCTCCACCTGCACGATGCCGTCGCCGCTCGCGTCGGTCCAGATAAACTGAAACTCCGCCGGCACCTTGCCGCCGAGGGCTCGCATGAATTCCGGCGCCGTCAGCGGCGGGAAGGCGTCGCCCCGGCCGATCGCCGCCACCGGCCGCAGCCGGTCTTTCTCATAAAGGTGCACGAACGCGCACTGCTGCTGATACGTGCCCGTGGGCCGCGTGACGAGATAGGTGCGGCCGTCGATCCGGATCGGCACCTCGCCGGCCGGCAGGCCGCCGGAGGAGGTGAGGTTCTTGAGCGCCGTCGCCCCGGTCTTCCAGTCGATCGCGAATTCGAGCGGGCCGTAAAACATCCGCGTCTTGTCGCCGGGATCGACCACGCCGCCGCTGCCGTATTTCGTGGGCCCGAGATATTCCCGCAGAAACTTCCCCTCGGGGCTGAAGCACGCGATCCGCTTCGGGGAGTGACTGTTTTCAACGACCCAGAGTTTTCCTTCGCGATCGACGGCCAGCGCCGTCACCTCGGCCAACCGCATTGGATTCCAGGGGCCGATTGCATGCCCGCCCGGCTCGCCCACGGTGCGGAGGGCCTTGCCCGCCGGATCGAAGACCTCGACCACGCGGCGATCGGGGGCGGCGTCGTAGACATGGAGATTGCCCTCCGGTCCAAACGCGATCGGCCCGGGCTCCTTCACGCCCTCGGCCACGGGCACATGGCGGCCGCCGTCGAGCGCGACGCGAACGACACGGCCGTCGGACACGGCGTAGAGCGTGCCGTCGGGGGCGAAGGCCGGATACGACGGCTTTTGTATCGCGATCTCCTGCGTCACCTTGCCGCTCGCGCCGTCCACGATCTCCAGCCGCTCCGCGAGCAGCGGGGAGACCGGGGCTTCGCCGCCGAGGGCCTGGAGCGGTGCGACGCCGAACACGCGGCACCGCATCGGGTCGAGCCCGAGCTCGTCCTTCGCGCAACTCCCCTCGCGGGTGTTTGTCTTCCACTGCGACACGACCCGCAGCCGGATCGCCCGCGTCGTAACGTCGCGACCGAAGTCCACCGTGTCGTCCATGTAGCGGGCCAGCGCGTTGTGGCCGGCGAAATTGGGATGCTGCATCCGCCGCCGCGGGATGTGCCGGCCCACCTTCTCCCAGTGCTCGGTGGCCTCGATGTCGATCGGGCCGTCGGCCGGGCCGGTCCAGGCGTCGATCTCCGTGACCTCGCCGTCCACCTCCTTGATCGCCAGGCCCCGCATCGTCTGCGGCGCCTTCCATTCGAGCGCGTAGATCGCGGGCGCCGCGGTCGAGAGCGGCTCCTTCGGCTTGGCGACCCACACGCCGTCGCTGCCCACCGCGCCCGAGTTCACCCGCACGGTCGCCTGCTCGCGGAGATTCGCGAACCGCCGCCGCAGGATCCGCATGCCCTCGAGCCGGCCCGTCCAGGCGCCGGCCTTGCGGCCCGGGGCCGGCCCGGCGAGCACATCGCCGCCGCCATCGAGGCCGCTCGCGTCGAGCGACGGCGCATCGGGCTCGGCCTCGTCTTCGGCGTCGAGCACGTCGGAGAGTTCGTCGTCTTCTCCCTTATAGAAGGTGACGAGCAGGGCCCGCGTTTCGGTGCCCGGCGGCGCGATGGCCACGTCCCAGCCGCTCACGGCCTGCCGTTCGAAGTCGATCCACCGATCCCGCTGCGAGGGCTTCGGCGGGAAGGCCGCGTCGGGCTTGAGCACGCTGAGCTTCACGCGATAGTCGGCCTTCTCCGGCACCGGAAACACGCAGCTGCCGATCGGCACGGGCTTCGTGAACGTGAGCATGATGTGCTGCCGCTGCTCCGGGCCGCTCGTCGATTCGAGCCAGATGAGCCCGCCGTTGGCATGGCCGTAGCCCGGCGGATCGCCCTTCAGCCGGAAGAGCCGCAGGAAATCCCCCTGCGAGTCGGGCACGATCTCGTAGGGCACCTTCGGCTTCGCGGCGGGCTTGTAGCCGGGGCGGCAGTGGGCGAGATCGACGGCCGACCAGTCGCAGGAGGTGCCGAGCCGGTTTTCTGTGGCGGAGATCGCGAGCACGAGCTTGCCGTCGCGGGCGGCCATGCCCCGGATGCCGCGGAGTCGCTCCGACGTGCTCGTCGCCATCATCACGCGGCGGATCGCATGGTCGGCGATGTTCACGCCCCAAACGCGATCAGCCCCGGCGTCGGCGGAGCCGTAGTGGCCCGCGCCCGCATGCTCCACGAACACGGTCGTGCCGTCGGTGGCCATGCTCGTGCCGGCCGACCAGGCGTCGAAGGAGTGGATCCCCCAGAGTTTTTTGCCTGTGAGGTCGCAGGCCGCGAAGCCCACACCGCTCTCCGGCACGGGCGAGCCGAAGAAAAGATGGTCGCCGGCGGTGCAGGCCGTCAGGGGCGCCGAATGGTCGGCCAGCCAGCCGCCGGGCCCCGCGGGGCCGTTGAGCCAGGCGGAGTTGTCGGGATGGTGGAGCGTGACGTTCGGATAGGTCGTCATCTCATACCGCAGTTCGAGCGGCGGCGCGGTGATCCCCTTCATGCGGTAGGTGCCCGGCGGCACGATCCGGCCATTCTCGTCGGTCAGATCCCAGGGCTCCTCCTGCTTGCCGGCCGGTCGCGGCGTGCGGGCCACGAGGTTGCGCACCCGTCGGCCCGCGGCGTCGTCCACCACGAGCGTGAGCAGGCCCTCCTGCGGCGCGTCGTAGGCGATGGAATAGTCGGGGCGACGTGCCGCGAGCCGCGCGGGGGCCCGGCCGTCGGCGCCGAGATCCTCGAGCGCGAGGAGCGAATCGATCTGGGCGACCGACTTCGGCACATCGCGCATGTCGCGGATCTTCGTGATCCAGAGCCGCAGGCCGCGGGTGCGCAGCGGCTCGGCAAACTCGATCCACCGCCCCTGGCCTTCGCCCGAGCGATCGGCCATCCGATACTGGGCGAGCTTCAGCCGCGTCCATTCCTCGCCCACGCCCGCGACGGCCGGCGCGGTGTCGGGCCCGGTGAACGTGTCGATCTTGAGTTCGCCGATCGTGTCGTCGAGGAAGAGGCCCGTGAGCAGCCGCGGTTCGTTCCAGCCGATTGCATACCACTGCGGGTGAAGATCGCTGACGGGCGGGGCGTTGATCGTGCCCGAGCCACTCACGCCCGCACTCTGCCAGGAGCCTTCGCCGGCGAGCGGTGCGATCGCGGGAAAGGCGCCGCCGCCGAAGCTGTCGGGCGCCTCATACTCGCTGCGGGCCCGCGCGCCGGCCAGGAGGGCGACGTTGCCGAATCGTTTCGTGAAGAGCCGCACGAAGCCGAGCGCAGACACGCCGCTGCGCCGCACCTCGGAGAAGAGCACGGCCCGCGTGGCGACGGCCGCGTCGAGCGTGGCCAGCCGCGGCCCCGATGCGGCGGGCACCGTCACGCTGATCCACTGGGCGTCATTGGCGGGATCGGGCGGATAGGGGGCGTCGGGCTTGAGCACCTTGAGCGTGCCGAGCGACGTGATCACCGAGCCGATCTCGACCGGCTTCTTGAACGCGATCACGTAGTCGAAGCGTTCGCCATCGACTGATTCCCCCGAGCCGTCCTTGCCGGTCACCGTGCCTGCCGACCACCGCTTCGCCTGGCCAGCCGGGGCCGGCATGCCGAGCGCGGCCATGACCGCCGCCTGGTCCGCCGGCGTCGCGCGGCCGTCGTGCACCGCCTGGCAGTGCGGCAGGTCGATGAGATCGCGACCGACCGACGACACGAGCGGCGGGGGCGGTGCCTGCGGCGGGGCAGCGGGTGCGGATAGCCCGGCCAGCGCGATCGCCGCGAGCATGGGCAGGAAAACGGGTCGACGAAAGCGGGCGACTGGCAAGCAGCATCTCCTTGCGAGGAACGGGCGGCCGCAGCGACCGCCTCCATATTATTTTAGCCATTCCCGCCCACATCCCACGAACCGCCTGCCCCCCATCACCCAAAAGCCCCCGGCGGAAGCCGGGGGATGACGCGATTCATACCCAACAACGCCTGCGCCCAATTGCCCGTTCCTACGGAAACAGGCTCGCCGCGGGGATCGGCTGGCGGGGCGTGAGCGGGGTTGACCACTCGAGCCTGATGCCGCCGCCGTCGTGGCCGTCGGTGTGCGTGAGCGCGATCGGGATGCGGCGGCGCGGCAGCTTGACCGGCTTGCCGGCGATCTCCTCCCGCGATGGTTTCGCCTCCTTCTGCTCGAGCACGGCCGCGCGATTGACGAGGAGCGCGAGCGTGCCGTCGGCCGACGCGGTGAACGTGTGCGGCAGGCCCGCGTCGTCGAAGTCTTTGCCATCCACGACGAATTTGTCGACGTGCACCCACG
>JBJTDB010000142.1:0-19085 GCA_046092145.1 Planctomycetia bacterium | reverse complement strand
CACCCCGCTGACGACGATGCTGATCGACGCGGGCCCTCCGCAGACCGTCATGAATGACAAGCAGCGCAAGGTCTGGCAGGAGAAAGACCAAATCCGCCGCAAGAAGCAGCTCGATGAAGCCCGTCGGCTCGGCGTCCGCGTGATCAACCTCAACCAGTTCATGCCGATGCTCGGACTGCAGCGGGATTCGCTCGACGCCAACCGCCCTCCCAACACCGCGGCCTCTCGCTAGCTTCGACTTTTGCAGTGTTTGAAGGCCGGCTCCTCCCCAAAAAGCCCCCGGTGGGAACCGGGGGATCAATGCGGGTGGCCACGTCACACCATCCCCGGGTTTTCACCCGGGGCTTCTTGGGGCGGGGTCTTCAAAAACGTTTCGAAGTCGGGAAACAGCCGGAAACGTTGGCCAAAAAACTGCAAAACCCGAGCTGACTACCCGTGGAAAAAGTCATCCATGACCTTTTTCCACTTCATCGACCGCAGGCAACGCCAAGGGGTTTCCTGGGTCGACGGCCATCGCATCCTGCTCTGCGACCGTGCTCATTCGTCGTGGTATGCTCCCCGGAATCGGCGGCCGTTCATGGGGTCGCCGCGATCCCGTAGTCCAACGAGGGCAGTCCGTGATGAACGTCGTTTCTCGTTTTGTGGCCGATCGATCCGCCCTTCGTGGCGGGATCATGCTGCTGACGTCGGCCGTGCTCGTGCTGTCGGAAGCCGCATTCTCTTGTCTCGCCGATGAAGCCGGCCGCCCGAAAGACGTCTGCAATCGATGCGTTACGGCCGACGCCAACGATCATGCTGGCTTCCTGCTTCGCATGCGGAGACGCCGCGACCGCCGATGCCAGCCGTGTACACGCCCTCAGGAACAAGCCTGCCCTCACCATGCCGACTTGACGAAAGAACCATCACAGACATCGCTCGATGCCGTTCGGGAAGCCGCGTTTGCTCCCATCTTCAATGGGACGAGTCTTGATGGGTGGGAAGGGAAGCCGGAATTCTGGCGGGTGGAGGATGGGGCGATCGTCGGCGAGACGACTGCCGAGAATCCCACAAAGGGCAATACGTTTCTCATCTGGCGACAGGGGCTCGTGGACGACTTCGAACTCCTGATGCGATACAGGATCTCCGCGGGCAACAGCGGCATCCAGTACCGCAGCAAGGATTTCGGTGATTTCGTCGTCGGCGGCTATCAGGCCGATTTCGAGGCAGGCCCGAAGTTCACCGGCATCATGTACGAGGAAAAAGGCCGCGGCATCCTCGCACTGCGTGGGGAACGGGTCACCATTCTCGCGGATGGAACGAAGAAGCAGGGCGAGCCGATCGGTGATGCCGCCGAACTGCAAAAGGCGATCAAGCCCGGTGACTGGAACGACTACCGGATCGTTGCCCGCGGGCCGAAGCTCCAGCACTTCATCAATGGCCAGCTCATGTCGGAAACGATCGACGAGCAGCCCGATAAGCGATCGATGCAGGGGGTGCTCGCCTTGCAGCTTCATGCCGGCCCGCCGATGAAGGCAGAGTTCAAGGACATCCGCCTCAAGCGGCTGAAGCTCGCCGACGGCCGCAAAAAGCTCGTGCTTCTCGCAGGCACTCCGAGCCACGCCCCGGGCGAGCACGAATTCCGCGCCGGCTCGATGCTCGTGGCGAAGTGCCTCGATTCGTTCGCGGCCGGAAAAGGGCTGCCGCTGCTGACGGCCATTCACACCGGCGGCTGGCCGGCCGACCCGACGGCGTTCGACAACGCCGACGCGATCTTCTTCTTTGCCGACGGCGGTGGTGGCCACCCCGTGCTCCAGAGCAATCGTCTGGCCCAGATCGACGCCCTGGCGAAGCGGGGCATCGGCATCGCCTGCCTTCACTACGCCGTGGAAGTGCCGAAGGAAAAGGGTGGACCGCAGTTCCTCGACTGGATGGGGGGGTATTTCGAACCGCACTGGTCGGTGAACCCGCACTGGATGCTGGCCGAGCAGCAGCTCGCCGAGGGCCATCCGATCACCCGCGGCGTGAAGCCCTTCCAGACGCAGGACGAGTGGTATTACCACATGCGGTTTCGAGAGCCGCAGACCGGTCTGACGACGATTCTCTCAGCCGTGCCGCCGGACGCGACCCGCGAACGACCCGACGGCCCGCACAGCAACAATCCCACGGTCCGCGCTGGAAAAGGGAGCCGCGAGGCGCTGGCCTGGGCCTACGAACGGCCCGAAGGCGGCCGCGGCTTCGGGTGCACCGGCGCCCACTTTCACAAAAACTGGGCCAACGACGACTTCCGAAAACTCATGCTCAACGCGCTCGTCTGGACCGCAGGACTCGACGTCCCAGCCGACGGCATCTCCTCCACCGTGTCTGCCGACGACATGGCCGCGAACCTCGACGACAAGCCGCCACGCAAATAGCCGCCCTCCGATCCCCTATCGGCTGATCGCTTCCGCGAGAGGCTGCCCGTGCCATGGAGCCGGCGTTGCTGGCACGGGCAGCACCTCGCTTCACGCAGGCCTCGCCTTCACGGACTTGGACTGCGGAGGGCCTCCGTGAGATGCCGCGTGAGGAAGGCGGCCGAGTCGCGGGCCGTGTCAAACCATCGATGCAACTGCCGCGGCAGCTCGACATGCAGGCCCCCCTCGTAGCCAGCCGAAGCCAGGGCCGCGAAGACTTCCCGGAAGTCGACGTCGCCGACGCCAAGAGGCAGATGCTCATGCCGGCAGGGGAGCATGTCGTCGATGTGGACGTTGACGATCCGGCCGAGCCACGGCCCGAGGAGGTCGGCAGCCGGCCACTCTCCCATGCAGGTCAGATGGCCGATGTCGAGGGTGAGCCGAAGATGGTCGGGCCGGCCGCACCGTTCGACCAGCGACTCGCAGCGAGCGAGCGTGTCGATGAACATGCCGGGCTCCGGCTCGAAGCCGAGCGTGAGGCCCCGGGCCGCCGCGTGATCGAGCACCGGCCCGAGCCCATCGGCCAGCCGCCGCCAGAGCGATTCTTCGTCGGAAGAGTCGCGAACCACTCCCGACCAGAGCGACACACAGCCGGCGTCGAGCCGGGCGGCGATGTCGATCGCCCGCATGAGAAAATCGACACGCCGTGCCCGGGCCGACGGGTCGGACGAGACGAGTGTCGGCTCGTGCTTGTGCCGGGGATCGAGGAGGTGCCGGGCACCGGTCTCGATGACGCAGGCCATCCCGCTGGCGTCGAGGGTGGCCTTCCATCGGGCCACCTCGGCATCGAGTTCGGCCGCAAAGGGGTTCAGGAGGCGGCGGTCGAGCGTGATGGCAAGGGAGCGATAGCCGAGGTCACGGAGCATCGGCACCGCGACGAGCGGATCGATGTCGCCGAGGCTGTTGGTGCCATAGCCGATCTGCATCATGTCGGGCTGGCCAGGCGGCGTCCGAGGAGAAACAGGCCGAGCAGGAAGAGCACGACGATCGCCCACGGCTCGCCGCATGCGGCCAACACGATCGCGGCATCGAGCGTGATGATCGAGCGGATCGCGTTGCCCACGGCCGCCTGCACGCGGGCCGGCGCGGGGTCGGCGATGGCCATGATGTTTCGGGCGAGGATCGAGCAACCGAGGATGACCCACAGCAGCAGCCATGTCGAGATCCGGCCGGGGGTCAGCCACGGTCCGCCGACATTCCAGTGATCCGCGGAGCCGATCTGCGAGGCGATCGAGGGATACCCGCCGGCCACCACGAGCCCCGCCGCCATCACGAGCGTGGCCAGCGCGAGCCTGCCGTGACGGCTCCGGCCCGCCTCGTCGCGGGCGAAAAATGTGATGCCGGCCACAAAGAGCCCCATGCCGATCGGCACGAGCCATTCATGGGCTCCGTGCGGACCGCCGGCAGCGGTCATGCCGAGGAGCCAGTTGAGACTGCGACAGCCTCCCATCAGCACGGGCCCATAGGCCGTCGCCTTGGCACGGCGGTCGTAGAGCCACACGGCGGCCGTGAGGGCCGCACCGACCAGCGCCGGCCAGGGGGCGTGCGCTACGAAGGCGGTGGCCGAGGCCGTGACGGCGCCGAGCGTGAGCAGGGCGTGGCCGACACGCGAAGCGGTCGCCACCGGGATCTCGCCCGAGGGAAGCGGCCGATCGGGCCTCTCATCCCGATCCGTTTCGACATCGAAGACGTCGTTGAGCACCATGCCGGCGGCATAGAAGCAGAGCGATGCCGCGATCGCCAGCCAGCAGGCGGCGGGCGGCCAGTCGAGTGGTCGCGGGCCGGAGCAGACGAGAAATCCGGCCAGCACGTCGGCGACGGCGGTCGCATGATTCGGGATCCGCAGAAGACGCAGCCAGGCCAGAAGCGTCGCGATCATGATCGAAGCCTACGCGAGGGAGATGCCCGCCGATGCGGCCGCGGCGAGCAGGTGCGCACGGGCGGCGGATGCCGCCTCATCGGGCCGGTCGCGGTAGGGATAGAGTTCGACGGTGATCCAGATGTCGGGCGTGGAAGCGGCGATGGCCTGGAACACGCCGACGAAATCGATCGCTCCCTCGCCAGGGACGAGATGGTGATGCACCCGCGTGGCCGCGATGTCCTCGACGTGGTAATGCTTCGTGTGGGCCTTCATCATCGGCACCCATGTGGCCGGATCCTCGGCGACGCAGTAGGCATGGCCGACATCGAAATTCAGCCCCATCGCCGGATGCTTGATCCGCTCGGCGAACTCCAGGTATTGACCGAATGTCTCGATCAGCAATCCCGGCTCCGGCTCGATGAGCAAGGTCACGCCTGCCTCGGCGGCGACGTCGAGGCAGGGCATGATCTCGTCGTAAAAAATGTCGGTGGCTTCCTGACGCGACTGCCCCGGCTGGATTTCGCCCCCCGGCTCGGTCGAGATGCTCGTCGCCCCAAGATCCGCGGCGAGCTTCAGCGCCCGCTTCGTGTGCTCGCGGCGGATGGCCCGGTAGTGCGGGTCGGGATCGGTCCACCCAGGATGCCAGTAGGGCTGCCGGGGGTCGGCGATCGCGTTCATCATGAAGGCGTTGATATTGGAGATGGTGAGCCCACTCCCGCGGATCGCCCTGCGGATCGCCTCCTTCTGGACCTCGAGCAGCCCCGCCGGCCATGCATGGGGCACGTCGGCGAGCAGTTCGATGCCGCGATACCCGAAGCCCGCGATCCGCGCGATCGCCTCCTCGACGGGCACGTTGAGGTAGGCATTGGAGCTGAAGGCGAGTTGCAGTGGCATCGTGGTTCATCCGGGACAGGAGCGGCGTCGGGCCGGGGCTATCTGTGGCGACGGCACCTCAGACCCTCACCTTGACGACGACTTTCAAGACATCGTCGGGTGTATCCCAGGCACACACCGGGACGTGGCCGTCATCGGGAAAAAAGATGACGAACTGACCTGCTTGCACCGGAATCGGCACGCCCTCGGGCACGAGACCGAAGAGCGCCGCATCGTGCTCCGCATCATAGGGCTTGGTGACGTTCGTCAGGAGGTGCAGCGGAGCCCAATACATGATCTCCCGCCCGCGGATGATGTATTGAATATCGACATACTTCCGGTGAGCCTCGTACTGGCGATCCACGACAGGCATGGTTCTCTGCTGCTGGACAAGGGCATAGATGTCGTCCCCCGCGATCTCATGCCTTCCAACCGTGGTCGCATCGGTCACCTGCCGAAGGAAGGTAAACGCTTTTTCGAATCGGGGCGAAAGCAGCTCGTAGCGCCGCGCGTTGTCGAGGGTATCGAGGATCATGATTCGGTGTGGGTGGTGTTCGCCGGGAGCGAGAGGTTGTACGGTTCGGGGATCGAGTTGTCCATCAGATCGAACAAGTCAACTCGAGGCGGTGCGATAGCGGCGCAGGGCCGATTGGAAGACGAGGCGGGATGCGACGAGCGATGCGACCGCGGCGACGATCGTGCCGGCAACCGGCCACCAGGATTCGCCGACAAGCGGCTGGGCGATCACGCGGGCAGGCACGTTGACGACCAGCAGGATCGGGATCACGAACGTGCAGAGGGCGCGGAGCGGTCCTCCCCAGGGGCCGGCATAGATCTCCGCGGGATAGCGGGAAAAATTGGTGAGATAGAACCAGAAGTCGTAGAGGCTCTGGTTGCGGCCCATGAGGATCGTCGCGGCGGCGAGCATGATCACGAGCGAGTAGAGGATCGCCACGCCACACAGCAAAAGCATCGGATAGAGGAGCCAGGCGACGGGAGGCGGCGCATGGGCCATGCGGGAGAGAGACCAGCCGAGGAGGCCGACCCCCACCAGGCCGTTGGCGAACGATGAAAAATCGACGCGGTGCATCGAGAGCAGGAACTGGGCGTCGAGGGGCCGCACGAGCACCGCATCGAGCCCGCCCGTGCGGACCATCTCGGTGAGTTCCTCGGCGCTCGGCATGAAGAGGGCCTGCACGATCGAGTTGATGATCAGCCCCGTGGCCACGAAGGCGAAGAACGGCTCCCGCGACCAGCCCGTCCCCTTGCCGATCTCGGGAGTGAACTGGAAGACGAGCAGGTAGAAGGCGAGATTCATCGACATCCAGCCCAGGCTCGTCACGCACTCGAGCAGGAAATTGGCCCGAAAGGTCATGTCTCGCACGAGACAGGCCCGGGCGAAGGTCGCGACGATGGAGAGATACCGGATCACGTCATCCTCCGAACGCGCTCCACCGCCGCGTGCCGCGCCACCAGACGATCCGGCAGACCGCCGCCATCACCACGACCCACGCCGCCTCGATCGCAAGGGAACGGGCGAGGTCGGCGCCACCGACCTTGCCCAGCCATACCGCCGCCGGGAAGTAGGCGGTGTATTCGAAGGGGAGCCAGCGGACGACATCGGCCACGTCGATGCCGGGCAGCCCCGTCGGGATGCCGTCGAGCATGTCGATCGGGAACATGTGGCCGGAGAGAAGGTATTGCACGAGCATGTAGGCGAAGATGATGCTCGACACTTCGAGGAACCAAAAACCGAGCATCCCCAGCGCGGCCTCCATGAAGAAGCCGAGCAGGAACGACATCAGGAGCGAGGCGACGAAGGCGGCGATCGTCGCCGCATCGGGGGGCGGTGGAAAATAGCCACGGCAGATCCAGAAGACGGCCGCGAAGGGCAGGATGGCCACGAGGTAGTAGACGATTTTGTGGGCGATCCGGGCCGCCAGTAGAAACGACACGTAGTCCACCGGCTGGACGAGGTATTTCTTGACCGAGCCATCGCGGATACCGCGGGCGATGCCGCCGGCGAGACCGGGCATGCTGGAAAAAGCCCGCGTCACCATCGTGAGGAGGTAGTAGGCGACGATGTCGTTCCGCGAATAGCCGGCGATATCGGGGCGGCTCGTGGCGGCGAAGACGGCCGTCCAGAGGAAGACCTGCGTCACGATCGGCAGGAATCGCATCGCGGTGCCGAGGATGAAATCGCCGCGGTAGGCCAGCCGCTCCTCGAGGCAGATGGCGAGCATCGTCCACCAGGTGCGAAGCCGCGCGGCACGCGGGCTGGCGGCCGAAGAGTGGGGTACGGTCATGTCGTCGCCCCCGGAGCCGCGGCGGGCCGCGTTGACCCCGCGCGGAACAATCCGGCCACGATTTCCTCAAGCGGCACGTCTTCCACGGAGACATCTCGCACGCCCGCACCGCGCAATATTTCGGGCAGCACGTCGGCGATCCGGCCGCGGTCGATCCGCAGCACCACCTGCGGCCCGCGGATCTCGCAGGGGAAGCCGAACCGCTCCATGCGGCCCGGCTCGGGAGCCTCGTCGAGGTCGAGGGTGACGATCTTGTGCGTGGTGAAGCGATCGACGATCTCGGCCAGGGAGCCGTCGTAGAGGATGTCGCCATGCGTGATCACCACCACCCGCTCGCAGAGCGCAGCCACGTCCTTCATGTAATGCGTCGTGAGGATCACGGTCGTCCGCCGCTCGGTTTGCACGTGGCGGAGGAACTCGTGGATCGTGTGCTGGGCGACCACGTCGAGGCCGATCGTGGGCTCGTCGAGGAAGAGCACCTCCGGCTCGTGGAGGAGCGCCGCCACGAGTTCGAGTTTCATCCGTTCACCGAGCGAAAGCTCCCGCACCGGCTGCAGGATCAGTTTTTGCACGCCGAGCATGTCGACGAGTTCGTCTCGGGTGCGGGCGAAGCGGGCCGGATCGATCCGGTAGATGGTCTGGTGGAGCCGGAAGCTTTCGGCGGCGGGCAGATCCCACCAGAGCTGATTCCGCTGGCCCATCACGAGGGCGAATCGGCGACGAAAGTCGTCGGCCCGCTCCCAGGGCACGTGGCCGAGCACGTGGGCCGTGCCCCGCGAGGGCGTGATGATGCCCGAGAGGAGCTTGAGAAACGTCGTCTTCCCGGCCCCGTTCGGCCCGAGCAGGGCCACGAATTCGCCCCGCTGCACCGTCAGATCGACGCCCCGGAGCGCCTCGACGGTGCGGCTTGTTCGGTGGAACAGGCCACGGATGCTCGCCATGAGCCCCTCCGGCTTGTCGTACACCCGGTATTCTTTGGCGAGCCCTGCCACGCGGATCACAGGATCGGCGGCGAGCCTGGCATTGTGGACGACATCGGTGTTGTGCATGCGGCGAGTATAGGTAAAAACGGCGGTACTCTCGGGAGACATTCGGCATGTTCCGCGTCGGCCTCGGCCACGACACGCATCGGCTCGGCCCCGGCGACGGGCTCCTGCTCGGCGGCGTGACGATTCCACACGACCGCACGGCCCTCGGCCACAGCGACGCCGACGTCCTCCTTCACGCCATCACCGACGCTCTTCTCGGCGCAGCTGCCCTCGGCGACATCGGCGAGATGTTTCCCGACACCGACCCCGCCAACCGGGGGCGCGACTCCGGCATGATGCTGCGGGCCGCGGCCGATCGTGTACAGGCCGCCGGCTGGCGGATCACGAATCTGGATTGCGTGATTTTCGCCCAGCGGCCCAAAATCCTCCCTCACCGGCCGGCGATCCGGCGACGGATCGCGGAGCTGCTCGGCATCGACGAAGCGGCCGTCTGGCTCAAGGCCAAGACGGGCGAATCGGTCGGGCCGATCGGCGAGGAACTGGCGATCGGCGCCGAGTGCGTCGTGCTGATCGAGCGGTAACCCGCGGTGGCATTCCCACGACCTGGAGCGACGAGACGAGATGGCGACGGCGACCCTCCCTGGAATCGAAATCTACAGCACCCTCACGAAGAAGAAGTCGTCGCTCGTCACGGTGAAGCCCGGCCACGTGGGGATGTATCTCTGCGGGCCCACGGTCTACAAGCCGAGCCACATCGGCCACATGGTCGGCCCCGTGATCTTCGACACGGTGAAGCGGCATCTCGAATACTCGGGCTGGAATGTGACGTGGGTGGTCAACATCACCGACGTCGATGACAAGATCATCGCCGAGAGCGCCGCCCGCGGCACGACGATGGCGAAGCTCGCCGAGGAGATGACGGCCGACTACCTCGAGAATCTCGCCTCCCTCGGCGTGAAGAGCATCGACGAGATGCCGAAGGCGACGGAGCACATCGGCACGATCATCGCCTTCATCGAGGGGCTGATCGCCAAGGGCTCCGCCTACGCCAGCGACGGCGACGTCTACTTCGACGTCACGAAAGACGCCGACTACGGCAAGCTCACCAATCGCTCCGTCGAGCAGACACAGGGCGAAGGGGGCTCCACCGCGGAGCGGAAGCGATCGGCGGCCGACTTCGCCCTGTGGAAGGCGGCGAAGCCGGGCGAGCCCTCCTGGGAGAGCCCCTGGGGCGCCGGACGGCCGGGCTGGCACATCGAGTGCTCGGCGATGAGCAAGGCGATCCTCGGGCCCCACTTCGACATCCACGGCGGCGGGCTCGATCTCGTCTTCCCGCACCATGAGAATGAAATCGCCCAGAGCGAATCGCTCCACGACTGCCCCATGGCCACGTTCTGGATGCACAACGGCCTGATGCAGGCGGCGGGGGCCGCCGGCAAGGTGGGGGGCCGGCCGCGGGCCGCCGGCGAAGCCGCCTCGGCGACGGACGATGCCGCCGCGCAGACGGCGAACAAGATCTCGAAATCGACCGGCGCCGAACCGTTCAAGAACCTGCTCGCGCGGCACCAGCCGCAGGCGATCCGGATGCTCTTGCTCTCCACGCACTACCGCAGCCCGATCCACTTCGGCGAGGAACCGCTCGGCGAGAGCGCCCGCGCGATGGAGGCCTTCGAGCGGCTCTTCGCCCGCGTGGAGCGGATCACCGGAAAATCGTTCCATGCCCTCCCCTGCCGCGACCGTCGCGCGGGCGATGCGGCCGTCGCGGCAGCCGGCGACGACGTGAAGGCCCTCCGGGAGACGTTCCTCGCGGCGATGGACGACGACTTCAACACGGCGATCGCGATCGCGACGCTCTTCGATTTCGTCCGCGTCGTCAACAAGTTCATCGACCAGCACGCCCTCGAGAGCGCGAAGCCGGCCGCCGAGATGGCCTCGCTCGAGGCGATGATGCTCACGCTCCGCGAACTGACCGGCGTGCTCGGACTCTTCCTCGAGCCCCCGCGTGCGAAGGCCGGCGGTGCCGACGAGGCCCTCGTCGGGAAGCTCATGGATCTCGTCATCGAGATCCGGGCCAATGCCCGCAAGGCGAAGGACTTCGCGACGGCGGACCTGGTCCGCACCAAGCTCACGGAGGCGGGCATCGTGCTCGAAGATCGCCCCGACGGCACGGGCTGGGCGAGAAAATAGCGGAGGGGCGCCGGATGGAATTCCACGGATTCAGTACCGGTCTGGTCATCATCCTCGGCGGCGTTCTGACCTCCATCACGCTGGTGACGCTCGCCAGGAAGCTCTTTTCGAAGGATGTTCTCCGAGAAGCCCACGACATCACCGGCAACCTGCTCTCCGTCGTCGGCACGCTCTATGCCGTGCTCCTCGGCCTGATCGTGGTCGATGCCCTGGTGCGGTTCGAGCATGCCGTCGATGTCGTCCAGGACGAATCCAATTCCCTGGCCAACCTCTTCCTGCTGTCTGAAAAACTCCCCCCTCCCTACCGCGAGCGTCTCGAGGATCTCTGCAAGGCCTACGCCCATCAGGTCGTGGAGAAGGAATGGCCGCTGATGCAACGGGGCCTCGTGAGCGTGGACGCCCGCAAGACGGCCTTCTCGCTCACCCGCGCGCTGACCGGCTTCGAGCCGTCGACCGAGTCCGAAAAGGCCGTCTATCCGATGATCCTCGAACAAACCCGTGAACTCTGGAACTTCCGCCGTGAACGCACCTGCACCGCGGAGTACGGGATCCCTGCGGTCGAGTGGTTCGTGCTGATCATCGGCGGCGCCGTGACGGTGATCTTCGGGGGGCTCTTCTGCGCCCGAAGCGTGAGCCTCCAGCGGTTCCTGACCACCCTCGCGGCCCTGCTGATCGGCCTCAACCTCTATCTCGTATCGCTCTTCGGCTACCCGTTCGCCGGCGAACTGACGGTGTCGAGCCGTCCGTTCAAGGTCGACATCGCGATCTTCGACGGCCGATTCGAGAACATGCCGGCCCACGAGCGAGAACACGCCGGCGAATGATCCCCCGGCTTCCGCCGGCGGACATCAGGGCAGTTGGATCGCCATCGGCTCGCTCGTGCCGGCGGCCTCGGCAGCCGCCATCTCGCGGATGTCCTGCGTGATCTTCATCGAGCAATACTTCGGCCCGCACATGCTGCAGAAGTGGGCGCTCTTGAAGGTGTCCTGCGGCAGTGTCTCGTCGTGATACTTCTTCGCCGTCTCCGGATCGAGCGCGAGCCGGAACTGCTCGTTCCAGTCGAATGCGAACCGGGCCCGCGAGAGGGCGTCGTCGCGCACCCGCGCGTTTTTCCGATGCCGGGCGAGATCGGCCGCATGCGCCGCGATCTTGTAGGCGATCACGCCCTGCTTCACGTCCTCCGCATCGGGAAGCCCCAGGTGCTCTTTCGGCGTCACGTAGCAGAGCATGGCCGCGCCGCTCCAGCCGGCGAGGGCCGCGCCGATGGCGCTGGTGATATGGTCGTAGCCCGGCGCGATGTCGGTGACGAGCGGCCCGAGCACGTAGAAGGGGGCCTCGTCGCATTCCTCCATCTGCCGCTTCACGTTCATGTCGATCTGATCCATCGGCACGTGGCCGGGCCCCTCCACCATCACCTGGCAGCCCTTCGCCCAGGCCCGCCGCGTGAGCTCGCCCAGCACGTGCAATTCGGCGAACTGCGCCTCGTCGCTCGCGTCGGCGATCGCGCCGGGCCGCAGGCCGTCGCCGAGGCTCCAGGTCACGTCGTATTCGCGGAAGATGTCGCAGAGGTCCTCGAAGTGGGTGTAGAGCGGATTTTGCTGCTTGTGCGTCATCATCCAGCGGGCGATGAGCGAGCCGCCGCGGCTCACGATCCCCGTGATCCGGTTCATCGTGAGGTGGAGGTGCTCCTGGAGCAGGCCGGCATGGACGGTCATGTAATCGACCCCCTGCCTCGCCTGCTTCTCGCACATGTCGAGGAAGTGCTGCGGCTTCATGTCGTCGATGTCGCCGCCGAGTTCCTCGAGCATCTGGTAGATCGGCACGGTGCCGATCGGCACCGGCGAGGCGTCGATGATCGCCTGCCGGATCGTGTCGATATTCTTGCCCGTCGAGAGATCCATGACGGTGTCGGCGCCGTAATGGACGGCCATGTGGAGCTTCTGCAGTTCCGTCTGCTCGTCGCTGGTGACGGCCGAGTTGCCGATGTTGGCGTTGATCTTCGTGAGGGCGGCGATGCCGATCGCCATCGGCTCGAGCTTCTTCGTGAGATGCACCCTGTTCGCCGGGATCACCATCCGCCCCCGGGCCACCTCCGCGCGGATCAACTCCTCGGGAAGATCCTCGCGCTGGGCGACGAACTTCATCTCGGGGGTGATCTCGTTGGTGCGGGCGCGTTCGAGTTGGGTCATCGGAGGTCTCCTTTCTTCGGGCAATTCAGGCCCGACAGTGTAGCAGGTCGCCGCGATCCCTCTCGCCGTCTTCGGTCGACAGCGGTGCATTTCATGGCATACTGGATCGCATCATGGCCACCGCGAACCCCATTCTCATCCCGGAACTGCGGGTCATGCTCGGCGAGCACGACACCGCCGGCCTCCGGGAAGTCGCGAAGGAACTCCATCCGGCCACGGTCGCCGAATTCAGCGAGGGCCTCGACGATCCGGAGATCTGGCAGCTTCTCGATGCGATCCCGGTCGAACGCCAGGCGGAGATTTTTCCCTATTATCCGATGGCCCGGCAGGTGGATCTGCTGAAGGCGGCCGACCGGGCTCATATCGGCCCGCTCCTGGAATGGATGGCGGCCGACAATCGGGACGACCTTCTCCGCGAACTCGACCCCGAGTTCGTCGAGGAGATTCTGCCGCTGGTGGCCAAGGCCGAGCGACACGACATCCGGATGCTCCTTTCCTGTCCGGACGGCTCGGCCGGCTCGCTGATGACGACGGAATATGCCTCGCTCCCGGCCAACATCACGGCCGGTGAGGCGATCGCCAGGCTCCGCACCCAGGCCCCCGACAGCGAGTCGATCTACTACATCTATGTGCTCGACGGCGACCGAAAACTGGTCGGATTCATCTCGCTCCGCGACCTCATCCTCGCCAAGCCGACCGCCCTCGTCTCCGATCTCATGGCGCGGGATGTCATCAGCGTGCGGGTCGATGCGCCGAGCGAGACAGCCGTCGACACGCTCGCCCGCTTCGACTTCCTCGCCATCCCCGTGGTGGACGACGGCAACCGGCTCGTCGGCATCGTCACCCACGACGACGTCCTCGACGCCGTCCGCGAGGAGGCCACGGAAGACGCCCAGATGAGCGGTGCCGTCACCCCCCTCGGCGAAAGCTACCTCGAGACGGCGCTCGTCTCGATGACGCGGAAGCGGGTCGTCTGGCTTGCGATCCTCTTCGCCACGGCCGCCGTCACCGCGATGGTGCTCGCGAAGTGGAAGGCGCCGCATGCGTGGCTGGTCGCCTTCATCCCCCTGGTGATCGCCAGCGGGGGCAACTCCGGCAACCAGTCGGCGACGCTCATCATCACCGCCCTCTCGGCCGGAGACTGCCGGCTTTCGGACTGGCGGCGGATCCTCCGGCGCGAATTCGCGCTCGGCCTGCTCTTGGGGCTGATCCTCGCGATTCCGGGCTACCTGCTCGCGCTCGCCTACGCGCCCTCGCCGCTGCAAGCCCTCGTGATCCCCGCCACGATCGTGGCCGTCGTCCTGATCGGGTCGCTTGTCGGATGCGTCTTGCCGCTCGTCTTCCGATCGATCGGGCTCGACCCCGCGCTCATGAGCAACCCGTTCGTGTCGGCGATCGTCGATGTCGTCGGCATCGTGGTCTACATGGGCCTGGCCATCGTCCTCCTGGGCTGAACGACGCAGGGCGGATCTACACGGAGCGGATCTCGCGGCCCACGGCGGCCGCGACCCGTCGGCAGACCTCCATCATCCGCGAGAACGACGGAAGATCGAGTGTCTGGCCGGCATCGCTGGCGGCGCACTTCGGATCGGGATGCACCTCGACGATGAGGCCGTCGGCCCCCGCCGCCACGCTCGCGGCGGCCATGCTTTCGACCAGATTCGCGTGCCCGGTGCCGTGGCTCGGATCGACCACCACCGGCAGGTGCGTGCGGGCGTGCAGCCAGGGGACCGTGGCCAATGGGAGCGTGAAGCGGGTGTGGGTCTCGAACGTGCGGATGCCACGTTCGCAGAGCATCACCTGACGGTTCCCGGCGTCGAGGATGTATTCGGCCGCCAGAAGCAGTTCCTCGACCGTCGCGGCCGGTCCCCGCTTGAGGAGCACCGGCACGGCCGTGCGGCCCACCGCCTCGAGCAGCCTGTAGTTCTGCATGTTCCTCGCGCCGACCTGCAGCACGTCGGCATAGCGGGCCACGAGCGGCACATCCTCCGGCGCCACCACCTCGGTCACCACGGCCAGTCCGGTCTCGGCCCGTGCCTCGGCGAGCAGTTCGAGCCCCTTCTCCTTCATGCCCTGGAAGCTGTAGGGGCTCGTCCGCGGCTTGAAGGCGCCCCCCCGAAGGCCCGTCGCCCCGGCCGCCTTGACGGCCCGCGCCGTTTCCACGATCTGTTCGCGGCTCTCGACGGAGCACGGCCCAGCGATGACGCCGATCGATCCACCGCCGACCGAGAGCGGCCCCGCCTTCACCACCGTCGGCTCGCTTTGCACCTCGCGGCTGGCCACCTTGTAGGGGGCGAGGATCGGCATCACGGCGGCGACTCCCGGCAGCGTTTCCATGCCGCCCTGCGCCGCGTTGCGCTCGTCCCCGACCACGGCGACCACGGTCCGCTCGGTTCCCACGATGACATGCGGCCGCAGCCCCATCGACTCCACCCGAGCCACCACCCGCTCGAGTTCGGGCTTCGTGGCATCCGCCTTCATCACGATGATCATCGCCGCTCCTTTGTGAGTCCCGGCCCGGCCGGGATGTTGGTTCCTCGCCCGTGAATCAGGGCTTCTTCGGCGCCGCCGATTCGAAGACCGGCGGCAGGGTGTCGCCCCGTTCGGCGGCCTGTGCCCGTGTCGTGACGACGATCGAGTCGCCGTCGCCCGCGCCACGGATGACATAGACCAGTTTGCCATCCGGATTGGCCTTGAGAAGGATCACGCGGAGAATTTCCTCGGCGGGCTTGTCCTTTTCGTTGAGTTCGAACGAGTTGTTCTTGGTGATGCCGTCCAGCTTCAGGTCGCCCCCGAGGATATCGATCCGGAGACCGATGTCTTCCGCGAGAAGCTGGACCGACCGTTCGAGCGTGTCGCTCTTGAAGCTGAGGGTGGTCTTCTTCTGGAGTTTTTGACGGGCTCCCCCTGCTCCGGCAGCCGGAGGAGAAGCCGCCGCGGCCGTCGCGACTGGTGCCCCGGCCTGGGCGAGCGCCAGTTCCGCGGCCAACGCGAGATTGTGGCCCGCATGCCGCGGCAGGTAGGCGTTCATCACAACCCCCTTCCCCTCGGCGGCGACCCGCGCCTGCGCGGCCAGGAACTTCACCATCACCGGCAGCCGGTTGATGAGCTTGCGGCCATACCTCGCCCCGACGAGCCCCGTGATCCAATCCTCGACGGCGACGGCCATCGAATCGATCTTCTTTCGGAGGTTCTTCGTCATGACGCGGGCCGGCTCGTTGACCGTCTCCACCGCATCGAGCTCGACATAGAAATTCTCGCCGAAATGGATCGAGAGCGCCGCGGCCCGGACCGAATCGCCGAAGAAGACACCGAGGGGCTCGACGAGCGGTTCGAGCGGCCCGGTGAGCAGGTCCCTTGCCTCCGTCCGAAGATCGTGGGGCGACCCGAGGAGCGTGGCATGCCGCGATCCATCGAGCATGCCGATAAGGATCTCCATGTCGCGGGGAACAACGAGCCGCGGACGCTCGCCATCCCCCGCAGGGTCGGCCTTCGCGTCGGCCTCGAAGACCTCTCGCACGAGTTTCGTGTGTCCGCAGACGACGAGCCGATTTTGACCGGAGGATGGCATCCAGAGGGCCGTCGTCTTCCCGGCATGAAGCGTTTCATTCCCCCGGGACTTCGCCTCGGCGTCGTCGATCCGCGACACGATCGTGCCTGCATCGGCAGGGTCGCGAAGCCGGATCGCATATCCGCCGATCACCTCTCCCGGCCCTCCTGCCTGCCAGCCCGCCTGAAGCTCCTCGATCCCGTCGAGGCCGCACCCGCAGAGCTGCTGCACCGATTCGATCGCGCGTCCGGCGTAGGGGCCGAGCGCGTCGAGAAAGAGCCTGCCATCCTCGTCGGCGGCGATCTCCGAGAGCCGTGCCAGCAGGATCAGCTGCGAGCCCGGCGGGAGGTAGGCAAACGCCGGCGGCCCGCCCGATGTCGGCGACGCCCACGGAAGGGCGGGGGCGTCGGTCGGGGCGGCCGAGGAATTCGCAGCGGGCTCTTGCGAGCCACCGCCTTTCGCAGCCGGCTCTGTCCGGCGGTTGCCTTCGGCGGGCGACGGCCTGGACGCGTTGCCCGGTTCGGAAGCCGCGACGGCCGGTTTGGGTGGTGGATTTTTGAGACGGACGAGGGACGTCCGGTTTCGCATGACCATGATGAGCACCACCGCCCCCATCGCCGCCACCGCGAGCAGCGAGCCGGTCACCCAGATCGATGCTCGTGATCCTGTGCCGCGGCCGCGAGCGGGCTTCCGACGGCCACTCGTGGCCGGCCCGCGTAGGCTTCGAGGCGACTCACTCGCCATCTCGATCATCGGAACCGCGATGGAGGGATCGGCGAACGGTGCCGCGACGGCGATGCTCTCGGCATCGAGCGTTGCCGAGGGCACCGAGACCTGAAGCGGAGGTGGCGATGCCGACACTGGAGGCATGCCGAGGCAGGCGGTGATCGCATCGGCCGCTTCGACCGCCGATGGATACCGCGACCGCGGATCGCGGGCGGTCATCCTCGCGATGACGGAAGCCAGCGGGTGGGCGGCGTCTCGCGGCCCCAGGGGCGGCAGGCCCGACGCCGCCGCCCGTGCGAGCGTCCGATGCGCTTCCCCCTGCCAGCCGGGAGCCTTGCCGGCGACGATCGCATGCACCAGGCACCCGAGCGCGTAGACATCGGACCGGGCATCGCAGGCCGATCGCAACCTCGCCAATTCCGGCGCGACGAAGCACGCGCCTTGGCCGAGTTTTTCGACGGCGGTGGGCGAGTCGATCGGAATTCGCGGCGGCTGAAGATGGGGATCGCCCGCGAGCGGAAACTGCACCAGCCTCAGGCGGCCGGCCGCGGCGCCGGCGGCCGGAGGCTCCCGTCGCAGGGCCTCCAGGGAGATCGCGCCATGCACGTCGCCGAGCCTGTGAAGCTCCGCGACGGCCTGCGCCGCCTCCAGCGCGATCCGCCCGGCCGATTCGATCCCCTGGCCCCCGTGCCGATCCAATTCCTCCGCAATGGTCGATCGCGCGACATCCTCGCACAGGATGAACCGTTGCGACTGCTTCTTTTCGAGGGCGATCGTCCGCGAGAGGATCGGATGTCGGACGGCCTGGGCGATGGTGGTTCGCCGAACGATGCCGGTCCAGATGTCCTGGTGCTTGCACAGCGGCCGGTCGAGAAGCCGCAGCTGCACGCGATCGCCGCTGGTCTCGTGGCGGGCGCGGAACAGCAGCCCCGGGCCGACCGCGTCGATCCGCTCCATGAGCCGATAGTCACCGATGAAATACGGCCCACGATCACCACGGGCCACGCGCCGCGCCTGCCACGCCGACAGGGCGCCCCCCTCGATGAGCCATTTGGCGATGTCGGCCGTGTCGCGGTGGCGGCACTCCCGCCGCATCCGTCCGAGAACGCCCGGCTCGATGAGCCCGCTTTCCGACACCAGTCTCCAGAATGTTTCAGGATCGGGAAGGTTCATCGACCGGCCGGATGTCGTGCCGCGGGCATGAGGCGTGCGGACGCTTCGCGCATGCTTCCACTGTAGCGGGCGGTCCGCCCTCCCTGCCATGGCGTCGCGCTTGTCGGGGAAAAACCACCGCCGATACGATGTCGCTCCGACATTTCCCTTCAGGACGGACCATGAACGCCAGCACGGCCAATCAGATCTACTTCCGCCAGGCAGCCGACCAGCTCGACCTCTCCGAGACGATGCGGAGCCTGCTGCTCACCGCCAAGCGCGAGGTGCAGGTGCAGATCGTCGCGGAACTCGATTCGGGCGCGGTCGCCACGTTCATCGGGTATCGCGTGCAGCACAACGATGCCCGTGGCCCGCTCAAGGGTGGCTTGCGATACCATCCGCAGGTCGATCTGGAGGAGGTGCGGTCGCTGGCGGCGCTGATGACCTGGAAAACAGCCGTGGTCGATATTCCCTACGGCGGCGCGAAGGGGGGCATCGCCCTCGATCCCGCATCACTCTCGACACGGGAGTTGGAACGGGTCACACGTCGGTTCGTCGATGCGATCCACGACCTCTTCGGCCCCGACGTGGATATTCCCGCCCCCGACATGGGCACCTCGGCCGACGTCATGGCCTGGATCATGAATCAATACGGCAAGTACCACGGCTTCTCGCCGGCCTGCGTGACCGGCAAGCCGGTCGAGTATCACGGGCTTCCGGGCCGCGAGGAGGCGACCGGACGGGGCGTCGGCCTCCTCACGCTCAAACTGCTCAGCCGCCTCGGTCGAAAGATCCCGGGCACGACCGTCGCCATCCAGGGCTT
>JBJTDB010000141.1:0-8512 GCA_046092145.1 Planctomycetia bacterium | reverse complement strand
AGCCCTACTACCTCGGCGCGGTCCTCATCGGCGCGTACCAGGAAATCCTGGGAGATCTTCACAACCTGTTCGGCGACACCAACGCGGTTCACGTGAGCACCGACGCCCGCGGCGAGGCGGTGGTCGATGCCGTGATCAAGGGGGACACCGTCCGCGAGGTGCTCGATTACGTCGAATACGAGCCCGACCAGCTCGTGCAGCACCTCCGCGTCTCGATCGAGCAGGCCGTCCGCGACGGCCGCATCGGCGACGGCGAGGCGGGGCAGTTTCTCAAGTTCTACGAGGAAGGGCTTGGGGGCTACACGTATCTCGAAGAACCCTCCCAGGGTTGATGCCGCTCCATGCACCTGATCCGTATCGGCGGCATCGCCCTCAACCAGACGCCACTCGACTGGGACGGCAACCGCGACCGGATCCTCGCCGCCATCGCCGCCGCGAAGGAGCAGGGGATCGGCATCCTCTGCCTTCCCGAACTCTGCATCTCGGGGTACGGCTGTGAGGACATGTTTCAGTCGCCCGGCGTGCATCGGACGGCCTGGCGCGTGCTCGAGGAGATCGTGCCGGCGACGGAGGGCGTCATCGTCGCCGTGGGGCTGCCGGTATGGTTCGAGAGCGGTGTCTACGACGCGGCGGCGCTCGTGGCCGACGGCGCGATCGCGGGAATCGTCGCCAAGCAGCATCTGGCCGGTGAGGGGATTCATTACGAGCCGCGATGGTTTCGGCCATGGCCGCGGGGGCGGCGCGCCACCGTCGCGACGACGCGCGGGGCGATTCCGATCGGCGACCTCCGTTTCGACTGCGGCGGCGTGCGGATCGGCTTCGAGATCTGCGAGGACGCCTGGGCCGCCGAACGGCCCGGGGCGGGGCTCGCGGCTCGGGGCGTCGACGTGATTCTCAATCCGTCCGCAAGTCATTTCGCCTTCGGCAAGGAGGAGATCCGTCGCCGTTTCGTGCTGGAGGGATCACGGGCGTTCGGGGCGAGCTATGTCTACGCCAACCTGCTCGGCAACGAGGCCGGCAGGGCCATCTACGACGGCGGCGTGCTCGTCGCCTCCGGCGGGCGGATGGTGGCGGCGTCGCGGCGTTTTTCATTCTCCGATCGGACCGTCGCCGCGGCCGTCGTCGATCTCGATGCGACGAGGCTCGCGCAGGCGAGGCTCTCCCTCGAGCCACGGTCGGACACCGACCCGGCCGAATGCGTGGTGGTGTCGTGTGCGCCGCCCACGGTCGAGCCACGTGAGGGCGACGGCACCGGCGATGGCCGCGACGGCTGGGAGCACGGCAGCCATGTCAAGGAGGAGGAATTCGCACGGTCCGTGTCGCTCGGCCTCTTCGACACGATGCGGAAGAGCCGTGCGAAGGGATTCGTCGTCTCGGCGAGCGGTGGCGCCGATTCGTCGGCCGTGGCCTGCCTGATCGCCATCGCGATGCGATTGGCCGCTCGTGAACTCACGGTGGCGGAGGCGGCCGCCCGCGTGGGCATCACACCGGCCCACGGCCGCCACGACGTGGCGTCGCTCGTGGCTGCGGTGCTGACGTGCGTCTATCAGTCCACCGCGCACTCCGGTCCCGTGACGCGGAACGCGGCCCGTCGCGTCGCCGAGGCGATCGGCGCGAAGTTTCACGAATTCGATGTCGAGCCGATGGTGCGTGCCTACTCCGACGAGGTGGCCCGCGCGATCGGCCGGCCGCTCGAGTGGTTCCGTGACGACATTGCGATGCAGAACATCCAGGCCCGCGCCAGATCGCCCGGTGTCTGGATGCTCGCCAACGTCACCGGGGCGATCCTCGTCTCGACGAGCAACCGGTCGGAGGCGGCGGTCGGCTACGCGACGATGGATGGCGACACCTCCGGCGGTCTCGCGCCGATCGCCGGCATCGACAAGGCCTTCCTGCGGCGGTGGCTGCGGTGGCTGGAGACCGTCGGCCCCGAGGGGATCGGGCCGATCCCCGAACTGGACGCTGTCAACGCCCAGGCGCCGACGGCCGAGCTCCGGCCCGCCGGGGCCGGGCAAACCGACGAGGGAGACCTGATGCCCTACGACGTGCTCGACGCGATCGAGCGGTGTGGCATCCGTGACAAGCAGATGCCCGTCGAGGTCTGGCAGCGGATGAAGACGATGTTTCCGCAGCATGATGCACGGCGGCTGGCCGAGTGGGTCGAACGGTTCTTCACGCTCTGGAGCCGGAACCAGTGGAAGCGGGAACGCTACGCCCCCTGCTATCACCTCGACGACGAGAATCTCGACCCGAAAACATGGTGTCGGTTTCCGATCCTCTCCGGTGGCTTCACCCGCGAACTCGCCGAACTGCGCGCCGTGGCGGGACGAGTGTCGTAGAAGGCCTCGCCGTTCAAGAAACCCGCTCCGGGGTTGCCCGCACCGCATCGCCGGACGTTCGCTTCGGGCATCCTGCCCTCCGCGCTCTCGATGCTGGCAGCGATCCGCCATCCATGGCTTCACGTGCCATCAACGCCGGCTCCGCGGTGCGGGCAACCCCGGAGCTCGTCCTGTGAGGGTTCAGCTGCGCAGCGGAGTCGTTGCACCGAGGGATCGAACCAGAGAATTCGCCACGGTGTCGGCGGCGCGGTGGGCTGACTCGCGGAGTTCGGCGAGTTCGCCGATGGCCGACGGCCGCCGCCACACGAGCCGCATCGCTGCGCCGGCCTGACGGGCGGGGCTCGTGATCGCGGCCAGAGCGGCAACGTCTTGGGCGATCGTGTCGGTGGCCGAGTCGCTCACCCCGCGGACGACGTGGCAGGGGATGCCCGCCTCGGCGGCGATGCCGGCGATCCACCAGGACTCCATGTCGATCGCCGCCGCGCCGGTCGTCTCGCGGAGCGACCGTCGGGCTTCGGGCGTGCCGACGATGGCGTTTCCTGTGAGGAGCATGGTGACCACCGAGGCCTCGGAGGAGGCATCGACTCCGGGCAACGGGGCGACCGCCCGTGTTTCTGACGTGCCGACGCGACCGAGTCGAGCCGGTACGACGACCGCGCCGCGGGGCAGCGCCGGGTCGAGGGCCCCGCACAGGCCGGCGGCGATGATCCGTCGCGGCCGATGCCCGTCGATGGCAAGCAGCGTCGCATGCTCGGCCGCAGCACGTCCGACCCCTCCCTCGATCACAGCCACCGTGGAAGCGCCGATCGTGCCGACGGCGATCTTCGCCCCGCTGCCCCGGAGGCGGACAAGGCCCGACAAGAGGTCGCAGATGGGCGAGGCCTCGAGCGACAAGGCGACGATGACGGCGGCGTCGACCTGTTCGATGCTCGTGGTCATGGTGGGGCTTCCATCCCACAGCGTAGCGATTGCCAGCGGGCTGGGGTGTCGGAGAGGCTCATTTTGACCCTGAATCGACGCCCCAAACGGCCTCGCTCCCGGAGATGCCTGCTGCTAGAGTCCCCGGAAGTGTCGGACCGCCGGAATCCCGGCAGCCTGCGAGGACGTGCGAGGAGTGGTTTCGTGCGAGTAGCGAGCATGGTGACGGGAAGGCGGAGGCAGCTTGTGTGTGCCGTGCTGGCGTGTCTGGCCGCCCGAGGGGCCGTCGCGCAGCAGGGCGGGCCGGCCGCTCCCCCATCGCCGCCCGGCCAACAACGGGCCGCGGCACCGGCCTTTCCCCAGCTCTCACCCGAGCAGCAGGTGGCGCTCGACCGGCTGCTTGCCGCCTGGGAAACCCGCAATGCGTCGGTGAGCACATGGGCGTGCGGTTTCCACAAGTGGGAATACAACGCCTGGAGCCCGACGGCCGGATCGGGGGAGCAATTGGCCTTCGCCGAGAGCAGCGGCGAGATCAAGTACGCGTCGCCCGACAAGGGGCTCTTCCGCGTGACGAAGTCGAAGCAGTGGAACCCGGAGACCCGGCGGTATGAGCCTCGGGCCGGGGACGCCGGCGAGCACTGGGTCTGCAATGGCACGAGCATCTATGAGTTCCGTCATGCGGAGCGACAGCTTCGTGAGACGAAACTTCCACCGGAAATGCGTGGCAAGGCGATCAGCGACGGCCCGCTGCCCTTCGTCTTTGGCGCCAGGGCTGAGACGCTCCGGAAGCGGTACGCGATGCGGATCATCACGCCCGCGGGCGTGGCGGATCAGGTGTGGCTCGAGGCGATGCCCCGGTTTCAAGCCGACGCCGCGAACTTTTCAAAGGTCGAGCTGATCCTCCAATCCCGCGACCTGATGCCGTTCGCCATCCAGATTTACAAGCCCGGCGGCCAGGACCGAGATGTCTACCAATTCGATCCGAAGACAAGCCTCATCGACCGGGGTCTCGATCTCATCCGCGACTTCTCGCGACCGGTGACGCCGCTCGGCTACACGTTCATCGTCGAGGATGCCTCGGGAGGTGCTCCGCCGGCTCAGCCGCAACAGCCGCCCCAGCGATCGGCCGGCCCGGTGGTGCTGCCCAAGGCAGGATAAGGGCCGCCGGAGAGCCGGAATCATCGGCCCGCCCGGACTCGGTATACTTCGAGGGCGAATCATTCGCTTCCCGAGGCACCGATGCCGCTCGTCGATCCGTCCCACCCCCTCGCCCATCTCCTGGCGCGGGATCGCCGTTACCCCCTCGATGCATACCTTTTCATTCTCGAGGCGCTCTCGTTCGCCCAGGATACGCTCGGCCTGGGGGAGGAGCCTCCGGCCGAGGAGTTGGAACCGATCCGTGGGAAGGAAGGGGATCCGGCGGCCCGGTCAAAACCCAAGGCAGGGCGATCGCAACGCCGTCGATCGGAGCGTCACCTGACCGGTCAGGAACTCTGCGAGGCGGCGAGGCACTACGCGCTTCAGCAATACGGCTACATGGCCCGCATCGTGCTGGCGACATGGGGGCTGAAGACCACCGACGATTTCGGAGAACTGGTCTTCAACATGATCGACATCGGCCAGATGCGCAAGACGCGGCATGACAAGCGGGAGGACTTCCACGGGGTCTATGACTTCGCCGAGGCCTTCACGAGGGATGTTTCGTTCGTGGCGCCAGAAGGCGGGTGAGGGCGGCCGATGCTCGAGCGGGTGATGCACCGGGGACCTCTGCGGCACGGCTGGCTGGCCGTCGCATGGGCGGCCGAACTCTCCTGGCTTGCCTTTCTCGTCTGGATGGCATGGAACGCATGACGGGCATCACGAGGCTGCGGCGATGATCCCCCTCCTCGACGGAATCCCCCTCTGGGCGGCCTTTGTGCCGCTGGGGAGCTACCTGGTGCTGCTCGGCGTGATCCATCTGCGTCGCCGCCCGCTGATGCTCTCGGGCGGTTGGGACTGGACGATGCTCGGCGCGGCGGCGGCTGGGCTGGTGACCGTCGGGCCACTGGCGCTCGTGCAGCCGATGACGGGGAGCACCCCATGGAACGCCGTCCTGTTGATCATGCTCTTCGTGGTGGGGGTGGCCGCGGCCTCCCTCGTCTCGCGGCCGCGACTGGTGATCTACAACATCACCGTCGATCAACTCAGGCCGCTCATGGCCGACGTGGTGTCGAGCCTCGATCCATCCGCCCGCTGGGCCGGAAGCACCGCCGCCCTGCCGGCCCGCCGCTTCGAAGTGCGGATCGAGCCGCACGGACCGACTCGGGCCGTCAGCATCGTGGCGGGGGGCGAGCGCCCTGGCACCGACGGATGGGGAGAATTTTGCAGCCGGCTGCGACGCGGGCTGCGGGGGGTGCGGGTGCAGCGGAGTTCCTGGGGAGCTGCCTTCTTCGCGATCGGGATCGTGATCCTCGCTGTGTCGGGCTGGTGTGCGGTCTCCTCCCGTTGGCCGCCCGGGATATCATGAGGGCAGCCGGGTGCTCCGGCGGACTGCCTTGTTCGGCATCGATTCGACTCCCCTGACGACCGGAGGATCCGCGACCATGACGAAGGAAATGCTTTTCTCGGCTCTTGCGATCTGCGGCTGTGCCGCCCTTTTCATGGCCGCCGCTCGGGCCGACCTGCCGCTCACCGGCACCATGAAGGCCATCGACGGCTCGGATGTCGACCTCGGGAGCTACAAGGGCAAGGTCGTGCTGGTCGTCAACGTGGCCAGCCGCTGCGGCGCCACGCCGCAGTACGCCGGTCTCCAGAAGCTGTACGACACCTACAAGGACAAGGGGCTGGTCGTCCTCGGATTTCCAGCCAACGACTTCGGTGCTCAGGAGCCCGGAAGCGACGGCGAGATCAAGGAATTTTGCAGCACGAAATACAACGTGACCTTCCCGATGTTCTCCAAGATCACCGTGAAGGGGCCCTCGAAGGCCTCGCTCTACAAGGTCCTGACCGAGACGGCCGATCCGAACGGCGAGGTTGGTTGGAACTTCGAGAAGTTCCTCGTCGGCCGCGACGGTGCGGTCGCAGGGCGGTTCAAGACCCGCGTGCCGCCCGATGCACCGGAACTGATCGCCGCCATCGAGGCCGAACTGGCGAAATAGGGGCTGCGCCTGGCGTCGCCGTCGGAGGTCAAAGGCCACCGTCGTGGAATACGACCTTCGGCGGCGCCACCGGGCCGATGAGCACGAGTGATCCAGCCGAGATCGTGTCGACCCGTGCGATCACCCCATGTGTGGCCGGGATCGCATGGGTGATCTCATCGAGAAACCGTGCATCGACGACGACTCTCGCATCGTCCCGTGAGGCGACGTGCCTGGCCACGTCGGTCGCGTTGGCGAGGCGTTCCACCGTGCCGCCGGCGTAGAAGACCAGGCTCGGTGCCGGATGCGGATAGGCGGCCAGAGCCCTGGCGGATGTTTCCGTGTCCATGGCCGTGGCGAACAGGATCCTCGGCGACGCTCGGTGGCCGATGCAGGGCGCGGCCACGGAGGCCATGAGCGTCGTCAGAAGGCATGCGGTTGCGACCAGTGCGAGGATCGATGCCCCTGGTCTGCCTGACGATGAAAACCGCCAGGCGATGGCGGCGCCGATCATCGGAACGAGGCCGATGAGGCCCAGCCACTCGCCGCCTGGAGCCCAGCGACTGGTGACGACAGGCAGGCCGATGGCGATGATAAGCCCTCCTCCGGCCAGAAAGCACCAGCCCAACCTCATGGCCGTCTCGACGGAGAGCCGTGGCCTGCGGATGCCATCGAGCCAGGGCACGTCGCGACGGATGCAGGCATCGAGGAAGACGGCGGTGGCGACCGACAGGGCCGGGTAGGCGGGCCAGATGTAGCCGGGAAGTTTCGTGGCTGCGAGCGACAGAGGGCCCAGCCACGCGGCCATCCAGCAGCCAAGAAGCAGCATGCTGCGGCGATTCCCGGCATCGGAGCCGCGAAGTACGGCGACGGCATGCACGAGCACGAGGCCGAACACGATCGACCATGGAAACATCCCGATCGCCAGGACGGTCGGATAGTAGAGGAGCGATCCCGAATGCCCTTCCATCGGTGCCGCAAAGCGGCCGGCGTTGTGAACGAACAGGAAGCCTCGGAGCCAGGCGCCGTCGGTGCGATCAGCCACCCAGGCATACCAGGGCAGCGCCACGGCCAGCGTCGTCGCCGTGATCACCAGAGGCCTGAGGCCTCGGATCAGGTCGCGAACCGTCACTCCCGAAGCCCGGGCTCCGCGGCATGCCGCGAATGCGGCGCAGGCCGTGGCCGGGAGCAGGAAACCGATCGGCCCCTTGGTCAGCACGGCGGCACCGCACGCTGCGCCGATCGCGACCGCGGTCAGTCGGGACAGCCGCACCCCGGATGGTCCACCCGAGGAGGAAGCTGCGGCATCCCGGGCGAACAGGAAGAGCGTGAGGGTCGTGCAGAAGACCAGCGGGGCATCGGGGGTCGATGCCCGGCCACCGACGGCGGTCCACAGGCATGTGGCCATCGCAAGCCCCGCCATGAGGCCGACCTGCGGCGAAAAAAGGACGAGGCCGATCCGCCACGTGAGGAGGCAGGTGCCCATCGTGAGCACGGCCGACCCGATCCGCACGCCCCACTCCGTCCGTCCGAAGAAGGCCATCCCAGCGATCTGAATCCAGTTCACCAGCGGCGGCTTCTCGATCCGAAGCCGGCCGTTGTACATCGGCACGACCCAGTCGCCGGTGTCGAACATCGCAAGCGAGCAGGCCGCGTTTTTGGGCTCGTCGTCATCCCACAAGGGGGCCGCGCCGAGCCGCGTCAGGAGCACGCAGGCCGCCGCGGCGAGGACGATCCATCCATGAAACCGTCGCGGTGTCATCGGTTTCGAGACCTGCGAACAAGGGTAAGGACGAAGGGGGAGAAACGAAGGGCTGCCGAAGGGGTCGGGAGGGTAGGAGGGCGGTGACTGGCGGTCAAGCCTTTCCACCGTGCGGAAACCCCTGGCCCGTCGCGACGTGCAGCCGGTTGACCGCCTGCGTGGCACGGGTATGTTCAAGCATCCCCGGCCGCATTCGGACCGGGCTTCCTCGAGGTGGGAGAGCGGCCCTTGGCAGACGAGATCGATCCGGCGGGCGACGGCAACGCAACGGGTGGCGGCCCCGCCGACGGGGCAGATACCGGAGGACTTCGCGACAGCGCCGGTGGGCGGCTCATCGAGCTGCCGATCGAACAGGAACTCAAGGACAGCTACCTGAC
>JBJTDB010000140.1:0-31462 GCA_046092145.1 Planctomycetia bacterium | reverse complement strand
GCCCGTGCCAAGGAGCCGGCGTTGCTGGCGAGCGCAGGCAGGATGCCGAAAGCGAAGCCAGCATCGAGTGAGTGAAGGCCCTGGAGGGCCGTAGCGAACGTCCGGCGATTGGCACGGGCAGACCCGAGCTTCACGCAGGGCTCGCCATCCTGGCCTCGCCCTGCTTGGGGCCTCCGCGACCACGGGTCGCTGCGGCCGGTGGGCCCGCCATCCAGGCGGGCAGTCTTGACTCGATCATCGCCCGCCCGATTTTTCGCTATATGACTTGTCGAAAATAAAACCGGCGCTACACTTGAGCCGAGATGCAGACCGAAACCCCCTCAGAGCCGCTTGCCTCGGATGCCCCGCTGCTGGACATGCTGCGGATCGAGGAAAGTGCCGGCATCAGCGAACTGGAAGCCGGGCTTGGCGTGACGGCGACGGCCGTTCGGCAGCGGCTCGACCGCCTGATGCGGGCCGGAGTCGTCGAGCGGAAGACCGTTTCCCACGGCCGTGGCCGCCCCTCGCATGTCTATTCGCTCACCGAAAAGGGCAGCCGGCTCGGGGGCGACAATTTCCAGGATCTCGCTCTGGTTTTGTGGCGGGAGATCAGGGACGTGCGGGAACCGGAGGTCCGCCGCGGCCTGCTGGGGCGGATCGGCTCGGCCATGGCAGGGCTCTATCGACGGAATATCCGCGGCAGCACGCCTGAGGAGCGGCTCAAGCAGGCGGCCGAGATGCTTCGGGAACGACAGATTTCGTGCGGTGTTTCCGCCAATGAGGCTGGCCGGCCCGTGCTGACCAGTTACACATGCCCCTACCCCGAACTTGCCGAGCAAGACCGCGGCATCTGTGCCGTGGAGCGGCAGATGCTGGAAGATTTAGCTGGGGTGCCCGTTCAGCTTTCCGAGTGCCGGCTCGATGGGGCCGGGTGCTGCAGGTTCACGGCGGGAATCGGGGTTGACGATAGGTCCACGACGCACTCGGGGGCTTGAATCAATGGGCGTTGCAGCATCGAATGCCGTGCGGTTTCCCCTCTGCCCCTCGCATGAACCCAAGATATATGGAGCCCGGACATGACGCAACCATGGATTGAAGGCCGGTTCGAGGAGAACCTGGTGCTGACGACCGTCGAACAGGCGATCAATTGGGCTCGTCAGTCGAGCATCTGGCCGATGACGTTTGGCCTGGCGTGCTGCGCCATCGAGATGATGGCCGCCGGGGCGAGTCGATTCGACATGGACCGATTCGGGGCGGGTGCGTTCCGGGCCACGCCGCGTCAGGCCGATTTGATGATCGTGGCCGGCACGGTCACCTACAAGATGGCCAGTCGCGTGCGACGGCTCTACAACCTGATGCCCGATCCGAAGTACGTGATCGCGATGGGTGCCTGCACCACCGGTGGCGGACCCTATTTCAAGTGGGGCTACCACGTCGTGAAGGGCGTGGATCTCGTGGTGCCGGTCGATGTCTACGTGCCCGGCTGCCCGCCGCGGCCCGAGAGCCTGCTCGAGGGCCTGATGCGGATTCAAGACAAGATCGCCGGCCAGCGGATCGCGAAGCGGAAGGATGGCGTCGGCAAGATCGACGACGAACTTCCCGTGCCTCATCACTCAGGGTATGTCGTCTCGCCCGTCGGCGACGGCGAGCTCGTGTTCGATCACCAGAAGGTTCAGGCCTGATTCCGACAGATTCATCGAGAGACCGAAGACCCATGACCGCACCAATGCATGCCTCAGAAAAACTCGTCATCACGGGGCTCCACGCCGCCGTCGAGGGGCAGGAGATCCTCAAGGGGGTCGATCTCACGATCGGCCGGGGTGAGGTGCACGCCCTCATGGGCCCCAACGGCTCGGGCAAGAGCACGCTGGGCTACTGCATCATGGGGCACCCGTCCTACGAGATCACGGCCGGTTCGATCGCATTGGTGAAGGCCGATGGGAGCCGTCTCGACATCCTCGCAATGGAGCCCGACGAGCGGGCCCGCGCCGGCATCTTCCTCGCCTTTCAGAGGCCGATGTCGATTCCGGGCGTCCGTCTGGCCGATTTTCTCCGCCATGCGGTCACCAACGTCCGCAACCCCGACCGCAAGGAAGGGGAGGAGCTGATGCCGATGCGGGAATTCCGCGACGAGCTCAAGCGGAAGATGGGCGATCTTTCCATCGATTCCGAATTCGCCAGGCGGTATGTCAACGACGGTTTCTCCGGCGGCGAAATGAAGCGTGCCGAGATCCTGCAGCTGGCGATGCTGCGGCCGAAGTTCGCGATCCTCGACGAGACCGATAGCGGCCTCGATGCCGACGCGGTGCGGCTTGCGAGCCAGAGCATCGCGAGGATCGGCGGTGCGGAGATGGGCATCCTCATCATCACCCACCACGAGCAGCTTCTCGAGCACAACATCCCCCTCAGAACCCACGTCATGCTCGGTGGTCGGATCGTCGAATCGGGCGGGCCCGAGCTCGCCGCCGAACTGCACAAGAAGGGCTACGAGAGGATTCGGGCCGCCTATCCGGAGGCGGCTGCCGTTGAGAAGGCGATGGAAGACGCTCGGGCCGAACTGGCCTCCACCTGACGAACGACGAAGGACAAACACCGATGGCCACAGGACTCGAGGAATCCTCCGACGTCACGCTCGGCGAGAGCAACAAATACGACTTCCGCACTGACGCCCCCGCCGTCTTCAAGGCGAGGAAGGGAATCGACGCGGAGATCGTCGCTCAGATCTCCGAGATGAAGCAGGAGCCTGCGTGGATGCGCGACTTCCGCCTGAAGTCGCTCGAGATCTTCGAGTCGAAGCCGATGCCGTCGTGGGGCGGCCGGCTGGGAATCGACTTTCAAGACATCTTTTATTACCTCAAGCCAACCGACAAGCAGGGCAAGACCTGGGACGAGGTGCCCGACTCGATCAAGCAGACATTCGACCGGCTCGGCATTCCCGAGGCCGAGCGGAAGTTCCTCGCGGGCGTGAAGGCCCAGTTCGAGAGCGAGGTCGTGTATGGCTCGCTGCAGGAGGATCTCGCGAAGAAGGGCGTGATCTTCACCGACACCGACACCGCCGTCCGCGAGCATTCCGAACTGCTCCGCGAATACTTCGGCACGATCATCCCGCCGACCGACAACAAGTTCGCCGCGCTCAACTCGGCCGTCTGGTCGGGTGGCTCGTTCATCTACGTGCCCAAGGGCGTGTCGATCGAGTTCCCGTTGCAGGCTTACTTCCGCATCAACGCCGAGAGCATGGGGCAGTTCGAGCGGACGCTCATCATCGTGGACGAGGGCGCCCATGTGCACTACGTCGAAGGATGCACGGCCCCGATGTATTCGACCGAGAGCCTTCACTCGGCCGTGGTCGAGATCGTGGTGAAGAAGCACGGCCGCTGCCGCTATACGACGATCCAAAATTGGGCCAACAACATCTACAACCTCGTGACGAAGCGGGCCATGGCCTACGAGGGCGCGCTCATGGAATGGATCGACGGCAACCTCGGCAGCCAGCTGACGATGAAGTATCCGGCGGTCTACCTGATGGAGCCGGGCGCCCGTGGCGAGATTCTCTCGATCGCGTTCGCCTCGGCCGGCCAGCACCAGGATGCCGGCGCGAAGATCGTCCATGCCGCCCCCAACACGAGCGGACGAATCGTTTCCAAGAGCATCTCCAAGAACGGCGGTCGGGCGAGCTACCGTGGCCTCGTGAAGGTGGAGCCGGGGGCGAAAAAGAGCCGGTCGAGCGTCGTCTGCGACGCGCTCATCCTCGACGACAAAAGCCGGAGCGATACCTACCCCTATATCGAGATCGAAGAACAGGATGTCTCGGTCGGGCACGAGGCGAGTGTGTCGAAGATCGGCGAGGAACAGCTCTTCTATCTCATGAGCCGTGGACTCTCGGAGGCCGAGGCGAGCACGATGATCGTCGGCGGATTCATCGAGCCGCTCGTCAAGGAGCTGCCGATGGAATACGCGGTCGAGATGAACAAGCTGATCCAGTTGCAGATGGAGGGCTCGGTGGGCTGACCCCATCAGGAGCGAGCCCATGACGCCTGCCACCGCCCTGCCCGCCCAGGCTGCTCCGGTCGCCCCCGCCTTCGATCGCGAGGCGCTCGAGCAGCTCATCGCGTTGTCCGCGTCGCCCGACTGGGTGTCGCAGCGTCGGCGCGAAGCATTCGACCTGCTTGCGTCGCTCGGCCTGCCCGACCGTCGGAGCGAAAACTGGATGCGAACCGACCTCCGGCTGTTCAAGCCGAAGGCATGGGGGCTGCGGCCGAGGCCGGCCGTGATGACAGCCCCCGATGGGCTCCTCGCCGAGGCGATCGCGTCGGAATCGCCCCTTGGCGTCTCGGCCCTCGACGACGATCCTCGCCCGGTTGTCCGCGGCTCTATCGCCGGCCGTTGTGCCTCGCTCGATGGTCACGTGATCCGCGACGAGATCGCCCCCGACCTGGCCTGTCGTGGCGTGCTCTTCGGCTCCGCGGAGCGGCTCCTGGCCGAGCACGGCGAGCAGCTTCGGCAGCACTGGTTCTCTGTCATCGACTCTTCCGGCGACTGGTTCGCCGCGCTCCACGGTGCCTTTCATCGGGCCAGCGCCGTGCTCGTCGTGCCCGCAGGCGTGAGGATCGCCGATCCGCTTCATGTGATGGCGGCCATCGGTCCAGGAGGGGTCGATACCTCGCACGTGCTCGTCGTCCTCGGCGAGGGTGCGGAGGCGACGCTGCTGACCGAAACGGCCGGCGGCGGCGACGCGACCGCTCAGGCCGGCGGCTTCCACTGCGGTGGCACCGAGATCGTCGTCGGGAAGGGCGCCTTCCTGCGGATGGTCAACCTCCAAAACTGGAGCACCGGCGTCTGGCATGTCGCCCGTCAGAAGGCGGTGGTGCACGAGCATGGCCGCATTCAGTGGACGCTCGGCGCCCTCGGGAGCCGGCTCTCGCAGGTGGCCCAGGATGTCGCGCTCGTCGGCCGTGGTGCCGATGCCCAGGTCAACGGCGTCATGTTCACCGAGGGGCGGCAGCACCTCGTCTACAACACGCTCCAGCACCACGAAGCCCCGTCCTGCAAGAGCGATCTGCTCTACAAGGGAGCCCTGCAGGATCGTTCACGGCTTGTCTGGCGCGGCATGATCAAGGTCGACAAGGCCGCCCAGAAGACCGACGGCTACCAGCGCAACGACACCCTCATGCTCTCCAACGAGTCGCGGGCCGATTCGATCCCGGGGCTCGAGATCGAGGCCGACGACGTGCGGTGCACGCATGGGGCCACCAGCGGCCGTGTCGATGCCGAGCAGCTCTTCTATGCTCAAGCCCGGGGCCTTTCCGCCGACGAGGCGGCCCGCCTCGTGGTCGCCGGATTCTTCCAGCAGGTGTTCGACCGGATCACGATCCTTCCGGTGCGCGAGGCTCTCGCCCGCGCCATCGGGAGCCGCATCCGCCGCGTGACCTGAAAACCGTTCGCCGCACGAAGGCCGGTTGCCCGGCTCCCGGTGAGCCACAGACGAGGAGGTTGGTTCGCATGGCTGATTTCGTACGCGTCGCCGACGTGACAGAGATTCCCGATCCGGGCAAGACGCTCGTCGATGTCGATGGCGAGATGATCGCGCTCTTCCACGTGGAGGGGCAGTTCTACGCGATCGACGATGTCTGCACGCACGATGGCGGTCCGCTTGCCGACGGCGAACTCCGCGACCACAAGATCTCCTGCCCGCGGCACGGAGCGAAGTTCGACATCCGCACCGGCGCCGCCCTCACGATGCCCGCGGTACGGCCGACGCGGGCCCATGAGGTGAAGCTCGAGGATGGCGGCGTGTGGGTGCGGCTCAGGACCGGCCCGATCGCCGGCAGCCCCGCGTCGCACGCGGTCGTCGCCGCCACGCAGCCGGCCAGCTCCTCGAGCCCCGTCACCGCGGCAGCCGGTTCCGCCGCATCAGCCCCGGCTCCGGCGACGGCCGCTCCAAAATCTGGCCCACTCTGCGAGGACTCGATTCGCGAGATGCTCAAGGACGTGAAGGATCCCGAACTCTTCGTGAACATCGTCGATCTGGGGCTCGTGTATGGGGTGACCGTCGGACCGGCCGACGACGTGCCCGGCAAGCAGAAAATCTCGATCGACATGACGATGACGAGCCCCGCCTGCCCGGCCGGTCCGCAGCTGATCGGCGACACCAAGCGGGTGCTCGGCAGCCATGCCGACGTCGCGGGCGTGGAAGTGCGGATCGTGATGGATCCCCCCTGGACGCCCGACCGGATGACGGAGTCGGCACGGGATCAATTGGGTATCTTCTAGGCGTTGTGGCCCGCGGGAGACTGCCCGTGCCATTCGCCGGACGTTCACTGCGCCCATCCTGGGCTCCGTTCACTCCGTGCTGGCTGTGCTCTTGCCATCCATGGCTCCGCTTGCCAGCAAGGCCGGCTCATTGGCACGGGCAGTCTCCCGCTGCCGCTCCCGATGTACCCAGACTCATTGCATCATGCGTGTTCTGCTCTATGAATGGTGCTGCTCGGGTGGGCTCGGCGGGGCGCCGAAGGGAGAGGCTTTTGACTCGATCGCCCGGGAAGGTCGCATGATGCTCGAGGCACTCGCGGCCGATGCGTCGAAGGATCCGTCGCTCGAGGTGACCGTGCTCGTGGATGCGACGCGACCGATCGATCTGCCGAAGGGCACTCACGCGGTGCCGGTGTCGGAAGGCCACGAGGTCGAGATGCTGCTCACCGCCGCCCATGACGCAGCATGGACACTGATCGTGGCACCGGAGTCGGATGGGATCCTTGCCGAACGCGTGCGGGCCGTGCGATCGGCCTGCCGACAGGTGCTCGGATGCGACGATGTCTTCATCGCCATCGCTTCCGACAAGCAGTCCACGATCCAGGCTTTGGCTGCGGCGGGCGTGCCGGTGCCGGCGGGCCGGGGGATGGCGGCCGGCGAGACGGTGCCGCCCGGGTTTCGTCTCCCGGCCGTTCGCAAGGCCCGCGATGGGGCCGGCTGTGATGGACTGACGATCATCCATGATGCCGCGATCGCCCCGTCGTCACGACCATCGCGTCTGGAGGCGTTTGTGAGCGGGATGCCCGTCGGCGTGTCGTGCCTGTGCGGCCCGAGCGGCATCGAGCCTTTGCCACCGATGCGGCAGCGGTTTTCGCAGGACGCAAGCCCCAGGTATCTCGGCAGTGAGATCCTCGACGATGCCGACCTCGCGGCGCGGGCGGCAGGCTTGGCCCGCCGTGCGGTCGCGGCGGTGATGGCCGCCGCAGGGGGAATCGCCGCCGCCGGCTGGGTGGGAGTCGACATGATGCTCGGCGGCCGAGAAGATGGCCGGGACGATCGCGTGCTCGAGGTGAATCCACGGCTTACGACGTCGTTCGTCTGGCTCGCCCCGCGATCCCCCTCGAGCCTCGTGCGATCGATGATCGACCGGGCCGATCGATCGATCTGACGATGGCAGCCAGCGATCATCCCGCCTCCGATCTCATCGCCCTCGATGTGGGCGGCGCCAACCTGAAGGCGGCCGACGGCCTCGGCTGGGCCACGAGCGTTCCCTTCGCAATGTGGAGGGAATGGCGGCGGTTGCCCGACGCGCTCGCCTCGCTCCTCTCCTCGCATCCGCGGCGGATCGTGGCGACGATGACCGGCGAGATCGCCGACTGCTTTCCACGCCGGGCCGCGGGCGTCAGGCATATCGTGTCGTCGCTGGAGGCTGCGGCGCAACGAGTCGGGTGCGACGATATCGGCATCTACCGGGTCGATGGACGCTTCGAGAGCCCGCGCGCCGCTTGCGAGGATCCGCTCGCCGTCGCCGCCTCGAATTGGCATGCCGTGGCCCGACTGGCCGCGTCACTCGCGCCGACCGACCGTTCCTTTCTCATAGACATCGGCTCGACCACGGTCGATGTCATCCCGCTTCGCGACGGCCGCCCCGCGCCGGTGGCCTACGACGACGCCGGGCGGATGGCATCGGGCGAACTCGTCTACACGGGCATGGAGCGATCGCCCGTCGCGGCGGTCGTCCGTGCGTTGCCATACCGCGGCGAGATCCGGCCGGTGGCGAGCGAGCGGTTCGCCGAGTCACGCGACGCCTGGCTCATCCTGGGTGGACTTCCCGAGGACCCGGCTTCGACCGACACGGCCGACGGGCAGCCTGCCACGCGTGGGGCGGCGCGGGTGCGGCTGGCTCGGTCGCTGCTCTTGGAGCCCGATGACTTCTGCGAGGCCGATGCCCTCGCCGCCGCGGAACGGATCGCGAAAGCCCAGGCCCGGGCCGTGGCCCGGGCCATCGACCGCGTGGCCGATCGCGCCGGCTGGCAGCCGACGGGATTCGTGATTTCCGGCCATGGCGATGCCCTGGCAGACCGAGTCATTGCATTGGGTGCAATGTCCGTCGATAACGCATGGATCAGGGATCGTGCCGGTGGCGGGCCGGCGCGGTCGGCTCCGGCGCATGCGTTGGCGCTCATTGCACGTGGAACGCTCCCATGAAAAAGCCCTGGCATCACGGCTGCTTTCGAGACGCATCGAATGGGGATGACGGTCCGCTCGTGCTCAAGCTCGGAGGCAGCCTCCTTGGGCTACGGGACTGGCCATGGCTGATCGATGCGATCGTCACCACGGCCGGAGATCGCCCGCTCTCCATCGTGGTCGGGGGCGGCTCGCTCGTCGATGGACTACCCGCGATCGATGCCGCCGCCCTGCAGGATTCGAAACTGATGCACGAACTGGCGGTGGATGCCATGCACCTGACGGCTCGGATCGTGTCGCAGACGGTCGGCCTTCCGATCTCGGCCAAGCCGGCCCGTGCCGCCCACGCCTGCGTGCTCGACGTGCCCCTGTGGCTCCTGGAAAACGATCGCGGCTCTCGGCTCCCCATCGGCTGGCACGTGACCAGCGACTCGATCGCCGCGCATGTCGCCGACCGATGCGACGCCGGGCTTCTCCTGGCTAAACCGGTGCCGCCGCCGGCCGGATCAGAGGACGCGAGCCTGGAGTCGCTTGCAGAGGCGGGCTGGGTGGACCCATTCTTTCCGACGGCCGCCGCCAGACTCGATCAGATCCGGTGGGCCGCGCCCACGGTCTAGAACTTACGACACGAGTGTCACCCGTCGCGCAGGTCGGGGGTGCCCACGCCCCAGGAGCCGGCGTATGCAGACAAGCGAAGCAAGGATTGCGGAGCGCCGTCTGCATCCGCGTGAGCGGAGGACAGGATGTCCAGAGCGAACGTCCGGCGATGGGGCGTGGGCACCCCCGACCTGGGCAACGGGTGACACTCGTGTCGTAAGTTCTAAAGCGCATTCCAGATAGTTGTAGCGACGATCTGACAAACTGAGAAAGGTAGGCGAGGGGGTCGGCGAACGCTCGAGGAGCGTGGGGCGTATCCTCGCCCCGCGACAACCCGAAGGGCCGCTCAGCGGCGACTTTTGCCGCCCCCGAGCCGGCGATACATGTAGGCTGGATGCGTTCTAGCGGTCTGTAGACCCGCCGGGTTCAGGGCTCGTCATCGACCAGTTGGGCGGTCCACGGCGGGTCGAAGCCGGCCGATTCGACGGTGATCCCCGCACGCATGATCGAGGCAAGAAGATCACCACCTGCATGCACGGCGGGATCATGGCGATACTCGACCGTGTCGTCGTCGATCGCACGGGCATCGACGGCCAGGCGACGAAGTACGGCGGCCGCGTCGGCCGCCGAGGCGGGGCAGACGGCCCGATGCCGCCACCCGCGGTCGCGATGAAAGGCCGAGGGTGTCATCGGTCCGTGCGCGGTCAGGCGGCCCGCGTCGAGAACCGCAACATGCGTGAAGCAGCTCGGCACGATCGCGTCGTCGATGGAGGCGACGACGATTCGGCCGCCGAGGTGCATGTCTTCGATCAACCGTTCGAGTTCCGCCCGGCCGGCGGGATCGAGCGTGGCGAAGGGGTTGTCGGCCAGCAGCACGGGCGGATCGTGCAGGAGCGCTCGGGCGACGAGCAGTCGGGCGGCACGGCCCGCCGTCAGGGAATCAATTGCCGTCGCCGGGTCGGTGATTCCGGCCAGTGCCAGGCCCCGTGCCACCGCCTCGCGCATCGCTTTTCCGCGCAGGCCGGCCTGCAGCGAGAAGACCTCCAGGAATTCGTCGGCACGTGCGCGCGGCCATGCCGAGATTCCCGCCGGCACATATCCGACCCGCATCCGCGTCGCATCGGCGGACGAACGCACCGAATGGCCATCGACCCGGATGTCGCCCGAGTGCAACGGAAGCGCCGTGGCCACCGCCGCGAGGAGCGATGATGTGCCGGATCCATCCCGGCCGATCAGTGCGATCGCCTGGCCCGGGGCGACATGCAGCGAGAGCCCGTCGATCACCCTTCGCGGGCCACGCACGACCGTGGCCCGATCGACGACGACGCCGTGCTCGATCGCGGTCATGACCGCACGCGGGCGGACGTGATGGCAAGAGCCACGAGCATTCCCTTGGCCTTGTTGAGCGTTTCCTCGAACTCACTCTCCGGCACGCTGTCGGCGACGATGCCGGCCCCGGACTGGACGTAGGCCTTGCCATCCCGGACCACGATCGTCCGAAGCGCGATGCAGGTATCCATGGCGCCGCCGAAGTCGATGTAGCCCACCGCACCGGCATAGGGACCCCGTCGCCGCGGCTCCAGTTCGTCGATGATCTCCATCGCGCGGATCTTCGGGGCCCCCGAGACCGTCCCGGCCGGCAAACATGCCCGAAGGGCGTCGAACGCGGTCATTCCGGGGGCGAGCCGGCCCGTGACGTTGCTCGTGATGTGCATGACGTGGCTGTATCGCTCGATCGTCATCACGTCGGTCAGGGAGACCGAACCGATCGCCGCCACCCGCCCCATGTCGTTTCGGCCCAAATCGATGAGCATCACATGCTCGGCCCGTTCCTTCGGATCGGCGAGCAGGTTTTCGGCCAGGGCGGCATCCTCCTCGGGCGTCGCCCCACGCGGCCGCGTGCCGGCCAATGGCCGCACGGTCACGCTGCCATCGACGACCCTCACCATGATCTCGGGGGAACTCCCGACGAGCGTCGCCCCGGGCGTGCGGAGGTAGAACATGAAGGGGCTCGGATTCACGACGCGAAGCGTACGGTAGAGCTCCAGGGCCGGGGCCTCGAACGGCACCTCCAACCGCCGGCTCAAGACGATCTGGAAGGCATCGCCGGCTCGGATGTAGTCGATCGCCCGGTCGACCGCGGCGAGAAAACGCTCCCGGGGAAACGACGACGTGGCCGTCTCTTCGAGAAATCCCGGCGGGAGCGACCGCGGGCCGATGTCGGCCGCCTGCGGCCAGTCGGATGGACGGAAGAGCGACTCGATCGTCGCGTCGATCCGCCTCGCCGCCTCGGCATAGGCCTCGGCGACGCCGGAGGGCGAGGTGTCGCGCACGTGTGCGAGCACGACCACGTCGAGCGACTTGGTGACGTTGTCGAACACGACGAGGCGGTCATAGAAGGCGAACGACAGATCGGGGAGATGGAGATCGTCGGGGGGAGGATTGGGCAGTCGCTCGACGTAGCGCACGGCGTCGTACGCGGCGTATCCGACGACCCCGCTGGTGAACGGCGGCAGTTCGGGGAGGCGGGCCGGCCGGTACGGCTCCATGCGCCGCTCGAGTTCGCCCAGCGGATCGTCCGATTCCAGTGTGTCCACGACACCGTCCGGCCCGATGATCGTGACGGCCGATCCTCTCGCTTCGAGGCGGAGGAACGGGTCGGCTCCGAGAAAACTGTACCGTCCGACCTTCTCGCCTCCGACGACGCTCTCGAACAGGCATCCGCAGTCGCCCGCATCGATGCGGGCAAAGGCCGAGAGGGGGGTGAGTCCATCGGCGAACAGGCGGCGGTAGACGGGAACCAAGCGGTGGTTCCCGGCGAGTTCCGCGAATCGGCGTGAATCGGGGAGATGGGGCATGGGGAAGGAGGATACCACCGCCCGACCCCGAACCGCTATGATTGGCCGTAGAGGACGCGGAAGCGCGGCCTGCAGGTTCATGAGTCGAGACGTTTCGGGCGTGCCGCCAGATGAAGTGCCAACACTGTGACCGTCCGGCGGTCTTCCACATCACCGAACTGGAAGCGGGAACGGTCCGCGAACTGCATCTGTGCGAGGAGCATGCGAGGTCGTATCTCAATCAGTCCGAGGGGGCGCAGGAGGCCGCGGAGGGCAAGCCTGGCGGAGCCCTGACCGGTCCGCTCGGCGTCGGCCAGACCGCCGACGAACTCGCGGCACTCGACCAGAAAGCCTGCGATATGTGCGGAATCACGTTCTTCGAGTTTCGCAACCAGGGGCGGCTGGGCTGTCCGCATGACTACGTCCATTTCGAGAAGGAACTGGAGCCGCTGATCGCCAACATCCACGGCGCGACGGAGCACATCGGCCGAGTGCCAAGCCGGGCGGCGGCCATCGAGATGCCGCCCGAGGGCTCCGCTGAGCTCACCAGGGTGATCGCCCTGCGACGGGACATGAAAGACGCGATCGCCAGCGAGGACTATGAGAAAGCGAAGGAGAATCGCGACCTGATCCGCTCTATCGAGGAGCGTTGGCTGGGCCCCGCGGCCGTTCCACCCGCCCCACGGGATACGACGCCATGATGATCGATGCTATGGCCCAGTCGGTCGGTGAGTGGCTGCGTGGCACCGGGCCGGAATCCGACATCGTGATGAGCAGCCGGGTGCGGCTTGCCCGCAACCTCGCCCAGTTCCCCTTCGTCAGCAGGGCCACGGAGCAGGAGCGTCTCGAGATCGAACGGCTCCTTCGGGAGCGAATCGCGGCCTCCCCGATGGGGGGCAGCCTCGAGTACATCGACGTCGGGCATCTCGAGGAGGTCGATCGGCAGTTCTTGGTCGAGCGCCAGCTCATCAGCCGGGAGCATGCCGACGCTCAGGGAGCGAGGGGAGTGGCCATCGACGGCCGCGAGCAGGTGAGCCTGATGATCAACGAGGAGGATCACCTCCGGATCCAGTGCATGCATAGCGGGCTCGACCTGCGGGGCGCCTTCGACCAGATCAAGGCCGTCGACGAGCAGATCGAGACGGTCGTTCCCTACGCCTACCACCACCGCTGGGGCTACCTCACCGCCTGCCCGACGAACGTCGGCACCGGCATCCGCGTGAGCGTGATGCTCCATCTGCCGGCCCTCGTCATCACGCGGCAGATCGACAAGGTGTTCCGGAGCCTGCACAAGATTTCGCTGGCGGTTCGTGGGCTCTACGGCGAGGGATCGCAGGCGATGGGCGACTTCTACCAGATCTCGAACCAGACCACGCTCGGCAAGACCGAGGATCAGCTCATCGAGCAGGTTGGCGATGTCGTGCCGGTGCTCATCGACTACGAGCGCCGAGCCCGCGAGTTTCTCGTCCGGGAAACCCAGCAGAACGTCCACGACCAGGTGAGCCGGGCCTACGGCATTCTCCGCACGGCCCAGACGATCAGCGCCGAGGAGACGATGCAGCTGCTCTCGCGAGTCCGCATGGGGGTGCTGCTGGGGCTCATCGGCGATGTGACCATCTCCGACATCAATTCGCTCCTCGTCCGCACCCAGCCGGCCCACCTGCAGAAGCTCCGCGGCGTCGAGCTCGACAGTAACGACCGCAACATCGAGCGGGCCCGCTACCTGCGACGCCACTTCGAAGGCGGCGAGGCCGGCGGCCTCGCCCAGCACAACTAGTTGTCTGTGGAAAAAGTCATCCATGACCTTTTTCCACTTGGCCGAACGGTGAAAACGCCGAGGGTTTCCACGTTCGGCGGTCGTTGCATCCTGCTCCTGCAGACGTGTTCCACAGTCTGCTATCTCTCGGTACGCAATCCGGGGCGATTGTCGAGACTCGGTGGCTCCGTGCTCTGAGAGCGGGAGGTGAAGGGCTGCCCATGCCTCGAGAGCCGGTGTTGCTGACCAGCGCAGGCATGGATGCCGGAGCGCAGTCAGCATCGAGAGAGCGAAGGCCAGGATGGCCGTAGAGAACGTCCGGCGACGGGGCGCGGGCGGCCCTTCCCCGGATACCCGCATTCTGCAGGGTCAGTCTTGTCCGGCGATTTTGCTTCGCAGCGACGCGACGACCGGCCGCGGGACGAATCGCAGCAGCGCGGCGTCGTCGGCCAGCGGCGTGATCTGCTTCAGGAGCGATGACGAGATGTGGGAATACTGCGCGTCGGCCATGAGAAAGACCGTCTCCACCGTGGGGTCGAGCTTGCGGTTGGCGAGCGTCATCGTGAACTCCGCCTCGATGTCGGTCAGGGAACGGACGCCACGGAGGAGCACGCTGGATCCCTGCTCTCTCACGAAGGCGACCGACAGGCCGCTGAAGGATTCGACGCTGACGTTGGCGAGGTGGGCCACCGAGGTCCGCACCAGAGCCACCCGCTCGTCCAGGGAAAACATCGAGTGCTTGTCGGGGTTGATTCCGACGCCGACCACGAGCCGGTCGAAGATCCGGCTGGCCCGCTCGATGACGTCCAGGTGGCCGAGCGTGACGGGGTCGAAGGAGCCCGTATAGACGGCGGTTCGTGGCGGGCTGAGGGGGGGCACGATGGGGTCTCCGGCAGGCTGCGGCAGCGGGGAACGGCGTGACGGGAAGGCTGCGATATCGAACTGCGACCACTTCGATTATGGTATGCCGCGGCGTTCGTGTGCAGAGCCGAGGAAATCGCCCGTGTCGAAACTGCTGCCGCTGATCGGGATGGTCGTCGCAGGCCTGGTGGGAATCGTCTTTCTGGCCGATCTCGCGGCCGGGTTTCCGTTCGGCCGGGTCAGTATCGCCGCCGATATCGGCTTCCTGGTCAGCAGCCTGATCGTGGGCTATTTGAGCTGGTCGCTGATCGACAGAACGGGGTCGTAGCCTTTCGAGCGGGGCCGTCGTGCCGGCTCGCGTCAGGCGGCACGGAGCACCGAACCGCGGAGGGTGGCATCCTCCGCCCCGGCGATGATCGATGGCAGGTCCGAGAGCCGTATGGGCCGCACCGATCCCCCGTGCGACCGCCGACGGATCCAGGCCCGCTGCCGTTCCAGGCGGGATCGGATCGTGGGGACGGAGGGATCGTCTCCGGATGGTGCGGCGTGCAGGACGGTCAGCCCGCCCTTCCGACTGCCGCCACGCCAACGGACAAGGCTCGCCAGGAGCGGGGCACGTGCCGCCTGGCCGATGGACACTTCCCACAGCCCCCAGGCCACGCTTCGGCAGGGCCATCCTCGAGGCGCCGGACGGCGGCTGCCGCGGGGCTGGGGGTCGAATCGATCCACCACGGCGGTGGTGATCCCCTCCTGCACGAGGACATCGCGGTGATCGAGCGATATCGGACCGCGGAACACCGCGGCGTCGAGGCCGGGCCAGAGGGCGCGGGCTGACCGGAGCGTGTGCCTGAGTGCCTGACGCGTCGTCGGCCACGGTGTCGAAAGATCGAGTGCGAGCGTGGGTGCGGTGGCTTGGAGTGAGGCATGGGCCGCATCCCGCACCATCGGAAGTTTCTCGAGCGTCGTGGTCCAGGTCACGGGCACGTCGCCGGCTGCGGATGGGCTGAGCCAGGCCGTCGCCTCCCTCGCCGTGATGCCGTCGGGAATCGGGCAGAGAATGATCGCCACGGAAGGAGTGGAGTGTCGCGCCATGTGTCTTCCCCGCGCCTGCAAACCGGATGGCGGCCACGCTGATGGCCTCGTCGCCCGGCGGGGATATCGACGCCGCTTGCCGGGCCGCTTCAGTTTCGGTGCCAGACATGAACCGGCGGAAAAGACATGACGGTCACCGGGAACCGTTCAAGTCGTGTCCGATCCTGTCGCCTGCGACGACTCTGCCTGGCGGGTCGTTTGGTCCGCGTGGGCAAGTTCCCAGGCAATCATCGCCTCGACGATCGCCTCGGCCGTGGACTCTGCAGCCTCGACGGTGGGCGGGAAGCCCTCCCGGGCCAGTGCGGCCGATGTCAGCGGGCTGATGCTTGCGACGTTCCATTCCCTCATCCGTGGGCCGAAGAGCGAGACCGAGGCCGCGGCGATCGCCGGACTGGTGATGACGATCCAGTCGATCGGGCAGCCATCGAGCATCGCCTTCGCGGCGGCATCGAGCGATTCGATCGCCGTGCTGCGGTAGGCGACCGCCTCCGTGACGTGGTGACCGGCGGCATCGAGGGCGTGGCGAAGGACGTCTCTTCCCTGATCGGCTCGAACGAGCAGAAAGCGGCCCCCCGAAGCCACCCCGGCCAACGCCTCGACGAGCCCTTCGGCTCGGAACGAGGCCGGGACGAGGTCGCAGGCATACCCGCCATCTTCGAGGGCTCGCGCGGTGGCCGGTCCGACGGCGGCCAGCCGTGCCGTTCCGAGGGATCGTCCGTCTCGGCCGAGGGCCCGGAGTCTCGTGAGGAATGCCCTGACACCGTTGGCGCTCGAGAAAACGACCCAGTCGAACGTGTCGGCATGACGGATCGCCTCGTCGAGCTGATCCCACGACGCCGGTGGCTCGATTCGGATGGCTGGCAGGTGGATGCAGCAGCCTCCGTGTTCCGCCACGAGGGCCCCCAGCGGCTCGCCTTGACCGGCTGGACGCGGCGAGAGGACCCGCCGTCCCTCGAATGGTCGATGGCGATCGCGTGCGGACAGCGGCCCATGGGCCACCTCCCCGACGATGGCCACCGCAGGAGGACGCCACTTGTGGCGGGCGAAGTCGGCCGCACACCGCTCGAGGGACGTCACGGCGATCTGCTGATCGGGCCAGGAGCAACGGCTGACGATCGTCACCGGGGTGTCGCGACGCATACCGGCATCGAGGAGCGCCCGGGACCATGCGTCTGCCTGGTCCACGCCCATGTAGACGGCGATCGTGCCGGTGAGTTCGACGAGGGCCTTGAAGTCGATCGCCGACTCCTTGGCATCGGCCTCGTGGCCCGTGACCAGCGTCGCGCTCGAAGCGGTGGTGCGACTGGTCAGCGGAATGCCGGCGGCCGCGGCGGCGGCGAGGACGGCCGTCACGCCGGGAACGATTTCGATGGCGACTCCCGCCTGCTGCAATGGCTGGAGCTCTTCGGCGAGGCGGGCGAAGACCGTCGGGTCTCCCCCTTTGAGCCGGACCACGGTGCGGCCCGAGGTCGCCAGTTCGGCCAGCATCGTCCCGATCGCCGTTCCGGGGTCGCTCCCGACCGGGAGGTCGCGCGGCACGGCGATCAGTTCGGCCGACGGGTTCACCGTGGCCAGGAGTTCTCTCGGCACCAGCACGTCGTGGACGACGACGTCGGACGCTTCGAGGATCCTCCGCGCACGGACCGTCATCAGGTCGGGATGGCCGGGGCCGGCTCCGACGAAGATCACCCTCCCGAACGTGCGCGTGGATGTCGTGGACTGCATGCGAGAGCCGATGATACCGCCAAATGGCAAGCGTGGGGTGGCCCGGGGCTTGGCGGGGCAGCGGGGCACTGCCAGAATCCTGGGTCTCCACGATCCCTTGGTCGATCCCTTGGTCCCCCCCGTGTGCGCTCCCATGCGCCGCGGCAGCGTAATGGTCCGTTCACGATGCCCGACTCGACACCCTCCGCCTCCGGTCAGATCGTCGCGCAGTCGCCCCCGACGGCTCTTCCGGAGTCCGAGCGGAGGCGGCTGCAGAAATGCTTTCTGGCGGGCGAGCAGAAGGCGACGACCAACGTGGACTACGCGATCGAGATGTTCACGACGTGTGTTCTCGGTGATCCGGCCAATGCGATCTACCTTCAAGGCCTGCTCACCGTTCTCAAGAGAAAGTTCGCCGGAAAGAAGGCAGGCGGGCTCGGGGCGTTGTTTTCGGCCGGTGCCAGGGGCGGCTTGAAGAAACTCGCCGCTGCAGGGCAATGGCTCGAGGTTCTCAAGAAGGGGGTCGAAATCCTTACATCGTCGCCCGGAGATCATGGAACGCTGCTGGCCATGTCTCATGCGTGCAAGCAGCTCAACTTTCAGGAGACGCAGCGGGTGTATCTGCGGGCGGCGCTCGACGCCGCTCCCGGCGATGCGGAGGTGAATCGCGTCTGCGCCGAGTACCTCGAGGCCCGTGGGGAATACGATCAGGCCATTGCCTGCTGGGAGCGGATCAAGACCGTCAAGGGGCATGCCGAGGAGGCGAATCGGAAGATCACGAAACTCCAGGTCGAAAAGACATCCACCAGGATGCGTGGCGCCGAGGGCCGGCCTGCCGGGGCTCCCGCTTCCAAGCCCTCGGCTGTCGATCAGGGCGAAGCAGAGGCAAAGCCGGCAGGAAAGCCACGATCGGCCGTGTTGCGGGAAGCCATCGCCGCCAACCCCGCCCAGATCGATGCCTATCTCGAACTCGCCGACATCCTCGAGTCCGAGGCGACGATCGAGGAAGCCGAAAAACTCTTGCACACGGCGTTGGCGGCATCGGGCAACGACATCAAGGTGCGTGAGTATCTCGAGGACCGTCAGCTCCGATGGGGGCGGTACCGGGTGCACGTCGCGGAAAAGAATCTCGAGGCCGAAGACACCCCCGCGCACCGGGCGACACTCGAGCAGCTTCGCGCAACGCAGATCCAGCAGGAGATCCAGGTCTACGCGGCCCGGTGCCAGCGGTATCCCGAGAACATGACGTGGCGGTACGAACTGGCGGTGCGGCTCAAGGCGGCCGGCAATGTGTCGGAGGCCATCAAGCATTTTCAGGATGTGCTCCAGGACAGCCGTCGCAAGGGACAGGTGTCGCTGGAACTGGGCGAGTGCTTCCAGAAGATCAAGCAATACCCGTTGGCGCTTCGGAACTACCAGGCCGCCATCGACACCCTGACCGACCGGGAAATCGACCTGCGCAAGCGGGCCCTCTACCGGGCGGGGGTCCTGTCGATGGCGACGGGCGACATCGACCTGGCCCAGAAATACCTTTCGGAACTCGGCGGGCTCGACTTCGGCTACCGGGACGTGGCCCAACGGCTGGACAAGTTGGCCTCGGGAAAGGATAAAGGTGAGGGTTGATCGTCGGGAGTCCGCCGGCCTCGCGGCCGCAGACGCCCTTCCGGTCGATCCAGCCCCTTTCAACACCAGCTCCAGCAGAAAGATTTGGAATGCCCCACTCGGCCAGCGCCAAGAAACGTCACCGCCAAAACCTCCGGAACCGGGAGCGGAATCGTTCCACGAAGTCTGAGATCAAGACGCAGATCCGGAAAGTGCTGCAGTCAGTTTCATCGGGTGACGTCGCCGCCGCGACGGAGCAGTTCCGGGCAGTCGCCAAGAAAGCCGACCAGGCAGCCAGCAAGAACAGGATCCACAAGAATCGAGCGGCCCGAATCAAGTCCCGCCTCTCCGCCCGCCTGAAGGCAGCCAAGGCTTAGCAGCCGGGATCGTCACCACTCGATCGTCGTGCCGTCGAAGACGGGGCCTTCGATGCAGGTGCGGCGGTAGTCCCAGCCGCCCGAGGCATCACGAACCTTTGCCACGCACGTGAAGCAGATGCCGATGCCACAGGCCATTGGCGCTTCCAGCGACACGTCGCACGGCACACCATGGCCACGGGCCCAGTTCGTGACGGCCTCCATCATCGGCTCCGGGCCGCAGCAGGCGATCCGCATCGACTCATCGCCTCGTGCGACGTCACCAAGCAGATCGACCACGGTTCCCTGTCGGCCGGCCGATCCATCGAGCGTGGCAAGGTGCACGTCGATGCCGGCACGGCGGAAGTCATCGACATCGCCGAACATGCCCTGGTGCCTCGCCCCCCAGCACAGCGTGACCCGCTTGGCCCGCGGCGCCTCGCGGACGGGGCTTCCGTAGCAGGCGTTGCCGAGCCGCTCTCGCCCGAGCGCCAGGACGGCCGTTTGGCCGATGCCGCCGGCCACCAGCACGAGGTGATCGACCGCGGGCGGGTCGAACCCATTGCCGAGCGGTCCCCAGACGACAAGTTCCTCACCGACAGGCAGGTCCTTCAGGGCCGTCGTGAACTTGCCGTGGACGAGGTAGAGGAAGTCGGCGTGTCGTCCGCCGTCATGGGTGTCGTAGACCGCCAGAGGGCGGGCCAGCAGGGGATCGGAGCGATGCGGGATGCGGATCATCGCGAACTGGCCCGGCAGGGCGCGGCCGGCCACCTCGGGGCAATCCAGTCGGATGCGGTAGGTGCGGTCCGCGACTCGGGCATGGGCCACGATCCGGGCGGTCGTATACGAGGCCGTGTCGGCGTAGCAGACCGCGGGGCATGCCGAGTCGATCAGTGTTTCCGCCATGACGATGCCTTTCCTGGCCGACGTCTCCGGCGGGGCTGGCCTGCCTGCGGCGGTTTCGCGCCGCTCCGGCCGGATCGTGCCCCGGGGCCCGGCTTCGAGCCGTAGCGGCCAGGGCCGGCCCCGGCACGGTCCCGGGGCGGCGGTCGCCGCCCGGGACGCTGTGGGCCAATCGCCTGCTCGGCGTCCTTCCGGAGCGACTCGATCTCACTCCACGACAGCTGCCGCCACTGCCCAGGGAGCACGTTGCCGAGGGAGAGCGCACCGACGGCCACCCGCTTCAGTTGATGCACCTTGTGCCCGAGCCGGGCGAGCATGCGGCGGATCTCCCGGTTCTTGCCCTCGTCGAGCACCATCTCCAGCACCGTACTGTCCTTGTGCTGGGAACGCACGTCGACCCGCTTGGCGTGCACGCTGCCCTCGGCCAGTCGAACGCCGCGTCGAAGCGACTCGAGAACGTCGGGCCCCGGTAGGCCGGCAACCTGCACGAGGTATTTCTTTTCGACCCCGTAGCGGGGATGGGCCAGCAGATTGGCCAGGTCGCCGTCGTTGGTCACGAGGATGAGTCCCTCGCTCATCCGATCGAGGCGGCCTATCGCAAAGAGCCGCTGGTCGCCGGGCACGAGATCGACCACGCGCGGTCGGCCCGACGGGTCGTAGTTCGTCGTGACCGTGCCGACAGGCTTGTTGAGCATGTAGACGACCCGCTTTGGATTGGGGAGCCGCTCACCATCGACCCGGATCTCCTGCTTCCGCGGATCGACGCGGGTGCCCAGTTCAGACACGACCCGGCGATCGACTTCAACCCGGCCCTGCGTGATCAATTCCTCGCAACTGCGGCGGCTGCCGAGCCCGGCCGCCGCCAGCACCTTTTGGAGCCGCTCAAGGCCATCCTCCTCGGCGCGTGCGCGGCCGGCGTGGGGCGTTGCGGCGCTCGTCGCAGCGGTCGTGGCGGACCGGGTGGAGCGGCGGGAGGTGATTCGTGAGGGACGGTAGGAGTGGCTTGATGGCATGTGGAGATCATACACGCCATCTGGTTCCGGTCATCTCACGGCCGACCACCATCTCGAACGCTCGACCTCGGGCATGGGCTCGGCGAAGTCGCGAGGGCGGGTGCCGTCGTTGAGCGGGACCCTCAGGACGGAGGGGGCGATGTCGTCCTGCAGGTAGGGGTCGAACCGCACGGCCCGACGACGCTGGGACGGCGCCGGCCCTGGGGCCATCCAGTGCGGTTTTCCAAGCGAGGCGCAGCCAGAGAAGGCCGAGGCGGCAGCCACGCCGCTGAAGACCAGCCAGAGGACCGTGCCATGTCGGGAAGAGCGGCCGAGTCGCATGATGGGGAGTGTAGGAGCCGCCCAACGGCGGCCCAATGGCAGAAAGCGGGTGAAAAAGCCGGTTCATGCCGGCTTGGGAATGCCCATGCCATGCGACGGACGATCGCTTCGAGTCTTTGGGGGCCGGCCGGCGACCGCGTATGATTCGCGACTGCGTCAGCCTCAGACTGCGTCAGTTTCGGTGTGTTCAGATCGTTCCCCGTCACAGCATGGGCCTGGCCCATGCATCCAGTTTTCATGCGTGGTATCGGACGCTTCGGACAGTTCGTCGGCCTCGGCCTTCCGGCCGTCGCCGTCATCCTGGAACTCAACCACGCCATCTCGCTTGGGCAGATGCTCATGCTCCTGGTCTTCTCCGTATGCTCTTTCTGGATCGGACGAATCCTGGAAGGCTATGGAGGACCGTGAGCCGTCTCGTCTCGCGCGAGCCTGGGAGCCATCGATGCATCCGCTGATCTTCAAGCCCGTCTATCGCCGGTATCTCTGGGGCGGCCGACGTTTCGCCACGATGCTCGGCCGCGAACTTCCGCCCGGCGAGGACTACGCGGAGTCGTGGGAATTGGTCGATCGGGGAGCAGATCAAAGCGTGGTGGCCGCCGGCCCGCTCACGGGCACCACCCTGGGTGACCTGGTTCGCACGCGTGGGCACGACCTGCTCGGCCGTCATGCCCCGCTTTCGGTCTTTCCGCTGCTCTTCAAGTTCCTCGATGCCAGCCACGATCTTTCGGTTCAGGTGCATCCTGACGATGTCCGCGCCGCCCGGCTGAGCCCTCCCGACCGGGGCAAAACCGAGGCGTGGTACGTGATCGACGCCGTTCCCGGGAGCCGCATCTACGCCGGCCTCGAACCGGGCACGACCCGCGAGGATCTGGCGGCGGCACTGCGGGCCGGCCGATGTGCCGACGTGCTTCATTCGTTCGAGCCACGCGCCGGAGACTGCGTCTTCATTCCCGCCGGCACCGTGCATGCCATCGGCGCGGGCCTGATGGTCGCCGAGATCCAGCAGTCGAGCGATGTGACCTACCGCCTCCACGATTGGGGCCGTGTGGGGCCGGACGGAAAGCCTCGGGCACTGCACCTCGACGCAGGGCTGGAAGCGGTGACCCATGTCGGCCCCGTGGAGCCCGTGTCGCCCCCGACGAGCGTCGCTCCATCACTGCGGCAACTCGTGGACTGCCCGTATTTCCTGCTGGACGAGGTCACGGTGTCCGATCGCTGGACGATCCCGGGCGACGGCCGCTGCCACTTTCTTGCGATCCTCTCCGGCGGCATCCGGCTCGATCCGCGGTGGGACCTGCCCGACCTCGCGACGGGTTCGTGCGTCCTCATTCCGGCAGCGGCCGCCGAGCAGTCGATGACCGCGATGTCCCCCGGCGGCATGCCGGCCAAACTCCTGCACGTCCGCCTGCCGTGACGCGGAGCCGGTTTCGTGAAAATCGGCTGTTTGCCTGCAAAGGGCTTGTCGGCTCGAAGCCCGTCGCAATACTGCCTGCGTCGGTGACGCAACCCCCGAAGGAGAAACATCATGGGCCGCCATGGAGCAGTGACGTTCAAGGGCAATCCGCTCACGCTGGTCGGTGAGGCGGTCAAAGTCGGTTCGCCGGCCCCGGATTTCGACCTGACGAACTACGGCCCGGGCGGAATGACCCACATCACGAAGGCCGACCTGCTCGGCAAGCCGACCTTCATCAGCGTCGTTCCCTCCCTCGATACGCCGGTCTGCCAAGTGCAGACGAAGACCTTCAATCAGAAACTTTCCTCGCTCGGGGACAAGGTCAACGCGCTGACCGTGAGCCTCGACCTGCCCTTCGCCATGACCCGCTTCTGCGGAGCCGAAGAGATCAAGACCATGAGGAGCGGCAGCGACTACATGGATCGTTCCTTCGGCACGAAATGGGGCGTGCTCATCGACGAGCTCAAGATCCTTGCCCGGGCGGTGTTCGTGCTCGATGCCAAGGGCGTGGTGCAGTACGCCCAGGTCGTCACGGAAGTCGCCAGCGAGCCCGACTACGATGCGGCGCTCGCCGCGGTGCAGAAGCTGCTCTGATCTGACCGGCCGCGGAGCCCGTCCGCCAGGCGTCACGTCGAATCAAACCTTCATGCGAGTCATGCCCGCAGCATGGTCTCGATCGCCTGACGGGCGGCATCGAGGGCGGCAGGAAGCTGATCGACGAGTTTGCCGCCGGCCTGGGCGAGATCGGGGCGCCCTCCCCCCTTCCCTCCGACGATCGCGGCCGGGTCTTTGATCCAGACGCCGGCCGAGAGGCCACGGGCCTCGAGTTCGCGGGAGATTCCTGCCACGAGCGTCACCTTCTCGGCATCGGCCGAGGCGAGGAGCACGGCGATCGGGCTGGCCTTGCGCCGCAACTGGTCGATGCACTGCCGCATCGCTCCGGCATCGCTTCCCTTCGCTTCCGCCACCACGACCTTCGTCCCTCCCAGGTCCTGGGCCGCCGCGAGAAGCTCGTCTGGCGAGGCGGCCGTGGCTGCGGTGGCCGGCTTCGCCTTCTTGAGATCCTTGATCTCTTTTTGAATCGAGGCCAGTCGGTGTGGCAGTTCCTGGGCGGGCACCTTCAGGGTCGCGGCCGCTTCAGCGAGCGTGTGCTCCGCCTGTCGCAGCCGTGCAAGCGCCTTGAGGCCGGTGACGGCGGAGATCCGACGTGTGCCGGCCGACACACTCTCCTCGCCGACGATTCGAACCAGGCCGATCTGACCCGTGCTCGCCACGTGGGTTCCGCCGCAAAGCTCCCGGCTCGCGCCCTCCATCGACACCATCCGGACGATGTCGGGGTATTTCTCGCCGAAGAGCATCATGGCCCCGGCGTGACGGGCCTCGGCAAGCGGGAGGAGCTGCGCCGTGACGGGGAGTGCCGCGAGCACCGATCCATTCACCATCGTCTCGATCTTCTCGAGCGTCTCGTGGCCGACTGACTGGGTATGCGAGAAGTCGAAGCGGAGCATGTCGGCATCGACCTTGGAACCCTGCTGCACGGCGTGGCTGCCGAGATGGTGCTGTAGGGCCGCGTGGAGCAGGTGCGTGGCCGAATGGGCTCGCCGCAGCGCGGCGCGGCGGTCGGCATCGACCGTCGCTCGGACGGGCTGGCCGAGATCGAGCATCCCCGACGCCAGATGGCCGATATGGAGCATGAAGCCCCCTTCACGCTGCGTGTCGATGACCTCGAAGCGGCCCGTCGTCGTCTCCAGCCAGCCCGTGTCGCCCACCTGGCCGCCCGATTCCCCGTAGAAGGGAGTATGGTCGAGCACGACCGTCACCGGTGCCTCGTGGCCGATCTCGCGGACGGTCTCGCAGAGACGATCCTGGGCGATGATGCCGATGATCCTGCCATCGGCCTGGATCGTGTCGTAGCCAACGAACTCCGAGCCGTGCATCGTTTTCTTGAGGGCATCGAGGGGACCCGACGTGAAGACCTCCACCCGGCTGCCGGCGCCCGATCGCTGGCCGTGCTCCTCCATCGCCGCTCGGAAGCCGTCCCAGTCAAAGCCGCAGTTCCGCTCCGCCGCCATCGTCTCGAGCAGTTCCGGCGGGAAGCCGTAGGTTGTGTAGAGCTCGGCGGCGTCGGCTCCCCGGACGCTGCCGGAACCCGATGTGCCGATCGTCGAAAAGAGCCTCTCGATCCGGTCGAGGCCGCCGTCGATCGTGGCCAGAAACGACTCCTCCTCGCGCTTGATCACCACGGCGACCCGATCGACAGTCTCGGCCAGTTCGGGATAGGGCTTTCGCATCATCTCGGCCACCGTGCCGGGAAGCCTGTGGAGGAACGGCTCGCGCATGCCCATCTGGCGGCCGTCGAGTACGGCCCGTCGCAGCAGTCGCTTGACGACGTATTTCTCTTCGTTGTTGCCCGGCAGCACATTCTCGTGGATGGCGAACGTGCAGGCCCGCACATGGTCCGCGATCCGACGCATCCGCCGGCCGTCGTCCTCGGCCGGCACGTATCGCTTTCCGCACACGTCTGCCACGGCTTCGACCAACGGACGGAGGATGTCGATGTGAAAATTGCTGTCGACGCCCTGGAGCATGGCGCAGGTCCGCTCGAGCCCCATGCCGGTGTCGATGTTGCGGCTGGGGAGCGGCTGCAGATTGTTTGGAGGGGAGCCGACCCGGTTGAATTGGGTGAACACGAGGTTCCAGATTTCCACGTCGCTGCCGTCGGGCATGCGGTAGAAGATTTCGCTGCACGGGCCGCATACGCCGTCCGGCCCCTGGCTCGGGGCGGATGCGGGCCAGAAGTTGTCGTCCTCGCCCATCCGCGTGATTTTCGTGGAAGGCAGCCCGATCTCGTCGGACCAGATGGCGTAGGCCTCGTTGTCGTCGTGGTAGACGGTGACTGAGAGTTTTTCCGGGGAGATGTCGAGCCAGCGCGAGGATGTGAGAAACTCCCACGCCCAGTGGATCGCCTCGCGCTTGAAGTAATCGCCGAAGCTGAAGTTGCCGAGCATCTCGAAAAACGTGTGGTGCCTCGCAGTGCGGCCGACATTCTCGATATCACCCGTTCGCAGGCACTTCTGGCACGTCGTGGCCCGGGTGAAATCGAGCTTGCACTTTCCGAGGAAGTGATCCTTGAACTGGTTCATGCCCGCGGGCGTGAAGAGCACCGACGGATCCCAGCGTGGCACGAGCACGTCGCTCGGGCGGCGGACGCACCCCTTGGATTCATAGAATGCGAGATAGGCTTCGCGGAGGTCATCGGCCTTCATGTCGCAGGCGGCTCCCAGGACGGTGTCGGTAAGGGACGAACGGGTGGCACTATACACGCAATGGCCGCCCGTCAGCGATGCCTCCCAGCCCCGTCAACGAACTGCCCACGCTCGGCCGCTTGGGTCGGCCTCGCGTGGGCAGCAATGGGGGACGAGTCGTGCGGAATGGCGGTTCAGTCGTCGCCGCCACCTGCGGACTCGGATTCGACGGCGATCACGGCATCCTTGCTCGCCAGGATCTTCTCCCGAAGTTCCTTGGCGACGTCGGGATTGTCCTTGAGGAACTGACGGGCCTTCTCACGCCCTTGGCCGAGGTGCGTCTCGCCGTACCGCAGCCACGTGCCGGTCTTGTCGACCAGTTTGGCGGCGATCGCCAGATCGAGCAGATCGCCTTCGATACTGATGCCGTCGCTGTGCATCATGTCGAACTCGGCGACCCGGAACGGCGGCGCCACCTTGTTCTTCACCACCTTCACGCGGACCCGTTGGCCCACCACGTCCTCGCCATCCTTGAGTGTGCCGATCCGGCGGACGTCGATCCGGCAGGAGGAATAGAACTTCAGCGCCCTGCCGCCGGGGGTGGTTTCGGGGCTGCCGAACATCACGCCGATCTTTTCCCGGATCTGGTTGATGAAGATCACGGTCGTCTTGGATTTGGCGATGGCGCCGGTCAGCTTTCGCATCGTCTGGCTCATCAGTCGGGCCTGAAGGCCCACGAACGAGTCACCGATCTCGCCGTCGAGCTCCTTCTGCGGCACGAGCGCCGCAACCGAGTCGACGACGATGATGTCGATCGCGTTGCTCTTGATGAGCATTTCCGCGATGTGCATCGCCTCTTCGCCGCTGGTCGGCTGGCTGACGAGCAGTTTTTCGAGCGAAATGCCCAGTTTCTTCGCCCAGCTCGGGTCGAGCGCGTGCTCGGCATCGATGAAGGCGGCGATCCCGCCGGCCCGCTGGGCCGAAGCGACGGCATGGAGGGCAAGCGTCGTCTTGCCGCTCGACTCGGGGCCGAACACCTCGATGATCCTCCCTCGCGGGAATCCCTTGCCCCCCAGCGCGAGATCGACCGACAGGCTGCCTGAGGGAATTCCCTCGATGGGCGCCTGGGCCTCGCTGCCGAGCGGCATGATCGAGCCCTCGCCGAATTCCTTCTCGATTTGGGAGAGGATGTTCTTGAGAGCTGGATTCCCATCGAGGAACGACGGAGCCCCCTTCCCTTCTCCCTTGCGTGACTCCGCCTTCGATCTCGATTCCGATTTTTCCGACTTCGCTGCCTTTGCCATCCGACCGTTCACTCCTGCTGCCATGATCATGGCGCTGCCTCCCACGTTGCCCGGCACATCGTCGGGGTGGTTGCTTCGCCACCATGAATCGAGCGATTTACCGCGGAAACGAACACTGAACGCGGGTATACTATCGGCTGGCGTCGCCGCGTGCAAGAGGATTTTCTGGACGGCCGTACAGGCCTAAAAGCTCAGCATCTGCCGGTATTCCGCGAGCCTGCGGTCGAGATCGGCCCGGTCGATGCCGGCCAGCCGGTCGAGGCTGAAATCCTCCACGGTGTAGCTGGCCGTAACGACGCCGTAGGCGAGGGCCTCCTTGAGGGCCCGGGCGTCGAACCGGCCGAGGGCCGCAAGATGCCCCATCATGCCGCCGGCGAAGCTGTCGCCCGCCCCGGTCGGGTCGAGCACCTGCGGGGTCGGGTAGGCGGGCATGACGTACATCTCGTGTTCGCTGAAGAACATCGCCCCGTGCTCCCCCTTCTTGATGACGACGAACTTCGGGCCCATCTTCCGCACGGCGTGGCCCGCCCGAACGAGGTTTTCATCCTCCGCCAGCAGCTTCGCCTCGGAATCGTTGAGCACGAGCCCGTCGATCCGGCGGAGGAGTTCGCTCAGCTCATCCCGTTGGATGTTGATCCAGAGATCCATCGTGTCGGCCACGGTGAGCTGCGCGGCTGGCACCTGATCCAGTACCGAGAGCTGTGTCGTCGGGGACGAGTTGCCCAGGAAGACGAACTTCGCATCCTTGTGGCCGCCGTTGAGCCTCGGCTTGAATTCGCCGAAGACGTTCAGATGCACCTCGAGCGTCTCCCGGTCGTTCATGTTCGGCAGGTATCGGCCCCGCCAGCGGAACGTCTTACCCCCCGCGATGGTTTCGATGCCCGAGGTGTCGATGCCGCGATCTTCGAGGAACCGCGTGTGCTTCTGCGGCCAGTCCTCTCCGACCGTGCCGATCATCTTGACCGGCGAAAAGAAGCTCGCGGAATAGGAAAAGAACACCGCTGATCCGCCCAGCACGTCATCGCGGCTGTCGGTGGGGGTCTCGACACAATCGAGGGCGACGCTTCCGACGACGAGCAGCGGCATGGGGCACTCCTTGCAGGGATGGAAAAGCAGGGACGGAAAACGTTCAGGTGGGATGGAAGGAAAAGTCCTACGCCGCACACAGCGGCAACGCCCGTGCGATCCGTGCGAGCGATCGCTCGCGACCGAGGATCGCGAGACAGTCGTAGAGCCCCGGGCCGACGGTTTTCCCCGTCACGGCCACGCGAACCGCGTGGACGAGGTCGCCCGGCTTCAGGCCGGCCTGTTCGACGACCCGTTTCAGGGCCGCCTCGAGCCCGGCCGGCTCGAATGGCTCGAGCGTGTGGATCGCCTCCGAGAACGACGCGAGGAGATCCCGCACGCCCGGCTTGCCGAGCCGCTGGGCCACGGCGGCATCGTCCATGCGGGGTTCGTCCACGAGGAAAAAGTCGGCGTAGCCGATGATGTCGCCGGCCACCTTGAGCCGATCCCCCGAAGCCTCGATCACCCTGCGAACCGTCTGCACCGCCGAGGGGGTGGGCGGGTCGGTGAGCAGGTTCGCCTTCACGAGGAACGGCATCATGAGCCGGAGTTTTTCATCGGTCGGAAGCTGCGACATGTAATGGTCTTGCACGGCCCAGAGCTTCCGCGGATCGAAACTCGCCGGCGACGCGTTGATCCGTTCGAGCGTGAAATGCCGCACCAGATCCTCCCGCGAGAAGAACTCCGTCTTGTCGTCGTAGGACCATCCGAGCAGGGCGAGGTAGTTGTCGATCGCCCAGGGCAGGTATCCGACCTCGCGGTAGAAATCGACGATCACAGGGTTGAACGTGTCGGCCTCCGCCCGCAGGCCGATCGCCTCCGCGATCCGCAGGCCATGCTCCATCACCTGCTTGAAGTCGTGATTCTTGAGATATTGGGCGAGCTTCCGCTTGGAGAGTTTCGTGCGGCTTCCCGGCTCGGCGACCAGCGGCAGATGGGCGTAGGACGGGAGCGGGTAGCCGAGCGACATCGCGATGAACGCCTGTCGTGGCGTGTTGGAGAGATGCTCCTCCGCGCGGATGACGTGCGAGATGGCGAGGTCGTGGTCGTCCACCACGCTGGCGAGATGGTAGAGGCAGGAGCCATCGGCCCGCTGGATGACATGATCCTGTTCTCGCGCCCAGGCGAACTCGACCCGGCCGCGGACCGCGTCGTCAATGACGAGCGATCCCTCGCGAGGCATTTTCAATCGGACCACGCTCGCTCGCCCCTCGGCGGCGAACCGGGCCGCGGCGGCATCGTCGAACGCCGCGAAGCGGCGGCTGTAGAGAAACGGCTTGCCGGCCGCCTGGGCGGCCTTGCGTTCCTCGTCGAGCTCCTCCGGCGTCGCGAAGTCGCGGTAGGCATGGCCCGAGGCGAGCAGGCTCTCGACGGCCGCCTTGTGGCGGTCGGCGCGTTGCGACTGGAAGTAGGGCGCGTGCGGCCCTCCCACCCCGGGGCCCTCGTCCCAGTCGATGCCGAGCCATTGCAGGCCCGACAGGATCGGCTGGAGAGCCTCGTCCACGTTACGGGCGACGTCGGTGTCGTCGATCCGCAGGATGAACTGCCCGCCGCGCTGTCGCGCGAAGAGCCAGTTGAACAGCGCGGTGCGCACGCCCCCGATGTGGAGATACCCTGTCGGGCTCGGCGCGAAGCGGGTGCGAACGTTCATGGGGAGAGCACTATCGGCCATGCACCGGCCGGCGTCAAAGCCGCTCTCGCAGGTCCCCTCCCAACCGCGAGTGCTGCGGCCACGGGCCGAGCCGCGATGGCCGTTTGCCCACTCTCGGCAGGTCGACTACGATCCCGCCAGACTTCACGGTTGATACCCCTCAAGGCTTCTTCACAGTCCCGGAGAGAATCACGATGGCCTACACGCTCCCCCCGCTCCCCTACGCCTTCGACGCCCTCGAGCCCTTCATCGACGCTCGGACCATGGAGATTCACCACGACAAGCATCATGCGGCCTACGTCACGAACGTGAACAAAGCGCTCGAGGGGAACCCACTCGGCGACGTGCCGGTCGAGACGTTGATCGCCGACCTCGAAAAAGTGCCAGAAGCGATCCGCACCGTCGTCCGCAACAACGGCGGCGGCCATGCCAATCACTCGATGTTTTGGCAGACCATCGGCAAGGGCAAGGGAGGCGAGCCTTCCGGCCAGCTCGGCGATGCGGTGCGAAGCGTGTTCGGCAGCTTTGCGAACTTCAAGGAGGAGTTCACCAAGGCCGCCATGGGGCGGTTCGGCAGCGGCTGGGCCTGGCTCTCGGTCGATCCGAAGGGCAAGCTGCTTGTGGAGAGCACGGCCAACCAGGACAGCCCGATCATGCACGGGAACAAGCCGGTCCTCGGCATCGACGTCTGGGAGCATGCCTATTACCTGCTCTACCAAAACCGCCGGGCCGACTACGTGACCGCCTTCTACAACGTCATCGACTGGGATGCGGTGGGCAAGCGGTTCGCCGGGGCCCACAAATAGCTGCCGACGAAAGCCCCCAGGCTTTCCTGTCCTGCGCCAATACCTCGTATTGGAACCACGAGCGGTGGGCGGGCGATGCCGCCCACCGCTGTTTGGCACCGCGTCGTCACGGCCTGGCCGCTCTGGCGTTGACGCGGGCCCGCGGAGCCCCCTATTTCTCCGGCTCGATCGTGAGGCCCCGTTCGTCCGCAGCCGGAGAGAGACATGACCCTGGAGCATGGATGCGTCATCGGCCATCGGGTTCAGACGCTGATTGTGGCCGCTACCTGCGTGGCCATGTCCACCACGGGCTGCAAGAGCGGGATGTCAGTCTCGAAGCCGTCATGGTGGACGTTCGGCGGCGGTCAGACGGCCGGTGCTGAAAAGCTGGCGACGGCGCCACCGTTCGATCAAACCGCTCCCACCAAACGCGGTGTCGCGAAGCCATCGGGCCTGGCATCCCCCTACCCCACCACGACCACGCCCGAGAGCTACTCGATGG
>JBJTDB010000139.1:0-5391 GCA_046092145.1 Planctomycetia bacterium | reverse complement strand
CTTCGCGAGCGGGATGGGGGCGCTGGTCGGGCTGCTCATGGCCCATCTCAATGCCGGCGAGGAGATCGTATTCTTCGATGAGTGCTATCACCGCAGCCGAGAGTTCTGCCGAAAGCATCTGACCCGCTTCGGTGTCGGCTTCCGGGAGGTCCGCACCTGCGACTACGCGGCGATGGAGGCCGCGATCAGTCCTCGCACGAAGTTCATCGTCAGCGAGTCACCGACGAATCCGCACTTGAGCGTGGTCGATATCGAGCGGTTCGCCGACATCGGCCGCCGTCACGGGGTGCTGACGCTCATCGATGCCACGCTCTGCACCCCCTACAACCTCAAGCCGCTGGAATCGGGCGCGGATTTCGTCCTCAACTCGGAGACGAAATACCTCGGCGCCCACATCGACCTGCTGGCGGGCGTGGTTTTCGTTGCTAGGGACCGACTCGAGCCGGTCCGCCACCTTCGCGGCATCATGGGCGGCGTCAATTCGCCACACAACGCCTATCTCCTCGAACGGGGACTCAAGACGTTTGCCCTGCGGATGGAGCGACACAACACCAATGGCCTGGCCGTGGCGCGATTCCTCGAAAAGCATCCGCGGGTCGAGCGGGTGCTCTACCCGGGTCTGGAGAGCCATCCCTTCCATGACATCGCCGCCAGGACGATGCGCGGATTCGGGGGACTCGTCACGTTCTTCATCAAGGATGCCGACTGGCGGCAGACGGCGGCCGTCGTCGATGCGGTGAAGATTCCGCGGATCGGCCCCAGCCTCGGGGGCGTCGAATCACTGATCGAGCAGCCGATGGTGATGAGCTACTGGAACTACTCTCCCGCGGAACGTTCCGGCTTTGGCATCACCGACAGCATGGTGCGGATGGCCTGCGGCATCGAGGATGCCGACGACCTGATCGCCGATCTCGCCCAGGCCCTCGGCTGAGCGACCGCAGCAGGACCGCTGTTCGAGCCCCGCTTTCGCACCGTTTCCGGAGACGCACCATGCACTTCCGCACCCGCGCGATTCACGTCGGCCAGGATCGCGATCCCGCCACCGGCGCAGTCGTGCCACCGATCCACGTCGCGAGCACGTTCGTGCAGCCCGACGCCTCGATGACGGCGGCCTACGACTACGCCCGGACCGGCAGCCCGACGCGCAACGCCCTCGAAGCGACGCTCGCGAATCTCGACGGGGGCGCGAGGGCGTTGGCCTTCGCCTCGGGGATGGCGGCCACGCGGTGCGCCACCGACCTGCTCGTTCCCGGCGACCAGATCGTCACCGGCACCGACATCTACGGAGGCACCTGGCGGCTCTTCAACAAGCTCTTGATTCCTCGTGGGATCACGGTGACGGCCATCGACACGACCGATCTTGGAGCCGTCCGGTCGGCGATGTCGCCCGCGACGAGGCTGCTTTGGATCGAAACGCCCGGCAACCCGCTTTTGTCGATCACCGACATCGCCGCCTGCGCCGAGATCGCCCATGCCGCTGGGGCCCTGCTGGCCTGCGACAACACGCTCGCCACGCCGGCCCTCTCCCGGCCGCTGGAGCTGGGCGCCGACATCGTCATGCACTCGGCCACAAAATACATCGGCGGCCACAGCGACCTGCTGGGCGGGGCTCTGGTCGTGCGCGATGCCGAACTCGGCGCCCGCCTGCACTGGCTGCAGAACGCCACCGGAGGCGTGATGGGGCCGCTCGAGTCGTTCCTCTGCTCGCGAGGGCTCAAGACGCTCGACCTTCGGGTGCGGGCGCAGTCCGCGACGACACAGGCCTTGGCGGAGTGGCTCGCCATGCATCCGAGCGTGCGGAAGGTGCATTACCCGGGCCTGCCCTCCCATCCCGGTCATTCGATCGCGGCCCGACAGATGGCCGGGGGCCACGGTGGCGTGATGAGCTTCGAGATCGACGGCGACCTTGCCGCCGCGAGGCGGATCGTCGAGTCCACGAAGCTCTTCCAGTTGGCCGTGAGCCTCGGGGCGGCCGAGTCGCTCATCGAATTGCCCGCGGTAATGTCGCACGGGTCCTACGACGCCGCCGCCCGTCGGGCGGTCGGAATCACCGACGGCCTCATCAGGCTTTCCGTCGGCCTCGAGGCCTTCCAGGATCTCCAAAACGACCTCGCTTCCGCGATCAACGCGGCCAGCCAACGGCCGATCTAACCGGCCGGCCCACCGGCTGTTTCGCCGCAAGCCACGGACACCAGGCAATCTGGGCTGCCTCTGCGGATCGCAGCGATTTTGTCGGAAGTTCCGGTCGTCGGGATGTCGATACCCCTTCCGAATGGAAAGACTTTTCCGGCCGGTCTCGACCCATCGGTGGCCGGAGAGTCGTTGCGGAAGGAGCCAGACATGAGTGGTTCGAACGACACCAAACTCTCCACGCTCGTGGTGCCGCTGATCGCCGTGGCGTTGCTCGCGCAAATCATTGCGCCACGACATGCCGCCGCGCAACCCGCCACCGACGCACAGCTCGAGGGCGCGACCTCGCCGAGCAATTGGAAGTGGAAGCCGCACCGCCATGCATCCGCGGCACCGTCGTCGCAGGACACGTCCTCAGCTGAGCCTTCGCGTCAGGAATCGGCTGCCCCCACGCGCGACACGCTCGTTACGGCGTCGAACCCCGCGCCGGCCACCGTGGGCCTCCCCGACCGTGTGCCCGGCGTCGTAGCCTCCTCGAAGCCCCGTGCTCCCGAGACGGCTCCGTACGCTCCGATGCGAGGCTCGATTGCGGATGGCATGCGGCAGATGTTCACCCCGAGCCGCACCGATGTTCGCAGTGAAACGGTTCGGGCATCCGAGCCCTCGTTCGCCGAGCGAATGATGCGATCCCCGCAGGGCCAGACGGGCAGGCCGATCATGGCCCGCGAAACCGGATACGGCATGACCGATTCCGGCGCGGCACCTCGTCTCGGCGGCGGACTGGCCCCGCGGTATTCCCCCGCGGCCGCTTCATCCCGGCCGAGAGGCGATCGGATCGCCATGAACAACGTTGACGGACTTCCCTCGGTGATGACGAGGGCCCCGCAGGCCGCGGCGATCGACGAGTCGCCCGCCCCGAGCCGTCTCCCCGCAGACTCGCTGCCGGCCCCCGCCGGACCTCGCCGCTCGGCCACCGAAGGTCTCCCCGCGCCCTCCGCCGAGGTGATCGATCCGCCGCTGATCATCGAGACCAACCCGATGGACATGGGATTCGACGCCGGCCCCGACATGGCCGCGTCGGGTGGCCCTGGCGAAGGCCTGTGGATGGGGCAATACCCGGCCGAACTGCATGTCGAGTCGTTCTACGACGACCCCTATGCCTGCGACGAGGAAGGGAGCGTGCTGCCACTGCACTGCTGCGACGGCCGCATCTGCCGCTGGATGCGTCAGTTTGGCAAGCCCTACTACGGCTGGAAGTGGTATCGCGACTTCACGGCCAGCGCGGGCGTGACGGCGTTCCAGAACGAGAGCAATTTCGGACTGCTCGGCAACTACGGCACCAACGAATATCTCAACTGGGCGATGCCCTTCTGGAACGCCTTCGGCGTCGGCTGGCAGGTGGGCGCCCGCGGCGTGCAGACCAACTTCAACCGGACCACGATGAATGGACCGGATGGTCCCTTCCGGACCAACGCCCGCGATCAGGTGTTCGTCACCACCGGCTTCTTCACCCGGGCCTTCGAGGGCCGAGGCCTGCAGGGCGGAGCCGTCTACGACTATCTGAACGACAGCTACTTCGACAATGTGAACGTGTCGCAGCTCCGGGCCGAACTGGGCTACGTGTGGGGCTACCATGAAATCGGGTTCTGGGGTGCCTTCCATCTGGGCCAGCAGGCGGCCCTCTTTAGCCCGATCACCAACACGGTCGGTCAGGCCAGCACGGAGGACCTCTACACGGGCTATTACCGGCTGCACTTCGGCGATGCCAACGAGTGGCGGATCTGGGGCGGTTCCACCGCCTACCAGAGCGGCATCGTCGGCTCCTCGCTGCGGGCTCCGATGTCGAAGTCGCTCGCCCTGGAGGGCACCTTCACCTACCTCATTCCGGGCCGCAGCGAGGTGTACCAGCTCTCGCCCGGCACGAGCATCACGTCGTCGCCTTCGGCCTGGAACGTGTCGCTCAATATTGTCTACTACCCGGCCCGTCGAGCCCGCCGCAGCTTGGCGAGCCCCTACCGGCCGCTCTTCGACGTGGCGGACAACGGCAGCATGATCCGCACGCTGGGCCGCTGATTCGTGGATGATTTCGGGACGAACCGCCATGGCCTGCCAGACGGCGGGCCTTTGCGGTATCCTGTGACGGATCCATTCACGAGAGACAACCTCCATGACTCCCGACAAAGACCCGTGGGCCGACCTCGCAGAATCCCTCGGAGCCCCCTCCGGACAGCAGTCCGAGCCGCCACGGTCCCAACAGCCGTCGGCCCCACGGCCCCAGCCGCCCAAGCAGTCGAGCCGTCCCCGGCCCGCAGCCCCCAAAGGCGGCGATTGGGGAGGCCTTGCCAACGAACTCGGTCTTCAGCAGAGCCACGACTCGGCCGCTGAACAGCCCCGACCCCCGGCCCGCGAGCCTGCAGCACCACGGCCTCGGATCGACGAACCACGGCGAGAATCGATGCAGGCCGACATGGCCGCAGCGTCCGGGGAAGCCGCGAGCGAGGGCCGCGACCAGCGGCCTCCACGATCCCGCGAAGAAGGCGGCGAAGGCCGTGAAGGACGAGAGGGCCGCGGACGCAGGCGACGCGGCCGGCGTGGTGGCCGAGGCCGTCGAGACGAATCGCGAGGCGAAGGCCGCGTCGATGCTGCCAGTGACGATCGCAGGCAGATGCCCCGGGATTTCCGGGAGGATGCAACTGGCTCTGCCGAGCCGCGCGAACCTGTCCAGCGGCGCGACGATCTCGACGAACGGGACGAACGCGCTGAGCGTGGCACAGACGCAATCGCCGGCGAGCAGGGCGCAACCGACCGCGAGCCATCAGCTGAAGAGGGATCTGACCGGCCGCGCCGCCGCCGTCGCGGCCGCCGCGGCGGCCGCCGTCGCGGCCGCAGCACCCGCGAGCGCCTGGCCGACGAGCGGGCCTCGGCAGAACAGCCTGAAACGGAGCGGCGGCCGGACGAGTTCGACCACGAACCGCTGGCTACGGCATACGGTGCTGCACCCCGCCAGAAGTCGTCTGATCGGGCCGAATCGGGTCGCCCAGCCGGCGGCGCCGAGGAAGGCGAGCGGCGAGGACGGCGGCGCCGCCGCGGCAGGCGCGGGAATGGCGAGCCTCGATCTGCGACGGGCACCGAGACGGGCCGCCAGTCGCGTCGGAGCGAGGAGTCGCGTTCATCATCTAGGAGCAGGCGGCGGGACGACTTCGCACCGGTCGCTGGCCGCTTCGACGAGGACGACGAGGGACTCGAGTTCCTCGGCGTCGA
>JBJTDB010000138.1:0-1976 GCA_046092145.1 Planctomycetia bacterium | reverse complement strand
GTCGAGTGCCCGAAACGTCACCCATTCCCCGCCACAAGGAGCATATCCCCTCCCATGTCAGATTCGAAAAGTGCGGTCGCCAAGAAGCCGAGCAAGGATGTCAACAAGTCCGAGGAGATCCGCAAGATCGCGACCAGCATGAAGGCTGAAGGCAAGAAGCCGCGGCCCGTCGTCATCATCGACGCCCTGAAGAAGCGTGGCATCGTCGTCTCATCGCCGCAGATCAGCATGGTGCTCAAGCGGATGGGCTTCCGTCCGCGGAAGCGACGCAAGGCGGCCAAGGTCGCCGAAGGGTCGGTTGCCAACCTTGCCGCCATCAAGGGCGCGGCTCGCGGTGGCAAGATCTCGGTGGACGATCTGCTCGCCGCCAAGAAGGTGGCAAGCACGTTCGGCGGTGCCGACCGCGCGATCGCGGCCCTTTCCGCGCTGAAGCGATTCGAGGGCTGAACGCGGCCGTCAGGGCAGCGGCCCACGTGGTGTACACGTCATGAGCCCGCAGGCGGAGGAACATCCCGCCTGCGGGCTCTGTCGAAGGATAGCCCCGCCCCAGCTTTCTTTTTCGGGTCTTCAGCAGAATCTGTGGGTAAGAACGGGTTCTGAAGACGCCTCGGCACGATCTCCGAGAAGTGCGGGCGTTTGCGTGGCCATCGCCCAGCATGGCAAGACCTCGGTGCGTCGAGTGGCGGGCGATCTCGGGTGGCCTGCCTCGGCGGCTCCAAATAGACACTGAAATCCGGCTCGGCGCTCAACTACCATGTCCACCTCCACGCCTGCGTGACCGACGGTGTTTTCGTGCCGCCTGGCGACGGGGCCGTGCTCGTGACGTTCGAAAAAAAGCCCGACGACGCTGGCGGGTCGTGAGTGCCGTTGCGCGAGCTAATCGAGATGTGGTGCTGGCTCGGAGGGAAATGCCTCCGACCAGATCTCTCGGTACTCGGCCCCGACGCCCTGTCGGGCAACTTCGCGATGGAGCCGCACGAAGTCGATCTCGTCGCGATTCTCGCGAAGCAGCATGGCGGCATCGGCACGGTCGATCATGCGCCCGGCAAGAAGCTTGATCACCACCAGATCATCGGGGCGGACCACACGGATCGAGCCTGTGTCTGTCAGGGCTGGCCACGGAACCGCACGATCGACTGCCTCCTTCTGAAAGTCGCCCGACACGAGAAGCACGTCGAATTGGAAGGGCAAGAGGGCATCTGGAGGCTGAAACGTAAACTGCACGATCCCCTGACCGTCTATCATGCGCAGGGGCGGCTCATGGCGGGCATGAAATCCGGCAGCCGTCAGCATCGTCACGAGTTCATTGACGCGATCGGCTCCGAGCGCCACGAGGACATCGGCATCACGGGTATATCGGGCGTGCTTCCAGGCAGTCAGGGCCAGGCCACCGATGACGGCCTTCGGCGCAGCGACCGTGGACAGGGCTTCCCAGCCTGCCCGCAGCGTCGCCAACACGCCCTCACCGGCCATTGGCTAACTCCGTTGGCCGGCGTGCCTTGAGTATTCGGATTTTGGCGGCCGTTGAGTCGGCATCGCGCCGCGAGAGCCAGTCGTCAAATGCCCTGCGGGCTGCGGCTTCGTCGCTAGAACGCCGCAAAAAGCCCTCGAACACCAGGCGGTCGCCCTCATCCACCATCTGTGCCCACAGCCGCGCTCGTTCACGCGGCGTCAGATGCGAGATGCTCGGAGGTGCGAGGTCGGCAGAAGGAATGAGTTGCATGCGTCGCATGCCGCCATCATACACCCGCCGAGCAAGCGACACGCGAGCGGGCCGTGAGCGGCCCGGGCGTCCGGAGCGGGTTTCTCGAAACGCCCCGCACCCCCTTCGGAGGCGTTTTTCTCGCGTTTGAGCAGACCGCGTCCCAGTTCGCAGTTTCCCGACATGCGTGGGTCGCGTCCGGCACCGCTCAGAGCCTGTGGATGTCGATCGCGGGCAGTTCGTCTATCCGTCGCTTGAAAGACGTCGCGATCGT
>JBJTDB010000137.1:0-1598 GCA_046092145.1 Planctomycetia bacterium | reverse complement strand
TTCATCTCTGTAGGGGCCGTTGGTCAACAGTTGACGTCGCTGCTCATGCTTGGTGCTTATGCCGTCCTCCGCAGCCTCGGAGAGGCGGCGGGGCGGGTGGATTCATCTCTTCGCGGTCACCGGTCGTGGCGGTCACAATGCCGCCCCGCTGATTCCGGGCCGAATAAAACCATGTCCGCATCGGTCGGGCCGAATTCACACTGTCGCAGTCATCGGCTGACATTCCCGGCATGGCCGTGGTGTCTGCGGGGCGTGAGCCCCGCAGAGGATCGTCAGCCGAGCCGAATGAAAGCAAGTCGCGGTCACCGACTCGACGTGGCTCACCCACGGTGTGGGTGCTCCAAAAAGCTACCGCCGCATGAACAGTTCTTGTCTCCTGGTATCTCTCATGGAATGTCTTGGTCAGGCTGGCTGAAGAGCGCGAGCTCGTCGCTTGGCCTTCGCCTTGTTGGCTGCCTTGGTTCTGTCTCGCCGCTCGCCGCACTGATACGGCTTGCCGTCACGAATCATGGCGAAGAGCGTGCGCAAGAGCCGTCGGCCCATGACCACGTTGGCCTTGGCTCGCGGCATCCTGGCGATGAATCGCTGTCTGGTCGCCTCCTGCTTGGCATCACTTTGGCAGAGCGTGACGGCGGCCTGGCAGAGTGCCCACCGCAGGGTGGCCGATCCTGCCTTGGTGATGTTGCCACTTTGGGTGCGACCAGCCGACTCCTTGAGGTCGGCTGTCATGCCGGCCCAGAACTCGAGGGCGTCGGCATTCGGGAAGCGATCGAAGGGGCCGATCTCGGAGGCGATGATCAGCGCCCAGATCACTCCGATGCCAGGGACCGTTCTCAGGAGCTGTTCAGTCGTCGCAAACTGCGGCGATCTGGAGGCGGTGAGGATCTTCAGTCGCAACGACTCCCGCTGGCGTTCGATCAGCATCATCAGCTCGAGGTAGTGGGAAAAAGCTTCAGCCTGAGCGGGCTGGAGCAGGTTGCCATGAGCCAGGAACCACTTGTGGGCCCGAGCTCCATCGAACTTGGGGCCACGGATGTTGGCCGCATTGAGCATCGACTTCATGCTGTGCTTGACCCGCGACAGCATCTGGCTGAGCCGGCGCCAGTGCCGACCGAGCTTCCGCAGTTGCATAAGTTGCGGGTCGGCGATGTAGCCGAGGGGGCACTCACCGCGGGCCAGTCGAGAGGCGATGTCGAGAGCATCGTTGGGGTCGTTCTTCCGCCGCTTGCCTCTTCGCAGAGCCAGTTCGGTGGCGTCGGCGATGTCCATGCGATCGACGCAGGGCGTATAGCGATCGATGAACCACTCCACGAACGGGCAGGCCTCCACGGCCATCCACTTCGGGCCGGGCAGCTCCTTGATCCACTGCTCGATCCGCTCCACACTCTTGGTACTGATCTTCAGATGGCCGATGAGCTCGCCATCCTGCCGCACCGCTCTGAGCGTGACGGTGCACTTGTGAAGATCGACGCCGATGAAAGTAACAACGCCGGTAACATCCTTCTTCATGGTCGTAAACTCCGTGTCAGGGGTCGCAAACAACTTCACGCTTTGAAGGAGGGTACACCCTCCTTCCGGCCCCTACACGGTTTTACGCT
>JBJTDB010000136.1:0-27313 GCA_046092145.1 Planctomycetia bacterium | reverse complement strand
AGCCCGTGGCGGGGGGCGCGTCGGGGGTGTGGGGGGGCCCCAGGGGGTTGTCGCCCGGCTCGTCCCCCGCCCCCCCGCCACGGGCTTCTCAGCATTCGGAATCCGCCCAGTTGGCGATTCCGGCCTCCATGGTCTGTATGCGGTCCCGTCAGGTAAAACTATTCCCATGAAACTCACACCTCGTCTCTCCCGCCGCCGGCTCCTGCGCCGTGGCCTCGCCACCGCCGCGACTGTCGCCGGGGCTCCAATGATCATTCCTTCTTCCGCTCTCGGCCTCGACGGCGCGGTGCCGCCGAGCGAGCGGATCGTCGTGGGCGGCATCGGCATCGGCCGCCGCGGCGAATACGACCTCGGCTGTTTCCTCTCGCAGCCCGACGTGCGGTTCGCGGCCGTCTGCGACGTGAAGGAGACCCGCCGGGCGGCCGTCAAGAAGATGGTCGACGCCCATCACGGCGACGACCGCTGCGCGACGCACCGCGATTTCCGCGAGCTGCTCGACCGCAAGGATATCGACGCTGTCCTCATTGCCACCGGCCCGAATTGGCACGGCACCGCCGCGATGCACGCCGCCCGCGCCGGCAAAGACATCTACTGCGAGAAGCCCTGCACGAAGACGATCCAGGAGAGCCTCGTCCTCCGCGACACGATGCGGCGCACGGGCACCGTCTTCCAGGCCGGCACGCAGCGGCGCAACCTGCCGCACTTCGCCTTCGCGTGCGAGCTCGCCCGCACCGGCCGGCTCGGAAAACTGACGCGGGTCTTCGCCCACCCGGCGGGAATGAAAGCCTCGAGCAGCGGCTGGCTGCCGGCCGAGGCAGCCCCCGATCCGGCCACGATCGACTGGGACAGGTATCTCGGCCCTGCTGCCTGGCGACCGTTCAATGCCAAGCTGCTCGACGGCTTCAACTTCGAGAAGGGGGGCGGGCTCGTGGGCGGCGGCGTGCTCGAATGGGGATCGCACTGCGTCGATCTCTGTCAGTGGGCCGTGAACGATGCCGACCCACCGGTCGAATACAACCCGCCCCGCGACGGCCAGCTCACCGCCCGCTACGCCACCGGCGTCGAGCTCGTCTTCCGCGAGAAGGGCTGGATCCCGCTCGGCTCCTGCCCCGTGCGGTTTGAGGGCGAGACGGGCTGGGTGGAAACCGGCGACAGCGGCCGGCTCGCATTGAGTTCGCCGGCGCTGCTCGCGGGCCGCGCCGTCGCCGAGATCGAGAATTATCCGGCGACGTTTCATGTGCGCGACTTCCTCGACTGCGTGAAAACCCGCGGCAAGCCGAAGGGCAATGCCGACGCCGCCTGCAACGCCCACATCGCCTGCCACGCCGCCAACGTGGCGATCTTCCTTGGCCGCACGGTGACGTTCGACAACGCGACCCACGCGTTCGTCGGCGACGACGAGGCCAACCGGCTCCGCTCGGAAGCCCAGCGCGAACCCTGGCGGATGTGAGGAAAAAAAGACATGCATCATTTCGTGACACGATCGCACCAGGACCCGGTATCCGCAGGTTTCCACCCGCGGCTTGTGGTGGCGGGGCTCCTGGCCGCTCTGGCGTTCACTGCGGCTGTGCTCGCTGCCGAGCCCGCGGCCCAGGATCAGAAGCAGGAGCAGAAGCGGGAGCAGGAATCGATCGCCGTGCTGCGGTCCGATGCGCCGGAGGCGGAGAAGGCGGCCGCCTGCACGCGGCTCGCCGTGGTCGGCACGGCTGCATCGGCTGCCGATCTCGCCGCGCTTCTCTCGAATGATCATCTCGCCTCGTGGGCCCGCATCGCGCTGGAGGCGATTCCCGGCGCGGAGGTCGATGCGGCGCTTCGCAAGGCGGCCGGCTCGCTGTCGGGCCGGCTGCTCGTCGGCGTGATCAATACGCTCGGCATCCGCCGCGATGCCGGCGCGATTCCCCTCCTCGAAGCCCGGCTTGCCGATACCGATGCCGACGTGGCGGCCGCGGCGGCTGCGGCCCTTGCCCGCATTGGATCACCCGCGGCGGCCCGCGCGATCGCGACGGCGATGGCGAGCGGCCGCGACTCGATGACCGAGGCCTGCGCCGACGCAGGAGAGCATCTACGGCTAGCCGGCGACACAGCCGCGGCGATCGCAGCCTGTGAGGCGGTGCTCGCCCTCGGCGACAAGGCCGCGGAGCACCGCCGCGCGCAGGCGACCCGCACGCTGATTTTCGCCAAGGGACCGGCCGGGTTGCCGCTGCTCGTGGAGGCGCTCCGGTCGCCTTCCAAGCGGCTTTTCAACATGGGGCTCTTCGTGAGCCGCGAACTCGACGACGCCCCGCAGGCGGGCGCGGTCGATCTCGCGCTCGTCGATGAGGTGACGAAGCTCGGCGGCGAGCGGGCCGCGCTCCTGATCACGGCCGTGGCCGACCGCAATGCCGATGGCGGCGCGGGCGGCGCGATCGTGAAGAAGCTACTCGCGATTGCCGGTGGCACTGACAAGCCTGCCCAGATCGCGGCGCTTGCCGCACTCGGGCGGGTCGGCGACGCCACGGTGCTCGACCCATTGCTCGCGTCGGCTGGGAACACCGATCCAGACGTGGCGGAGGCCGCGCGGCTCGCCGCGGCGGCGCTCCCCGGCGATGCGGTCGATCCCGCGATCCGCGCAAAGCTCGCCTCGGCCGATGCCCGGCTCCTGCCGGTCGTCGTGGGGCTCGTGGGGTCGCGGCAGATTCCGGCCATGCAGGAATTGTTACCGCTTGTGGCGCATGGCGATGCGGCCGTGCGGAAGGCGTCGCTTGAGTCGCTCGGCGCGGTGATCGATCTGGCCAATGTGCCGGCGCTCATCGACGCCGTCGTGAAGCCGCGTGATCCAGTGGAGGCCGAGGTGGCCCAGAAGAGCCTGCGGCAGGCCTGCACGCGGATGGCCGATCGCGAGGCGTGCGCCGAGAAACTCACCGCGGCTCTCACGGCCGACCTGCCTGTCACCACGAAGGTCGCGATCTACGACGTGCTCGGTGAGGTGGGTGGCAAGCGGGCGCTCGCCGCCGTGGCGGCGGCTGGAAAATCATCCTCGCCGGAATTGCAGGACGCGGCGACACGGCTGCTCGGCAGATGGATGACGCCCGACGCGGGGAACGTGCTCGCCGAACTCGCCGCCACGCTGCCGCCGGGCAAGTTTCATACGCGGGCCGTCCGTGGCGCGATCCGGATCGCACGGCAGTTCTCGCTCACCGACCATGATCGGGCCGATCTCTGCCGGCTGATCCTGAAGGCGGCCACGGATCCGGCCGACCGCAAGGCCGTGCTCGAATTCATGCCGCGGTATCCAAGCCCGGCGATGCTGCAGGTGGCCCGCGAGGCGGAGGCGATGCCGGGCCTCGAAGCCGACGCAAAGAACGCGGCCGCGGCGATCGAGCAGAAGCTGCCGAAGGCGGCCGCGGCGGTTCGGTCGTTCGAGAAGCAGGTGCTCACGGAGCGGTTCGTGGCGGAGGGCTGCGCGCTTGCCGACTTCGACCGCGACGGCCACGTCGATCTCACGGCCGGCAACTCGATCTGGTATGGCCCCGAGTTCACCCGCCGCATCGATTTCACGCCGCCGGCCGACAACCCCGAGGGGATGACGAAGACGCCCTACGATCCAGCCCGCGGTTATTCCGATTACTTCCTCGCCTTCGCCCACGATTTCACAGGGGATGGCTGGCCCGACATCCTTGTCTACGGCCTGCCGGGCGAGCCGGCGCTGGTCTATGTGAACCCGGCGGAGAAGCGGCCCGCGGGAGATGCGGCCTCCTGGCAGAAGCACGCGATCTTCGACACGGCCGATGGCGAATCGCCCGATCTGCTCGACGTGACCGGCGACGGCAGGCCCGAACTGCTCGTGCATGCAGGCGGCCAGCTGGGCTACGCGGAGATCGATTGGTCGAAACCTCTTGAGAAGGCGCGGTTTCGCCCGATCACGCCGAAGACGTCGGAGAACGACAAGAAATACTTCCGCTACACGCACGGCTCCGGCGCCGGCGACGTGAATGGCGACGGGCGGATCGACCTTTTGATGAAAGAAGGCTGGTTCGAGCAGCCGGCCGCCGACGCGGCCAGCCCGCTCTGGCCGTTTCACCCCGGCCCGTTCGGCCCCGAGGGGGCCCGTGGAGGCGGGCAGATGTATGTCTACGACGTCAACGGCGACGGACGCAACGACGTGATCGCCAGTTACGACGGCCATGGCTTCGGCCTCGGCTGGTTCGAGCAGCGTCCCGACGGCGGCTTCACCGCCCATCGCATCATGGGGGCGACGGCGGCCGAGCATCCGCACGGCGTGGCCTTCAGCCAGCTGCATGCGCTGCGGCTGGCCGATTTCGACGGCGACGGCCTCCTCGACATCCTCACCGGCAAACGGCGTTGGGCGCACGGCATCAAGGGCGATCCAGAGCCCAACGCGCCGCCGGTGCTCTATTGGTTTCGGCTCGTGCGCGACGGCAAGGGCGGCGCGACCTACGAGCCGCAGCATATCGACGACGACAGCGGCGTGGGCACGCAGGTGACCGCCGGCGACGTCACCGGTGACGGCAAGCCCGACGTGGCTGTCGCCAACAAGCGAGGCGTCTTCATCTTCCGCCAGAAGTGAATCACGGCCGCGACCTTCTTTGCGTCATGCCGCAGCACGCGACCATCGCCGACAACGACTCCTCGCCGCGGTTCCTTCCGGCACTGATCGTCCTGTTCGTCGGCAGCGGATGCGCGGCGCTGATCTACGAGATCGTCTGGTTCCAGATGCTGTCGCTGTGCCTCGGCTCGAGCGCGATCTCGCTGGGGGTGCTGCTCGGCACGTTCATGGGCGGCATGTGCCTCGGGAGCCTGCTGCTGCCTCGATACGTCGGCTCCCGAAGCCACCCGGTGCGGGTCTATGCCATCCTCGAGGCCGCGATCGCGGGCCTCGGCCTCCTCATCCTCGTCATGCTTCCGATCGCCGGCCATCTCTACGATTCGATCGGCGGCCCGGGGGTCGTCGGCCTGGCAGCCCGAGGCCTTATCGCCGCTGCATGCCTCCTCCCCCCGACGCTCCTGATGGGGGCCACGCTCCCGGCCATCGCGCGATACGTGGAGGCGACGCCTCGCGGAGTCGCCTGGCTCGGATTCTTCTACGGAGGCAACATCATCGGCGCCGTCATCGGATGCCTCCTGACGGGCTTTTACCTGCTGCGGGTCCACGACGTCACGACGGCCACCTTCGTCGCGGCCGCGATCAACGTCGTCGTCTCGATCGTCGCCTTCGCCTACGCACGGGCCACGCCCCACACGACTCGGGCCGCGAACGACGCCATGCCGCCATCGGCGGTGACGCGGGGAGCCTGGCCGGTCTACCTCACGATCGGGCTTTCCGGCATGACCGCCCTTGGGGCGGAGGTCGTGTGGACGCGGCTGTTGACGCTGCTGCTCGGTGGCACGACCTACACCTTCTCACTCATCATGGCGGCCTTTCTCGCGGGGCTCGGCGTCGGCAGCGGCGCCGGATCGGCGCTGGCGCGGTCGCTCACGAACCCGCGGGCGGCGCTCGGGGCGTGCCAGTTGCTGATCGTCGTCGCCATCGCATGGGCCGCCTACTCGCTCGGCATCGCCCTCCCGAACTGGCCGATCAATCCCGCGCTCGCCCCCACCCCCGCGGCCACCTTCCAGGTCGATCTGGTTCGGAGCCTGTGGGTCGTCTTCCCGGGCGCGGTGCTCTGGGGCATGAGCTTTCCGCTCGCTCTGGCGAGTGTCGCCTCGAAGGATCACGACCCGGGTCGCCTCGTCGGATCGGTCTACGCCGCCAACACGGTGGGCGCCATCGTCGGCGCGATGCTCGCGAGCCTCGTCTCCATCGCGGCGATCGGAACCCGCGGGAGCCAGCAGATGCTGATCGTGGTCGCCGCGCTCGGTGCGGTGGTCATGTTCCTCACCGAGTCGTCCGGGTTGCTTCGGCCTTCGCCGCGGGGCATCCTCCGCAGCATCGCGACCGGAGCGATCGCCGCCATGCTCGCCGCCTCGGTGCCGGGCGTGCCGCCGCTGCTGGTCGCCTACGGCCGCTATGCCGTCACCTGGGCCCACAACCCCCGCGAGTTCATCTATGTCGGCGAGGGGATGAATTCCTCGATGGCCGTCTCCCGCGAACCCGGCGGCATGCTCAACTACCACAATGCCGGCAAGGTGCAGGCCTCGAGCCTGCCGCAGGACATGCGTCTGCAACGGATGCTCGGCCATCTCGCCACGCTCGTCCCGGACCATCCGAAGAAGGTGCTCGTCATCGGGTGCGGGGCCGGCGTGACCGCCGGGGCCGTCAGCATCAGCCCGCTCGTCGATCGCGTCGTCATCGCCGAGATCGAGCCGCTCGTCCCGAAGGTCGTGTCGCGATACTTTTCCGAGCACAACGAGGACGTCGTGCGAAATCCGAAGGTGGAGGTGCGGATCGACGACGCACGGCACTACCTGCTCACGTCGCGCGAGACATTCGACGCCATCACCTCCGATCCCTTCGACCCCTGGGTGAAGGGCGCGGCGACCCTCTACACGCGGGAGTTTTTCGAGGTCATGCGGGACCACCTCAATCCCGGCGGCGTGGTCACCGTCTTCGTACAGCTCTACGAGAGCGGGACCGAGGCGGTGAAGAGCGAGATCGCCACGTTCCTCGAAGTCTTCCCCGATGGCATGGTCTTCGGCAACACGCACGCCGGGGGCGGCTACGACATCGTGCTGCTGGCGCAGGCGGGCCGATCGACGATCGACGTCGATCGGATCGAGGAACGTCTCGCCGATCAGCGATTCGCACAGGTCGCGCGGTCGCTGGCCGAGATCGGATTCTCGTCCGGGATCGACCTCCTCTCCACCTTCGCCGCACAAGGGCCGCAACTGGCCCCCTGGCTCGCCGACGCGCAGATCAACCGCGATCGCAACCTCCGCCTGCAATACCTGGCCGGTCTCGGCCTCAACCGATACGACCAGGCATCGATCTACTCGGAGATCCTCTCCCACCGGCAGGTTCCCCCGGATCTCTTTACGGGATCGCCATCCCGCCTCGAGGCCCTCCACAAGGCGATCCTGTCGCGATACTGACGGCATTGGAAAAACGGATGAAACTCGGATACAGATGGTGGGGCCGGGCCCCGTCTCCGAATGGCAATCAGGATGCTCACTCGCATGACCGCCTCCAGTCGGATCGTGATCACCCTTGCGGTGGTTGGCCTCGTGAGCGCCGCGCCCGCCGTGACGGCCGCCGCCGAGGGTGTGTGGCGGCAGAAGGCCGAGCCGATGCCCAGCGTCGCGGCATCGGATTCGGCGGGCGATGCGTTTGCCGTGCCGAAGGGCTTCCGTGTCGAACGGCTCTTTGTCGTCCCAAAAGACGAACTCGGCTCCTGGGTCGTGCTCGCCGTCGATCCGAAGGGCAGGCTCATCGCCAGTGACCAACGCGAGAAGGGGCTCGTCCGGATCACTCCCGCACCGCACGACGGCTCGGGCGAGACGGTCGTCGAGCGGATCCCCGCCCCGGTCACCGGCGCGCAGGGTCTCCTCTGGGCCTTCGACGCGCTCTACGCGGTCCGCAACCAGGGCCCCGAGAGCGGGCTCTATCGGATCACCGACGCCGACGGCGACGACATGCCCGAGACTGCGACACTGCTGCACCCATTGACAAGCGGCGGTGAGCACGGGCCGCACGCCGTCGTGCTCTCACCAGACGGCAAGCGACTGGTCATCGTCTGCGGAAACCACACGCCGTTGCCGTTCGCCGTGAAGAATCTCACGCCACCGCAGACGATGGCCGGCATCCGCACGAGCCAGCGGCGGGTCGAGCTGCCGCCCGGAGCCACGAGCCGGCTGCCCGCCAACTGGGACGAAGACCGGATCATTCCGCGGCTCTGGGATGCCAACGGCCATGCGGTCGGCATCCTCGCCCCGGGCGGATACATCGTGACCACCGATCCGCTCGGCAAGGAGTGGGAGGTGTGGAGCGGGGGCTACCGCAACGCCTACGACATCGCCTTCAACGCCGACGGCGAACTCTTCGCATACGACTCCGACATGGAATGGGACTTTGGCACGCCGTGGTATCGTCCCACACGGGTCAACCACGCGACGAGCGGCAGCGAGCTCGGATGGCGGAGCGGCTCGGCGAAGTGGCCTGCCGGATATCCCGACAGCCTGCCGCCATTGGTCGAGATCGGCCCGGGCTCGCCGGTGGGTGTGGCCTTCGGCTACGGAACTCGCTTCCCGGCGAAGTATCAGCGGGCGCTCTATGTCTGCGACTGGACGTTCGGCACGATCTACGCGATGCAGCTCGAGCCTGAAGGCTCGACGTACAAGGGCGTGAAGGAGGAGTTCCTCTCGCGGACGCCGCTGCCGCTGACCGACATGGTGGTCGGCGCGGATGGCGCGATCTACTTCGCCACCGGCGGCCGCGGCGGCCAAAGTGAACTCTACCGAGTCGTCTACGATGGCCCGGAGCCGACCGAACCGGTCGATGCGACGAACAGGGCCGGTGCGGCCGATCGCAATCTCCGCCGTGAACTGGAGGCCTTCCACAGGCCGGCCAACGACCCCGCCGCCGCGGTCGCGCACGCGCTGCCTCATCTGACGAGCCCCGATCGCTTTCTCCGCTACGCGGCCCGCATCGCGCTGGAGCATCAGCCGATCGCGCTGTGGCGGGACAAGGCGCTTGCGATCCAGGAGCCGCGCGGCCGAATCACGGCGGCGGTCGCCGTGGCCCGGCAAGGAGAGCCCTCCGACCAGCCCGCGGTGCTCGAGGCGCTTGGCCGCATCGATCCCGCCTCGCTCGACGTCGCCACAAGGCTCGACCTCGTGAGGGCCTACGAACTGGCGGTCGTCCGCCTCGGCGAGCCGCCCGCCGACGCGATCGCCCGGATCGTATCGCGGCTCATGCCGCTGTTCCCCTCGGGCTCGTTCGAACTCGACCGTGAACTCTCGAGCCTGCTCGTGGGGCTCCGCGCGCCAGGCATTGTGCCACGGCTTGCCGGAATGCTCGCCGCGACGGGCAGCGGCGGCGCCACGAACCTCGCACCGAGCGAGGAGGATCTCCGCCGCGTGATCGAGCGAAATGCGGGCTATGGCGGCGCCGTGCGGGCAGCGCTCGAGAAGCGTGCCGATCTTCTGCAAGTGCATTATGCCTACGTGCTGCGGACCGTCGGCGACAAAGCGGCATGGTCGGAGGCCGACCGACGGGCCTACTACGCCTGGTTCGCGCGGGCGCGGCAGTGGGCCGGCGGCAACAGCTTCCGAAAGTTCCTCACCATGATCGAGGCCGAAAGCCTCTCCCACCTCTCCGAAACCGAACGGATGGCACTCGACACGCTCGGGATTCGCACGCCGTATGCACCTCCGCCACTGCCGAAGCCGGAAGGCCCTGGCAGACCCTGGACAGCGGAAGACGTGCTCGCAGCCGTGGCCAAGCCGGGCCGTGACGGTCTGGAAAAAGGCCGCACCTTCGAGCATGGGAAGCGTTCGTTCGCGGCGGCGCGGTGCGTGGTCTGCCATCGGTTCGGCGAGGACGGCGGCTCGACCGGGCCCGATCTCACGCAAGCGGCCGGTCGGTTTGCCGTCGCCGATTTGGTGGAGGCGATCGTCCACCCGAGCAAGGTCGTGAGCGACCAATACAAGGCCCATGTCGTGCAGACCGCCGACGGCCGTGTCGTCTCCGGCCGGATCGTGGCCGAGTCGGCCGACCGGATCACGGTCGTGACCGATCCGGAGGATGCGACGAAGCACGTCGTCATCCCACGGTCGGAGATCGAGGAGATCACGGTCAGCGGCGAGTCGCTCATGCCGAAGGGGCTGCTCGACGGCCTCAATGAGCAGGAGGTGCTCGACCTGCTCGCATACGTCCTCTCGCGGGACATGAAAAACTCGAGCCGTTTTCAGTGAGGCGGCCCCGCGGCCAGCGGGGGAAGGGGTGGCGCTGGCATGCCGCCCGATCCCGAAGGTAAACTCCTAGGATGGGAATGTTCGGTAGGCGTTCCCCGACCGAGAGCGACTCGGTTTTCTGCCGGTTCCGTAACGGATTGTGCCCAGCCGACATATGTTCTCAGGACAGCCGCGCCGGCCTTGGCCGGAATCGCTGAACCCGACCCCCCGCCAAACGCCCATCGGCTTTTCACCCCCCGATCGCAAGCCTTCCAGGACGCGTTGCGCCATGTGGCAGCCCAGGATGATCGTCGTTGCTGCAGCCCTTGCCCTCGGCCTGGCCGCCGGCCACGCCGTTGGTCAAGAAACCGGCCTCACCCCGGAGGAGCGTTCGAAGCTCGACACGTTCGAGGGAGTCACGCTCGACAAAGCCGACAAGGTCTTCGCGGCCAAGGACTATCCCCGGGCGCTCGCCGAATACGACGCCTTCATCGTCCAGTTCCCCGAGTCGAAGGTCACGCCCTACGCGATCCTGCGGAAGGGCCGGTCGCTCCAGGAACTGCAGAAGCGGTTCGAGGCGATCAAGGTCTATCAGGAGGTGCTCGACTTCTTCCCCGACGACGTGAAGTATGCCGCCGCCGCCCAGTTCCGGATCGGCCAGTGCCATTCCGAAAACGGCGACGTGGAGAAGGCCATGAAGGCCTGGCTCGCGCTGGCCGACGACGCCGACTACGCCAAGGAGCCGCTCGGGGCGGCCGCGCTCAACGCCCTGGCCGACAACCTCATCAAGCAGGGCAAGGCCGACGATGGGATCAAGCGGTTCGAGCAGGTGGCGATCAACTTCCGCACCTCGAGCCCCGATGCCGCCCGCGGCGCCATCGGCCGCGTGGTGCCCTACTACATCCGCACGAAGCCCGACGCCGAGAAGCTCCGCGAGTTTTACGTCGCCGCCAAGACGTTCGAGCACGGCCCGCAGGAACCCGCCGCAGACGCCGCCACCGACGGCCTCTACTGGCAGCGGGTCCGCGAGGCGATCAACAATCCATCCAACAACACGTTCACCGACCTGCAGAAGGACCAACGCGACGCCTACTACCGCTACTGGGCCGGCAAGATGCAGGGGCAGATGCCGACCGACGACGGCTTCCAGATCGACCTGGCCAACTACATCCGCGCCTACGAGCGCGACGACGCCGCCTGGGCCCAGCGGCTCGACAAGCAGTTCGCCGACCGCCAGAAGGAGGGTGACTTCGGCCGGGTGGTCCGCTGGATCAGCGCCTTCGCCTCGAAGAAGGAGAAGGTCGAGGAGTATTACCAGAAGCTCGACTTCGCGAAGATGTCGAACGCCGACATCCAGAACCTCGTCTACACGCTCACGGAGACCAACCGTGACCCCGAGCGGGCCAAGGCCGCCTTCGCGAAGCTGCGGATGGCCGAGATGCCCGACGACGCCAAGGGCGGCATGCTGAACTGGTTCCGCGACCGCTGGCCGCTGCCGGGCAGCCGCGACCTCGCCCTCCTGAGCTGCCAGTCGTTCGCGAACGCCGACGCGGGCCGGATGCATGCCCTCCGCTACATCCACTGGCGATGCCTGCCCTGGCATGGCCATGTCCGCGCGGAGAAGGATTTTCCCGAGGGCCTCGCCCTGGCGGCCGACCTGCAGAAGGTGCCCACCCATGCCAAGGAGGCCTTCTCGATCGGCGGCAACCTGCTGCAGTGGTCGGGCAAGTTCGAGGACGCCATCAAGGCCTACCAGCAGGCCGACAGCCCGCCGCAGACGCTGCTCTGGACGTCGGAGTGCCTGGCCCGGCTCGGCAAGCTCGATCCCGCCGTCGCGCAGCTCCGCGAGGTGGAAAACTTCTTCAAGGATTCCGCGCCGGACGCGGCCCTGCGGACCGCGTATCTCTACCGCGACGCCGGCATCAAGGACAAATACGTGCGGTCGCTCCGCGGGGTGCTCAAGAAATACCCCAAGAGCGGCCAGTCGAGCGAGGCGCACCAGCGGCTCGAAGAAATGGGGCTCCCGATCGGAGGCGGTGTCGATGCAGACGAATGACGTGATGACGACGATGATTCGCGCGGGAGTGGTCGCACTCGTGGCGACGCTCGCGCTGCCCGAGGCGGCGGAGGCGCAGCGGCCCCGGCGGACCCGTGGCGAGGCGGCGGAGGGCGGAGCCGAGGGTGGAAAGAAGGGAGAGGCCGGCAACTATGCCGCCTTCCAGCTCCTGCGCAAGGGGCAGGAACTGCTCGACTCGGGCGAACACGACCGCGGCCAGAAGATCCTCGAGACGATCATCGAGCAGTATCCGAACGACCCGATCCGCTTCAAGGCCTATCTCGCGCTCGGCAAGCACGCCCTCTCGCGCAGCGAGCAGATGGAGGCGATCGGCTACCTCCGCAACCTGAAGGGCCTCGAACAGCCCGGCGTGGAGATGGACGCCGACACCCGCGAGCTCTTCCTCGAAGGCCTCTATCTGCAGGGCATCGCCTTCTTCCAGACCCGGCAATACGCCCAGGCCTTCCCGCTCCTGCGGCGGATCACCAACGATTTTCCCAACACCATCTGGGCGAACCAGTCCTACTACTACATCGGCATGTGCCACTTCGCCCAGGGCAACTGGAACAAGGCGATCGAGGCGCTCGGCCTCGTGGGCACGTTCGTCGATGACAAGAGCGGCGCCGTCGAATACGCCGAGGCAGGCCGACGGTTCTACGTGAAGATCCACGACACCGACCTGCCCGTGCTCGACAAGCTCGGCCAGGAAGTGAAGGTGAAGGTCACCTCCGCCAGCGGCGACTCCGAGACCGTCTCGCTCGTGCCCCTGCCGGGCGACGAAAACGCCTCGATCGGCTCGATCGCCACGGCACTCGGCCAGGCGAAGCCCGGCGACGACGTGCTTCAGGTGATCGGCGGCGACACGATCCGCACGTCGTATGTGGACAACAACACGCTCGAGGGCAAGAAAGACGTGGCCCGCACGCGGGAGGTGAAGGTGGTCTCCTCCGCGTCGCTGCTCTTCACCCGCGGCGACTTCGAATCGCAGGCGGTGGCGGCGTTTCTCGGGCAGCCGGTCTTCGTGCTGCTCTCCGAGGCCGATCTCGACGTCTCCGCGAAGGCCGACTCCGCGACCGTCCGCGTGATGTCCCGCTTCAAGGAGGAGGAGACCGACGAGGTGCGGAGCAACTCGAGCACCGGCGTGGACATCGAACGGATGCTCCGCAGCGAGGAAGAGCAGTGGCGGACCCGCGACGAGATCACGGTCACGCTCGCCGAGCTCAAGGCCCTGGCCGCCGAGGCGACCGCCGGCGCCGCCGGCAAGACTCCCGCGTCGGCCCCCGCCTCGGCCGCCGGCGACACCGTTCACACCGGCCGGTTCGGCGGCCAATTTTCTCTCGTGCCGTTCGTGGAGGACCAGCCGGTCGATCGGGCCGACGCCGCGCTCACGGCCGCCGTGGGCGACGAGATCGTGGCCACGTTCGTGGACGAACTCCACGTGGGGGGCACGTCGCCCCGCACCGTGACAGCCACCACCACCGTGGCCAGCGAGATCGACTCGAAGCCGCGGGCCGTGCAATACGAGGTGGGCGATCCGGTGGTGGCGGCGAAGAAGAGCCTGGTCGAGAGCGCCGCCTTCCTCGAACTCGGCCGCATCTTCAAGGCGATGGGCCTCGTGAAGGGGGCGGTCGAGAAGGTGGGCGAGGGGCTCACGCGGATCGATCCGATCATTCGGCAGTCGGGCTCCCTCCCCGGCTCGCTCACCGAGGAGGCCTTCCGCACGAAGTGGGAGCTGCACATCGTGGCCGACGACTTCCAGCAGGCGATCCAGACCTGCGAGCTCTTCAACCGGCTCTACCCCGAATCACCGTTCGTGGATCGGGCGCTCCTCCAGATCGGCCAGATCAAGGAGGAGAAGAAGCTGCCCGACGAGGCGATCCGCGTCTACCAGCGGATCCTCGCGCTGCCCGCCTCGCAGATCAAACCCGAGGCGCAATACCGGATCGCCCAGGCCACCGAGAAGCTGCCGCACCCCGGCGCCGCCGAGCAGGCGATCGTGCAATACAAGCTCTGCGCCGAGCGGTATCCGGAGAGCCCGTTCGCCGGCGAGTCGCTCGGCAAGCTCGTCGACTACCACATCGAGAAGAAAGACAACACCGCCGCCAACGACCTGCTCGAGCAGATCTTCCAGGACTATCCCGACGCCCAGTTCCTCGATGCGATGCTGCTCAAGTGGGTGATGGTGGCCTACCGCACAGGCGACTTCCAGAGGGCCTACGACAAGTGCACGCAGCTGCTCTTCGAATATCCCGCGAGCGCCTATGCCGAACGGGCCCGTGCGATCCTGCCCAAGATCGAACAAAAAGTGAAACCCGCCGCCGAGAAGGCCGCGGGCTGAGCACACCCGACACACCGGAGACCACCATGAAACCGACACGCTTCCCATTCGCTCGTGCAGCGCATGCGCTCTGCCTCGCGTGCCTCGTCGCCGCGCAGGCCCTCGCCGCGGAGCCTGCGGCCAAGCCCGACCCCAAGGTGGTCCAGTACGAGGCGCTCGCCCAGGCGATCACGCAGAATCCCGCCGCCGCCGGCGAGCAGCAGATCGTCGAGCTCGTCGGCCTGGCCCGCGATCTCGGCCGTCCCTACGCCGCCAACATGGCGCTCAAGACCTGGCTGGCCCGCACGCAGTCCCCCTCCCCGGCCGCCCTGCTGGCGGCTGCCGAGAATGCGGCCGCCTCCGGCGACCTGCGGACCGCCGCCTCCCGCTACAAGCTCTATCTCGCCGCCGCGCCGGCCGACGAGGCCCGCTCGCGGGCGGCCGCCCGCCTCTACGCGATCCTGATCGACGATCTCGCCAACGCCGACGACGCCTACAGCTTCATGGTGCGGCAGGGGGCCGAGCTGCGGCAGTCGCCCGAGGCGCGGAAATACGACTTCTGGTTCCTCGAGCAGGCGCAGAATCGCCGCGACGCGGTCTCGTTGGCCGCCCGGCTGGCGACGATCATGGGCGAGCAACTGCCGCTCGAACTCGAGCGGATCACCTGCTGGGAGCGTCTCGACGCGCTGATGGGCGAACTCGCCCGGGCCACGCCCAACTATTTCGCCGCGGCGGCCGACGCCCGAAAGATCGTCGGCCTCGTGCGGGAGAGCCCGGCACGGGCGGCGCGGTATGGATTCATCGTGTCCTGGCTCGAATTCCGGGCCGGCGCCGCCGGCAAGGATCCGGCGGCCCTCGCGAAGGCCTTCGAGCCGGTCGTCGCTGCGGCCACCGCGTATGTCGATGCGGCACCCACGGCCGCCACGCTCGCCGACGTGATGAACGTCTTCGTCTGCCCGGCGAACAACCACGAGGCCTGGAACACGCTGGGCGAGCCGATCCGCGGCTGGTGGACCGCCTCGTTTCCCAAGCTGCCCGACCCCGAGAAGTCGAAGGCGATCAACTGGCAGGGCTGGTATGCCTACCAGGCGTCGGCCGAGCAGTGGATCGACCTGGGCACGAAGTTTCCCGAGGTCTTCAAGACGGCGGCCGCGACCGCCGGCCTCCCCTTCCTCGTGAACAAGCCCGACCCGGCCGTCTATGCCGCACAAGCTGCGTTTCTCACCGGTGTGCCGTCCGACGGCGCGAAGACGGCCAATGCGCTCGCCGCCACGAAGGGCACCGACCTGCTCGCCGGCCTGCGGCATCTTTCGCAGCAGGAGGCGTGGCACGGCACGTTCGAGAGCACCTACAACGCCGCCACCAATTCGGTCTGGCCGATCTGGAAATCGTTTCCCAAGGAGCCCGCCACCACCGACGCCGAATGGTACAAGGCGTTTCTGTCCTGGGCGCCCGAGGCGATCGTCCGTTCCCCGATCGCGATCTTCCAGCCCGCCGCGGCCGCCGGCTATCTGACCTCGACCTTCTCGTATGGCAGCGCCGATCCCGGCGACAAGTCGGCCATCGTGGCGGCGCTCCGCAGCCTCGACTGGGTGCCGTGGGACGAGAAGACCCGTCGCGAGGCGATCACGCCCACGCACACCGCCTTCAAGCAGTGGGCCGATCAGGTCCGCAATCAGCTCAAGGCCGCGCAGGCGGCGGCCAAGGCGGCCGCGGACGACAAGGCGAAGGCCGACGAGGTGGCGAAATGGGAGAAGGCGGCCGCGACGATCGCGCCGCTCGAGGAGGAGTTCAAGAAGGCGTTCGACGTGAACGTCTCGGCCACGGCCGACTTGGCGAAGCTCGCCGACCCGCTCGCGGGCCACCTCGCCCGCTGCGTCCGCGCGATTGCCGAGAAGAAGCTCGATGCCTACCTCGCCTCCGCCCGCGAGGCCTACAAACTCATCCGCGATTACCCTGAAAAGAAGACGCCCTTCGGCCAGCCGGCCCTCACCTGGCTCGTCACCAACCGGCCGGCCGCCTTCGACACGATCGACTTCCAGCGGGAGGTGATCGTCGACCAGATGGCCCAGTGGAAGCCCGACAGCCCGACGGCACTGCGGACATTCCAGGCCGCGTTCCTCGCGATCGACACGGCCCTCTTCACCGGCCGCCCGGGATGGAACTGGTGGTCGATTCCGAAGAAGGACCGCGACCTGGCGCTCGCCTTCAATAAGACGATCGGCGACGGCATCCTCGCCCAGCTCGCCCGGGGCGCGTTTTCCGTTTCGTTCTTCGAACGCTTCCGCACCACCCGCCGGGGCGGCGGCTGGCAGGAGCAGGAGATCGGCAACGAGGTGCTCGCCAAGCTGATCGAAGCGAAGGCGTTTCAGAAATACAACTCACGGCTCGGAGCCCACACGAGCGCCACCTGCGACTACCAGTATGCGATTCGCAACGAGTTCCAGGGCTTGAACAAGCAGTTCCCGGTGGAGACCTTCTTCGACGACATGTTCGTCGAAGAGTCGAAGGCCACCGGCCGATTCGACTGGGCCTTCACGCATTACAGCCGCGACGAGAAGAAAAAGGGGATCGACGCCGCGGCCGAGCGGTTTGCCACCGTCACGACGATGGCCACCGGCCCCGGCAATCCGCTGGGCTACGACCAGCTGCCGCAGCTGCTCGTGGCCGGCGACCGGCGGGATGTCTATACCGCGACAGTTCCCTGGGAGGCCTGGCAGTGGGCCGAGCGGGCCCTCTCCGCGACGCCGGCGCTCCGCGACAAGGTCGTGCAGTCCGCGGAATCGGCCTGGGGCAAGACCCGCTTTGACGGTTGGGCCATGGGCCGGGCGTCGCTTCCGGGCGACCCGGCGATCATGAACGACGCCGCCAAGCGGGCCGACTTCTTCCAGAAGCTCGCCGCCTATCTCGAACGGGGCAAGGCCTCGCGGGGCCGGATCGGCCCTCCCTATCTCGGCGCCATCGGGCAGATTCCCGCGAATGGTTTTTCGCCCGAGGAACTGAACCTGCTGCTCTCCATCTTCGACGGCAACACGCCGACCACCTGGTCGGGCGGCTGGGGCTTCGAGCAGCTGGGCCTCGTGCTCGCGCAGGCGTTGCCCGCCCAGAATCGCCCGGGCGACCTCGCCCGGATCGCCCCCGAACTCTGGCGGATCGGCCGCGATACCCGCAACGGCGACTACCTCTCCCGCCTGGCCGGCAGCGCGGCGGCGCTCGCCAAGGCCGGCCAGCCCGACCTCGCCGCGGCGCTCGCCGACGCGGGCCTCGAGATGCTCGGCACCGATCTGCCCGAGGCCGCCCGCACGCAGCTCGCCACGCTGCGGACCGACGCCATCCTGGCCCTCGGCGGCACCAATCCCGTGCCGCGAAGCGATCCGCGATGGCCGATCTACGACGCGCAGCTGGCGTTCGCCGCCGGCAAGCCGCAGACCGCCTGGGATCGTTACGCCTCGAACCCGGGCATCGTCGCGCAGATGTACAAGGAGCTCAATGCCGCGTTCACGACCTGGCTCATCCGCGAAAACACCCAGACCGGCAACTACGACCGCGCCCGCGAACTGGCCCAGCTGATGCTGGCCTGGGTCGACGCCGTGCCCGGCGCGATCGACGTCGAGGCGCAGGCCGGCCTGCTCGTGGCCTACGCCGACATCGCGCTCTCCCGCCGCGACTATCCGCAGGCCCGCGCCCTCTACGAGCGGATCGCGGCGGCCAAGGAGTTCGACGGCACCGCCGGCAAGCGCGACGCCGAACTCCGCGTGGCCGAGGTGGACCGGCTGGCCCGGCAGTTCGACGCCGCCAAGGAACGGCTCGACCGGCTGGCCCGCCGGCCCGATCGGATCCTGCAGTCGGAGGCCAACTACCAGCTCGCGCTGCTCAAGGCCGACCAGGAGGAGGTCGAGGAGGCGGCGGGGTATCTGGAGAAGGTGTTCACGCTGGTTCCCAACCACGTCGGCGGCCGCATCCTCGAGGGCAAGCTCAACCTCCTTCGTCGCAAGTACGACGTGGCGTCGAAGGTGAAGCTCGGCGTGCTCGGCGACAAGAAGTTCCTGATCCCGGGCAAGCCGCTCGAGGTGGACCTCGAAGACAAAAACCTCGCCGTCGTCGGCAAGGCCTCGCAGATCGAGATCAAGGTCTGGACGGCCAGCGGCGACGAGGAGCGGTTCAACCTGTTTCCGTTCGGCGACTCGAAGACGCGGTTCACCGGCCAGATCCCCACGCAGCTCGCCGCGGCCGTGAAGGGCGACCACACCCTCCAGGTGGTCGGCGGCGACACCGTCCGCTACACGTTCGCCGAGTCGTTCGGCGGAGCGAAGGGGGGCATCGCCGAGGAGCCCGCGGCCATGACCGTGGTCACCGACGCCGACCTCTTCGTGTCGAGCGGCGCGATCCTCTCGAAGGAAGACCTCGAGAATCGGGCCCTCGAGAAGCTGATCCGCGACAAGCTGCGACTCAACGAGAGCCTCGACAGGCAGATGGCCCTCGCGTCGGCCCGGAGCGACGACCAGATCAAGCCGGGCAACCGGATCAACGTCCGCGTGGTCGATCCCGACCGCGGCACGACGCCCGCGAAGGACACGCTCGAGGTGCGGGCCGCGACGGCCAGCGGCGACAGCCTGATCGTCACGCTCACCGAGACCGGGCCCTACACCGGCGTCTTCGAGGGCACCGTGCCGACCGGCACGAGCCAGGCCACGGCCTTCGCCTCCGACTCGACCGACGGCAACGACCCCAACAACGCCATCGGCCCCGAGGCCGCCACCCCCTGGGTCGGCCTCGCCGACAACAAGCGGCCGAAGACCTTCGCCGTGGATCTCAACGACAACGTGAAGCTCGGCACGATGACCGTCACCGCCAACGTTCCGGGCCGCAAGCTCAAGGATGTCTTCGTGCAGACCTCGCTCAACGGCCGCGACTTCCGCACCGTGGGCCAGTGGCGGGCCGACGGCAAGGCCACGTTCAAGCCGTGGGACGGCACGCCGCGGGTGGATATCGCCCGGTTCGTCGCCCAGCCCAAGCCGCTCACGACGCCGGCCGAATTCGAGGACTATCTCGCCCGCGGCCGGTTCGCCCCGGCGGCGCTCGTGTCGCAGCCCCTGAAAACGCTGGCGATCGGCCCCTGGGACGGCAACCTCGGCGGCCTGGCCGGTCCGGCGAGCGTGGGAGACTGGTACGTGGGCCATTGGTATGCCGGGTTCGAGGTCGACAAGAACCAGACCCGCACGTTCACGCTCGACCCCAAGGGCAAGACCGAGAAGCAGAACATCCGCTACGTGTTCGCCATCGACGGCGTGGTCTCGCCCCAACGCGACAAGCCGCTGACGATCTCGCGGGCGCTCACCAAGGGCGTGCACCGCATCGACGTCTACGCCCATGCCTACATGCACGCGGGCATCAACTTCGAGGTGCTCATCGACGCGGCCGAGCCGCCGTTCACCGCCGCGATCCCGGAAGCCTTCTTCAGCCCCGCCGAGCATCCCGCGATCGCCGAGACGCTGGCCATCGCCCCGGCCACGGTCGAGGCCGGCGACGACAATTCGAAGCTCACGATCGGCTTCGCGAAGGACACCCGGGCCCGCGTGGTGCGGCTCGTCATCGCCGACTACGAGACCGACGCCCCGGCCATCAACGCGGTCACCCTCACCGACGCCGACGGCAAGAAGGTGCTCCCCACCGAGAAGAGCTTCCAACACCTCGCCAAGAACGACGTGCTGGAGATCATCCCCGGCGACCGCCTCACCGTCGTGTACGACGACGCGGCGGTGATCACGCCGACCAAGCGGACGCAGGAGCGTTTTCTCACCGCCACCTACACCAACGCCGAGGTCTCGGCGGCGTTCGTCGAGTTCCGGGATGTCGGCGGCGAGCGGCGGGCCGAATACATCCCGATGCGCCGGTTCAAGCCGGGCGACACGGTGAAGGTGTTCGTGAACGATCCCGACATGGACGTCTCCGACCAGCCCGACCGCGTGTCGCTCACCGTGAAGGCCGGCCGCGGCGAGGCCGTCTCGATCGAGGCGCTCGAGACCGAGGACCACTCCGGCATCTTCCTCGGCACTCTCTTTCCCGTGGCGGGTAAGCCCTCGCGGCCCAGTGAGATCGCCGTCGCAGCGGGCGACGACCTGAAGCTCGCCTACCTTGACCGCGACAACACCGACCCGGGCATCCCCTGGGAACGGACGAGCACCGTGGAACAGACCGGCTCCGACGGGCCGGAACTGCGGGTCTACGACGTCGCCAGCCGGCCGCTCGATGAGAAGGAGCGGGCCGCCGTCGTGGCCAAGCAGGCCGGTGGCCGCAAGCTCGAAGAGCGGATTCCGATCACGCGGGAGATCATCGCCGTGAGGCCCGAAGCGGTCGCCAAGACCGGCGAGCGGGCGAAGGTGCTCATCGACGGACCGCTGCTGGTCGAACTGCTCGCCCCGCAGCTCGCGCAGAGCCCCAAGAGCGTGGCGGAACTCTTCGTGCAGACGGAGTCGGGCCGCGAAAAGCTCGGCCGCCCGGTGGGCGACGGGGAATATCCGCTCGACGTGCCGGGCACGATCCGGCTCCGCCGCCATCCCGGCGATCCCGGCCAACTCCCGATCGCGCCGGGCGTGAGCCAGGTGCTCGTGCGGGGCAACCGCTACGCGACCGACGCGCTCGGCGAGGGCCGGTTCACGTTCCTGGTCGAGAAGGAACTCGGCCCCGTGCCCGACGCCTCCCAGGCGGACGTCGAATACGACATCTACCATGAGAAGCCGCCGGTGCTGCAGATCCGCGGCAACGACACGATCTACGTCGGCTGCCGCACGACCGACGCCTCCGGCGCCGAGCAGTGGACGATCCAGCCGGTGGAACTCACATCGGATCTCGCCCTCGACGTGATGGACCGCCGCTACCAGGAGGAGCTTGCGGGCACGCACGTGGGGGACAGCCTGAATCTCCGGCTCATCCAGCCGGTGCTCGACACCTCCGACGAGAAGGATGCCGTCAGCGTGAAGCTCAAGGCCTCGGGCGGCGGCGAACTGGAGCTGCCGCTCACCGAGACCTTCGGCCACTCGGGCGTCTTCAAGGGGGCCGTGAAGCTCGCCTACCGCGACGCCGGCGACAAGCAAGCCACCGACACCACGGCAGCCGCCGACGGCCGCACGCTGCCGGTGGCCTACGGCGAGACCGTCACGATCCGCTACACGCCCGCCGCGGGCGAGCCGGTCGAGCGGACCGTCGCGATCTTCAAGGGGGGCGACGCCGCACTCGTGCCCTTCACGAAGCAGTTCAAGGAGCCCGAGATCGCCGTGCAGACGCAGTTCACCGTGGCCGAGGCCTGGTTCGAACTGGCCAAGCGGCACCGGGAACTCGGCCAGGAGAGCCTCGCCCGCCGCGAGATCGCCCAGGGCAAGAAGCTGCTCGAGGAGGCGATCCGCGACTACCCCAACACCGAGTCGCGGGCCCAGGCCGACTACCTGCTGGCGAACCTCTCGTTCGAGTTCTCGAAGGACTCGGCCAACGAGGAGATCGCCCGGCAGCACGCCATCGACGCCGTGACGCGGTTCAGCGACATCGTGTCGAGCTACCCCGACAGCGAATATGCGCCGAAGAGCCAGTACAAGAAGGCGCTCGTGCTCGAGAAGCTCGGCCAGATCGACCAGGCCTGCGAGGAGTACGTGAAGCTCTCCTACCGCTACCCCGACAACGAGCTGGTGGCGGAGACGATCGCCAGGCTCGGCCAATACTTCCTCGCCAAGGGGAAGGAGTTCGACGAGGCCGCGTCGGGCCAGACCGACGCCGTCGAGAAGGAGAAGGTGGCGATCAAGGGCCGCGAGATGTTCACCACCGCCGCGCAGGTCTTCGGCCGGCTCGGCGAGCGGTTCCCGCAGCATGCGCTGGCGAGCAAGACGAAGATGCTCTCGGCCCAGTGCTACCTGCGGGCGAAGGATTTCGAGCGGTCGCTCGATGTCTTCCAGACCATCTACAAGGACACGAAGACCGACAAGGATCTCGCGGCCGAGGCGATGTATTGGGCCGGCGACGTCTGCCTGCAGAAGGGCGATATGAAGAACGCCTACCGGGCCTTCAAGAAGCTCACTTGGGACTACCCGGAGGGCAAGTGGGCCAAGTTCGCCCGCGGCCGTCTCACCGAGGAGGCGATGGTGCAGGCGGAGGCGGCGATGGAGAAGGACGGCAAATGACCTCCCAGTCCCTCGACACCCTCCCCGCCGCCGTGCTCGACACGCTCCGGGCCCGCGCGCCGGCAGCCGCCGAGCTGCCCGTCCGCTGGGCCGCCCGGTCGGGCACGCTCGTCGATACCGGCAGCTGGTTCGGCCGCGCGCCGCTCTACGCGGCGGTGCTCGGCGATCGGTTCGTGCTCGTGGCCACCGGACCGCGGCCGCTGGTGCGGGTCGTGCCGGCCACGGCGATTGGCCGCGCGGTCTACAACCACGTGACGGGGGAACTGGCCTTCCCACCGGTCACCTCCGGCCCCCCCTTTCCATCGCTCATGCTCGATCCGCTGGCCGCCCGCTCACTGCTCGAAACACCCCATGACCCGGCCCCGGAGAGGGCCCGACAAGGAGATCCCGTTCATGCTTGAAACCATCATCAAGGGCGGCTCGATGATGCTGCCGCTCATGCTCCAAAGCGTGCTGGCGCTGGCCGTCGCGCTCGACCGCTGGATCGCCTTCTCGAAGAATGACAAGGTCGACACCCGGTCGCTGCGGTCCAAGGTGCTCGAACTGCTCGCCGCCGGCAAGGTGAACGAAGCGGCGGTCCTCTGCTCCAACACGCCCGGCCCCGTCTCGGCGGTGATGCTCGCCGGCCTGCAGGCCTACGCGAAATTCCGTGGCGTCACGGCGGGCCGGCCGGAGACCTGCCGCGCGCTGGTCGAGGACGCGATGGAAAACTATTCCCAACTGGCGACCGGCGCCATCAACAAGCGGCTCGGCGTGCTTTCGTTCGTAGCCGGCTCCGCGCCACTGCTGGGGATGCTCGGCACGGTGACGGGCATGATCAGCGCCTTCGCCGGCATGGCCGTCGGTGGCGTGTCGAACGAGACGGTCTCCGCCGGCATCTCGGAGGCCCTCATCACCACGGCGGCGGGGCTCATCATCTCGCTGATCGCCGTCGTGCCCTACCACTACTTCACGGCCCGGGCCGGCGCGATCGAGTCGGAAATGGTCGAGTCGGCCTCGGAGCTGCTCGACTACATCACGATCCGGCAGGGCACCCCCGCCCAGCCGCGGCCCGCGGCAGCCCAGGCTTCCGCCGCCCGACCGGCCGCCGCGGCGGCTCCGGCCGTGCGTCCTGCGGCCGGCACCGGACGCAGGACGCCCCCCGGGAGACGTGCCATGGCCCTGGCCAAGCGCAAGGAGAAGAAGGATCTCGAAATCCCCACCGATTCGGTGTCGGACATCGCGTTTCTGCTGATCATCTTCTTCATCCTCACCACCACGCTCAGCAAGCTGTCGGGCTTCACGGCGGAATTGCCCTCCGCCAACGCCTCCGACAAGCAGGCGGTGAAGACCGACGCGAAGACGCCGACCGTGCAGCTCGGCAACGGCAAGATCCTCTTCAACGAACAGGAGGTGTCGTTCGCCACGCTCAAGGACCGGCTGCTCGACCTGCAGCTCGCGGGCAAGCAGGGCGAGGACAAGGTCGTGCTGCTCGAGGCCGCCGGCAAGGTCGACTACCAGAGCTACTACGAGATCCTGGCGGCGATCAGCTCCGCCGGCGGCGTGGTCGCGATCGTGGAGGAGGACTGACCGCGCGGTCAGGCTGCCATGAAACTCCACAAGACGCGGCGGGTGCCGCCCCTCGTGCCGCTGGCCAGCATGGGCGACATCGCGTTTTTGCTCACGATCTTCTTCATCCTGACGAGCAACTTCGCCAAGGACGACACCCGCAACATCGCCCCGCCCTCGGCGGCGGAACTGGCGCAACTCGAAAACCAGAACGTGTCGGTCTCGATCGACGGCGACGGCGGCATGTTCTTCAACGGCCGGCCGGTCGGCTCGGCCGACGTGATCGAGGCCGGCGTCGCCGGCTTCCTCGCCGGCAAGAAGGATCCCAAGGACCGGATCGTCGTGTTCCGCTGCGACAAGGGCGTCGACAAGCAGGTGTTCGAGCCGGTACTCGCGGCGATCTCGAAGGCGGGGGGCGTGATCGCCGCCGTCGGCGAAGCAAAGACCCCCACCCCCTGACCCAAGACCCAGAAGCCCGTCGCGGACGCGACGGGATGACGCGAACCATTTCCATCTGACCCCGTGCATCACGACTCCGTTCACCCCGCACATACTCCTCCGTTTTCCTCACCCGCACCCAGCAAGGACCAGACCCCATGAGTGCCCAGGCTAAATCCACACCGGCCGAGACCCGAATCGACCGGCTCTCCCCCGACTCGCTCGTCGCCACCTTCTCGCAGAGCCATCTGCTGCGGTGGTTTCTACTTGCGTTCCTGATCCACGCGATCGTGATCGGCGGATTGTCGATCGGCAACATCCGCGACCTGCTCGACCCCGAGGGAGCCAAGGCCCGCAAAGAAGCCGCCATCGCCGCCGCGAAGGCCACCCCGCAGCCCACCGCCACGGCGACGCCTGCACCGGCATCCCCCGTCGCCGAATCGACGGCCACCACGACGGCCACCACGACGGCCAAGCCTGCCGCCGAGCCGTCGCCGATCGAGAAGGCCACGACGGAGGTCGCCAAGCCCGGTGAGATCCCCAAGTCGCCCGACGACCTCGGCCTGAGCATCGAAGACACGAACCCGAAGTGACGCCCCGGCCATCGCCACCGTGACATCCACCTCCCGACTCCTGGCCCGCGCGGCCCTTGCTGCGCCTCTCGTCGCGCTGGCCGCGATCGGGGGGCTCGTCGCCTGGCGGCTCCCTCCCTCGCTCGCCTCGATCCTGGCCCGGCAGCCGAACTTCGTCGGCCCGTTCGAGACCGACGGCGTGGGGTGGCTCTTCACGGCCGTGGCCATTGTCATCGCCGGTGCCGCCGCGGTGGCGGCGGTCGGCGGCCTGGCCGCTTTTCTGCCGGGCCGGCTCTGCCTGCGGCTTGTGCGGCTGGGCTTCGTCGCCTCCTACCTCGCGATGGTGGCTTACCTCGTGCTCGTCACCCGCACGGTCGGCGTGATCGGGCAGCACAAGCTCACGATCGACGAACTGCCCCAGGATGCGGTCACGCTCTTCAAGCTCTGGTGGAGCTGTGCGGCCGCCGTCTTTCTGCCGCTCGCAATGGCCGCCATCGGCCACGTGCTCACCTGGCGGGGCTCGACGCTCGCCCTCTACGGCGGTCGCGCTGACGACGGCGCGGCACCCGCCGCCGGCGATCGAATCATCGAAAACGTCCGCACGGGCGGTGGCGATCCGCTCTTCCGCAAGAGCTGGCTCTCGAGCCTTTCGGGCCACCTGCTTCTGATCGTGGTGATCCCCTGGCTCGTCCGCTCGATCGGCTGCTCGGAGCGGTACAGCGTGCCCCACGGATCGGGCGAGGAGGCGGTGGCGGCGGTCGTGCAGGTGGCCAAGCCGGTCAAGAAAAAGAAGCGCCGCTACATGCTCAACCTCAACTCCGCGATCATCCTCTCGCGGCCCGACATCGACAAGGATTCCGACGTCGAGGAGACGGTCGAGAAGGCGTCGGAGATCACCTACGTCGCCGACGCGAATTCCGCGCAGGCCCGCGCGGGCGGAAAGATGGGCAAAGGCGGCGGCAAGAAGGGCGGCTGGCCGGACGGCGTCGGCGACGATCCGGTGCGGTTCTTCCGGATCAAGCACGGCGGCCCCGGCTGGGACGACGGCATGGACGAGGTCAGCCGCGCCGACATGAACTTCCTCGAGGAGTTCAAGAAGGTGACCGGCTTCAAGATCGCCCGCAGCCCCGAGGCCCGCACGATCGCGCAACTGAAGAACTTCGACAAGGGCTTCGCGCCCCCCTTCCTCTACCTCACCGGCGCGGGCTCGATCCCGGTGAGTTCCAACGACGTCAAGATCCTCCGTGAATACCTGATCGACGGCGGCATGCTCTTCGCCGACGCCGGCTCGCCACAGTTTCACGACAGCTTCCGCGCGCTGATGGCGGCCGTCTTCCCCGACCGGCAGCTCGTGACGATCGCCGACGACGATCCGATCTTCCAGGCCCCGTTCGTGTTTCCCAACGGCGCGCCGCCGCTGTGGCACCACGGCGGCAACCGGGCCCTCGGGGTCAAGCACCAGAACCGCTGGGCCGTGTTCTACCACCCGGGCGACATCAACGACGCCTGGAAGACCGGCTCCTCGGGGATGAGCCGCGACCTCGCCGACGCCTCCTACCGACTGGGCGTGAACATCATCTATTACTCGTTCAGCAACTACCTCGATCTGACCCGGAAGCACCGCAAGTGATGCCGACGCTCGGGATTCTCTGGAATACGTTCGGCCTGATTGGCTTGGCGTCGTGCCTCGCCTGGGCGTCTGCGGCCGTGGCGCTGTTCGTGGGCCTCCTCTCGCGCCGCCGCTTCCACGTGTGGCTCGCCGCCTCCGGCCTGGCGCTCGTGGGCCTCGCGCTTGCGGCCGCGACCTCCGAAAGCATCCGCGGGATCGAGGTCGATCGCTCCGCCGAGGTGCTCGCCGCCGAGGAGGCCGCGAAGAAATCCTCCCAAGACAAGCTCCGCGGCCGCGCCGCCGGCATTCGCTTCGCGGAGGACACCGCGTCCGATCAGGCCGACATCGCGGGTGTGTCGGTCGCCGAGGAACAGGGCGCCTACGAGCGGGCGGTGGAGGAGCGGCTCGCGAAGATTCCGGCCTACCGCAGCCGGGGCAAGCAGCGTCGAGCGACCACGAAGAGCAACGCCACCATGGCGGGCCCGGAACCGGCCGGCGAGGCCGGCGGTGCCGAGGCAACGGACGGCACGGCCGCGGATGAAAAACCGGCCGGCCGGATGCTGCCTGAATCACAACTGCTCGTGGCCGATCGCTACGACCGAATCAACCGTGGCGTGGCCTGGAGCCTTTTCTCGCTCGCTGTCGGCCTCGTCGGCCTCGAATACCTACGGCGGTTCAACAGCACGTTCGATGCCGTCTGGCCTTTGCCGCTTGCCGGTACACCGCTGGATGGCGCGATGCCCAAGGAGCACGTGGTCGCCCTGCCTTCCCCGAATG
>JBJTDB010000135.1:0-3007 GCA_046092145.1 Planctomycetia bacterium | reverse complement strand
TTGCCCTGCCACAACATGACGGCGTCCGCCTCGAAGGCCCACCGGTCGGCTCCTCCACGAAGAATCTGCTTCAGGGAGCGATCGCCCCGCGATGCCCGCGGGGGTGGCGGCAGCCGACGAGCGTCGCCCGCATATGGCATGCCGCTGATGATGGGATCAGCGGCATTGGGATCGAACTGTTCACCATGTTCCGGTGGCCCCACGAGCACCGACTCCAGGCCCGGGCTCAGGCCGTCGTCGATCATGGCGACGGAGAGGCCGGAGGATGCTTCGGGCAGCAACGTTCTGAAATCAAACGCCCGGGCCACGATCGGGCAGCAGCATAGGGCCAGAAGACCGGCCATCCCGGCACGAACGTTGCGAGCCTTCATTTCGTCAGCCCTCCCGCAAAGAAAACAGACCGCCCATTCCTTCGACTGCTGGTGGGGCGGGCCGTGATCGTTGATCCTCGGGTTCGGATTCCGAAAAAGAGGGCCCTTGGGCGATCCGGGCAGGATTTTCGTGGTGGGAGCCCACTCTCCCGTGTCACTGCATCGCCCTCATTTCGCCAGGCTCTGCTTCCTACCTCTTCCACCGCGTCCCCCTCCGCAGATGATGCGGAAGAATCGTCACGATTCTCTGTCGGCGCAACCGATGAAATCCCCCGGATCGTTGTATCCGGACCGGGAGCGTCTTAATGCGCTGCTTCACCCATGCCATGCTCGGTGTTTTTGCGTTGGCGTGCTTCATCGCCATCAGTGCGGTGGCTGGCGCGGTGAACGCTTCCGACGGCAGCGAGTATCTGATCAGCGACGACTTTGCCATCGGTAGAGCCGGCCAAGGATGCCTGGAATCGGAGGTTTCTGAGACATTCGGAGCCGCCGGCGGCTATGCGCCCGGTGGTCCCTGCACCTGCGACGCCTGCACCAAACGGCATTGTCCTCCAGGCCAGCCGGGTCTCGTGCAAAACCTCCTCGCCTGCAAGGATCGCTGCTGGATCGGCCGGTTCGATTCCCTCCTTTTATGGCGGAGCGCCCCATCATCGAGGCCGCTCTTCACCACGTTCAACGCGGCGACAAAGGCGATCGGTCCGGTTGCGCTGGATGCCAACCGGCTCGACAGCGACCCTCTCGCAGCCCCACGGATTTCGCTTTTCCGCCCCGATGGCTGCGGCTACGCCCGCGAAGTGACCTATCTCTACGCCGGAAATTTTTACGGCGACCGCTCCCTGCCGCCTGTTTTCCAGGGGTATGCCGTCGCTTCCCCGGGCATCTACGGGAATCCGTGGGGCGACCAACCCGGTGCCCCCCCCCTGACCACCGTCGACGCGAAGCTCCTTTCGAGTCTCCAAAGCCTCGAGTTCAATGCCCGCACCCCCTTCCTCTGGGACATGGCCCAGTTTCTGTTCGGATTTCGGTGGGTGCAGTGGCAGGAGCAGCTCACGATGGCCGAGCAGTTTTCGGACGCCGATTTTCCAAGTATCCGGGGCAGTGGCCTCTACGACACCTCGTGCGTCAACGACCTTTATGGTGGTCAGATCGGCATCGACTCGCTCCTCCTCACGACTGCCTCCGGACTCCGGTTCGAGGGGCTGGTGAAGGCGGGCGTCTTCTACAATGCCGCCGTGCAGTCGTCTTCCTACAGCTACAGCTACTCCACAACTCCGCCGTTCACCTTCAACAAGGGCATCCGCGTCGGTCAGTCGCCAGCCGGCGCCTCGTTCGTGGGGGAGGTGGGGCTGACGGGCGTCATCCCGTTCCGGCGCAATTGGGACTTCCGCTTCGGGTATTTTGGGCTTTGGATCGAAGGAATCGCCCAGCAGAGCAACCAACTCAGCGGCCAGGACCTCACACAACCGGAGATCGTGCCCGCCACCGGTTCGCTCACGGCCGCGGGTGGCGTGCTTGTCCACGGGCTTTCGCTCGGCCTGGAAGGCCGTTGGTAATTTTCTGGCGTCCGCCCCGCCGCGAGCTATACTCCTCCCATTGGGTGGTAGTGAGAGCCGCCGCCGCACCTTCATGGAAAAGGACTGTTGATGCCGACCGCCGTCGCCGAAGAAAAAGCCGCTGAATCGGCTGCTTCCGCCCCCGTTCCCGAGAAGCCGGCCAATCCGTTGCTCGATTTCTCGGTCGAAACCCTCCACACCAACTATCGCGAGCATGCCTACGATGCGATGAGCGAGCAGTTTCTGGCGGTGCTCGACCAGTTTCGCAACATCACCTACTACGCCCTCGACATCCCCACGAAGCAGGCTCTCAATAGCTTCGTCAAGCACTTTCTCTATTTTCTATCACAGGAGGATTTTGTCCTCACCGACGCCTACGCGTCGCGATTTATCGACGCCAATGGCGTGATCGCCAACATGGTCGCGATCAGTGACTTTGGCAACACCGATCCCTACCTGCGGATTCTTCTCGGGCAGCAGCGGAACTTCACGAAGCTCCTCGCCCTCTATTCCGCCCGCAACAAGGTGAAGGTCGACCGCAAGCTCCTCTTCGGAACGAGCCCCGCCCTAGCCACGCAGTGGTATTACTGCTTCACGGAGGGCTACCGCAACGGCTGCGCCGACGAGACGACGCTGGCCAACCTCCGCGAGCACATCGCCTACGAGGACGACCGGATCATCGGCATCAACTCGTTCACCCACCACGCCTATTTCGGCGCCACCTACATCGACCACGAGCACGATTACCTCGTCAAGCAGCGGAGCAACAAGCTCTTCCAGGCCACGCCGCTGTGCAGCCAGCCGATCCGCAACAAGCCGAAGAAACGCCGGATCGCGATTCTCACGAGCATGTGGTTCAAGCGGCAGAGCGTCTATCGCTCGCAGCAGCCCTTCATCGAGGCCCTGGCCAAGGACCACGACCTTTTGCTCGTGCAGCTCGGCCGCGAGCGCACCGATTTCGATACGAGCCTCTTCAAGGAGGTGCGGCATTACGACGCCTCGAAGGACGCGAGCGACATCAAGGCGATTCAGGACAACGACTTCGCGATGGCCTACTATCCCGACATCGGAATGAGCATCGAG